>DASVLI010000051.1:0-6716 GCA_036384955.1 Occallatibacter sp.
CGTGTCCTGGTGCTCCAACTGGAAGTGATCGCGCATCTGCCGCGCGGTCAGCGCATGCCGCTTCAGGTTCTGGCGTTCAGAGATGGTGAAGATGACAAAGAATGTCGCCGCAAACGCAATGCCGCTAACCGTCGCCACCGATTTGGTAAACAGGTTCACAACCGCTGTGGCGAACAGCACCAGAAAAACGGAAATCAAGCCAAGCGGGATTTCGGTTTTGCCGATCCTGATATTCGGCGGCACCTTCCAGCCGCGCTCGCCGTGGTACTTCCAGCGCAGCACCAGCATGGCCAGGCTGTTGAACATGAACGACCAGATGACGCCAAAGGCGTACGCTTCGCCCAGGGTGATGACGTTGCCGCGCGTGGCGATAATCGTGAACATTTGCAGTGCGAAGACCAGGTTCACGATGCGATAGCTGGTGCCGAAGCGCGGATGCGGCTTGCGGAACCAGTCGGTCAGCACGCCGTCCTCGGCCACCCGCATCAGCACACCGGTTGAGCCGATCATCGACGTGTTGATGGCGCCGGAGAGAATCAGGAAGCCGACAAACACCACGAAAATGCGGAACGCGATGCGCCAGAACATCGGCCCCACCATGTACATGGCCAGACCCGAAATCAGATTGTCCTGGTAGAGATGCGTCCGCTCGAAAGTGGGAATCAGCATCGACGCCAGCATGGTGGCGCCGCCTGTAAATATAAGGCTGTAGATGGCGATGACAATCGCCGCGCGCTTCAGGTTCTTCAGCTTCGGATGCTGAATCTCGCGGTTGACCTGCGCCAGGCTCTCCTCGCCGCTCATGGCCAGCAGCGAATGGCCGAAGGCCATCAGAATGCCGAAGAGTCCATAAATCGGAAGTCCAGATCCCTTCAGGAATCCCTGCGCGTCGTCGCTGAAATGCAGGTTGGAAGGGATGGGAAGCGGTGGCAGGTGCGCACCTTTGATAAACAGGGAATAGCCGCCCCAGAAAAACAGAATCACCACCATGATGGTGGTGATTTGCATAACCCGCAGCGCCTTGTCGCTCGACTCCTCAATGCCCTTGACGTTCTGCCACCAGTAGTAGATGGTCACCGCCGCGGCAAACACTGCCGACGTGTGGTTCAAGTCAAACTGGAAAGCATGCCCGGAGACATCCTGCAGGGCCGGTGGCAGCCAGTTGTACTGGTTCACCACGTTCAACATCTCGTTCATCAGGCCGGTGATGTACTGCCCGGCCGACACACCCGAGATTGGTCCCGTCAGAATGTAGTCGAACATCAGCGCCGAAACGCTCAGCTTGGCGAAGGTGCCGCCCAGCGCTTCTTTCACCACGCGATAAACGCCGCCGCGGGTGAACATCGAACAGCTCTCGATGTAAACCGCGCGCACCGAGAAGCTGAACAGCATGATGCCCAGAATGAACCAGGGCGCAGCCGCACCTACTGCCTGCTCAGCGATGCCGCCCGCGTAAAACGCCGACGAACCAAGGTCGTTGAGTACGATGGCAGCCGCGCGCCAGAAGGAGATGAACGTGAGCATCACGCTGGATGCCACGATCAGCCGGACGCGGTCGGAGGGCGGGGCTACGGTCGTTCGAGAAGATGCCATTGCGAAATTGGCGCTACCAGCGTCAGCTTGCCAGAATTCAGGATGGGGTACTGCCGTACGCCCTCGCTGAGTGTAGTTCTGAACGAAACCGGAGTCAATGAAAATGCCTAAGTGATTTCTTTATAAGTTGATAGCGTCGAAAGCAACGTTCGCACGGTGCGCAGCATGCATTTTCAGCGCGCCCTGCCGCCAGCCTGCCTCGCCTCCGCGCACGCGGGCCCAATGCATTAGACTCCTCCCTGTATGCAGCGTGCAGCGTGGAAGCTCTGGGCCGCCGCCGGTCTCTCCGCAGGCCTGCTGGAATTGCCTTTTCCCATTGCCGGGCCTATGCCGCCCTGGCGCGCCGTCTTTGCCTGGTTCGCGCTTATCCCTCTGCTGTGGGCCGTTCTTTCGCCGCTCAACTGCGCGCGTCCGCGCCCGCTGCGCCGCGCCTTCTTCATTGCGTGGGTCTGCGGATTCCTCTGGTACTGCGGCAACTGCTACTGGGTGCGCGACACCATGTCCCGCTATGGCGACATGCCCGCGCTCGCGCCCATTCTGCTGTTGGCCGCATTCAGTCTTGTGCTCGGCCTCTACTTCGCCGTCTTCGGACTGCTGGTCGCGCTCGTTCACCGCGCCACCGGCTCCGTGCGCAAGGCTCTACTTGCCGCGCCCTTCCTCTGGGTGGCGCTCGAGTTCCTCGCCGCGCATTTCACCTCCGTTCCGTGGGATCAGCTCGGCTACTCGCAGGTGGATAACGCGCTCGTCAACCAGCTCGCGCCGTGGACCGGCGTCTACGGCATCAGTTTTGTGCTGGTCGCCGCAAACGTCATGCTGGTTGCGCCCATTCTGCTGCACGACCGCCATCGCCGCATCTGGCTCTGGGGTGCGGTAGGCGCAGGTCTGGTGGCCATCGGCTTTGCGGGCGATGCGTTTATCCCGCCGCAGCCCGAGCCCACCGCTACCGCCGTCCTCGTCCAGCCCAATCTTGACGTAGCCGCGGACAACAGTTGGCAGGACCCCGCCGTGTGGCAGCAGCACATGGCCGAGTTCATGCGCCTGGCCGGCCAGCAATGCAAAACCTACATCGCCGGCATTCCGCAAACCGGCGCGCCACTGCATCAGATTGTCTGCCCGCTCTACGCCACTTATCCCGACCTGATTGTGTGGCCCGAAGCTCCGGCGTTTTCTTTTGTGGAAGCCGACCCGCGCTTTCAGGCTGCGATGTTCTCCATCGCCAAAGCCCAGCAGGCGCCGCTGGTGGTTGGCGGCTACGGAATGGATATGTCGGATGAGGAGCATCGCTGGCTGAATTACAACTCCGCCATGCTCTTTGGCGCGGACGGCGCGCGCCTGGGCCGCTACGACAAAATCCACCTCGTCCCCTTCGGTGAATACGTTCCGTTTGAGAAGTTTCTCTTCTTCGCCAAAAAACTCACCGGCCGGGTCAGCGCCTTCGACCGCGGCCGCGACCGCCTCGTCTTCCACGTCCCCGACCACGCGGGCACGCTGCATCGCTACGGCATCTTCATCTGTTACGAATCGGTCTTCGCCAGCGAGGTCCGTCTCTTCGCGCGCAATGGAGCCGAAGTGCTGGTCAACATCAGTGACGACGCCTGGTACGGCGACACCAGCGCACCTTGGCAGCACCTGAACATGGCCCGCATGCGCGCCATCGAAAACCGCCGGTGGCTGCTGCGCGACACCAACAACGGCGTCACCGCCGTCATTGACCCCTATGGCCGCGTGCGCCAGTCCATCCCGCGCCACCAGGTGGACGCGCTACCCGCAGGCTTCGCCTTCCGCGACGACATCACCTTCTACACCGCGTATGGCGATGTCTTCGCGTGGTTGTGTGCTGTTGTGGGGGTTGGTCTGGCGCTCTATGGCATCAGGCGCGCAGCCGGATTTGGCGCTCAGGAAAGAGAACCAAGTCGTTCTCAAGAAGATTAAGACGCCTGGAGATCACCCACGGGATAATCAGATTCACTCCCGTCTCCCAGTCCTCTTTACCATATTTCCAGCTTGAAGTTCCGAGAGGCGCGGATCAGCTCGAAGTCGCGGCGGTTGCTGGTAATCAGGGTGGCGCCGTGCGTGCGCGCGGTCAGCGCAATCAGCACATCGAAGTGCAAGTCGCGCAGTTTGGCGGGCAAAAGGCCCTTGCCCGCGAAGAGCGACGCCAGAAGTTCGCCAGATTCCATCCAGTTTTTTTCTGTCGGCGTCAGCATCGGACGGCTGGCCGCCAACTCGCGCACTAACCTGCGCTCGGCTGCCGATGTGGCTCCCCGGCCTAACTCCGCCATCACTACCGCGGAATTCCTGATCCGCCCGGGGCAGTTCTCAATCCGTTCCGAGTGGCATCCGGTGCGCAGATCGGCAATCAGAATCGATGTGTCGAAGAGGACGATCTCATTCATCGGAGCCGGAGAACTTGAGCTTGCCTTCGTTCTTGCGCATCAGATCCTTGAAGCGCCGGCTGCCGACTACTTCCAGAAGAGCCAGATGAACCGCCTCAGTGCGGGTTTTCACCCCGAGAGCACGCACGGCCTCGTCGGCCAGCGCCATATCCAGGCGTATAGATGTGACTGCGGTACTCATAGGCTGCTCCCTTGTATTACAAATTATGGCTTTGATATATACTACTGTCAAGGTTGAATGTTATTCTTATGACGGCGCGGATTCGCCGCCCAGAGTCCATTTTCAAGTCAGGTCTTCAAGAGCAAACGAATGGCAATCTCCGATCTCGAATTCGCTTACTCTCCCGTGCGCGACCAGGTGCACGACCTGCGGGAGTATCTTTGACCCCGCTCGCATCCAAAAAGAATTAGCCGAAGTAGAAGCCAAGCTTGCCGACCCTGCCATGTGGTCCAATCCCACGGCCAGCAAGCCGCTGATGCGCGACCGCAAGCGGCTTGAATCGCTCGCCGCCGACGATGAGGCATTGGTGCGCCGTACCGGCGACATCGAGGCCTACTTCGAGCTGGCCCGCGAGGGCGAAGACGTTCTTGCCGAGCTTGAACCGGCCATCGCCGATCTTGCCAAATTTGCCGAAGAGCTGGAAGCCCGCACCATGCTGAACGGCGAAGCCGATGCGCTCAACGCCATCGTCACCGTGCATCCCGGCGCCGGCGGCACCGAGTCGCAGGACTGGGCAGAGATGCTGCTGCGCATGTATCTGCGCTGGGCAGAGCAGCAGGGCTTCAAGACCGAAATGAACGATTACCAGGATGGCGAAGAGGCTGGCATCAAATCCGCAACCTTCACCATCATGGGTGAGTACGCCTTTGGCATGCTGGCCGGCGAAAGCGGCGTGCATCGCCTGGTCCGCATCTCGCCCTTCGACTCGGCCAAGCGCCGCCACACTTCGTTCGCTTCGGTCTATGTCTCACCGGAAATCGATGAGACCATCCACGTGGACATAAAAGTGGACGACCTGCGCATCGACACCTACCGCTCCGGCGGCAAGGGCGGCCAGCACGTCAACACCACCGACTCGGCCGTCCGCATTACCCACCTGCCCATCAACATCGTGGTGCAGTGCCAGAATGAGCGCTCGCAGCACAAGAACCGCGAGAAGGCGATGAAGATGCTGCGCTCGCGCATCTACGAGTACGAGCTCGACAAGAAGCGCGCCGAGTCAAAAAAGCTTGAGGACTCGAAACTCGAAATCAACTTCGGCTCGCAAATTCGCTCCTACGTGCTGCAGCCCTACCGCATCGCCAAAGACCACCGCACCAAAGTCGAAGTCGGCGATGTGGACAAGGTGCTCGATGGCTATCTGGAACCGTTTTTGCGCGGCTACCTGCTGGCCAAGCGCCGCGGCACCGCTGTTGCCTCTGGCGCCGACGACGATATGGAGGTGTAGGAGGCAGCATGAACAACGATCCGGCCGTCATCGAAGCCATTCTCCA
The DNA here is from genome assembly GCA_036384955.1 of Occallatibacter sp. GTDB lineage: Bacteria > Acidobacteriota > Terriglobia > Terriglobales > Acidobacteriaceae > Telmatobacter. Next base: position 5,484 of record DASVLI010000051.1, read on the forward strand.
CACCGCGCGCTCCATCGCCGTTATTGGCATGAGCGACAAGCCCACGCGCGCCAGCCACAACATTGGCAAATATCTTGCCGCGCAGGGCTACGCCGTCTTTCCTGTCAATCCCGCGCTGACTGAAGTGGTTGGCCTCGCCTGCTATCCGACGCTCGACGCCGCCGACGCCGCGGCGCGCGAAAAAACCGGCAGGGGAATCGATCTGGTCGATGTCTTCCGCGCCTCGGAATTCGTTCCGGCCATCGTCGACGACGTCATCCGCCTTGGCATTCCGTATCTCTGGCTGCAGGATGGCGTCATTCACGAAGAAGCTGTAACCCGCGCACGGGCTGCCGGCATCCAATGTGTGCAGAACGATTGCATCTTCCGCCGCCACGCGCAGCTCTTGGGAGAAGGATGAACCTCCGCCGCTTTATCGCCGTTTCCGCCGTTTTGATTGTCGGCTCTCTGCCGTACGCGCTCCACGCGCAATCCGCCGTGGCCGAGGGGCCCCATGTGCGCGTCGAACTGCTGGTGCCCGCGCAGAGCCTGCAGCGCGGCGGCAAGCCCGTCCAGGCCGGCCTGCACTTCAAGCTTGACACCGGCTGGCACATTTACTGGAAGAATGCCGGTGACGCCGGCGAGCCGCCGCACATCAAGTGGACGCTGCCGGCGGGTCTCACCGCTACTGACCTCGAATTTCCCGCGCCCAAGCGTCTCCCGCTCGACATGCTGATGGACTTCGGCTACGAGGATGAGGTCGTCTTCCCCTTCACGCTGAAAGCCGCCGCGAACGCGCCTCTCGGCCCCGCAACACTGCATGCCAAAGTGGATTGGATCGTCTGCCAGTCCTCCTGCATTCCCGGCAAAGCCGAGCTCGCGCTCACGCGTACCATTGCCGCCGCAGCCGCGCCCACAACGGACAATCCGCTCATCGCCAAGTATCGCGTGCTGCTGCCCAAGCCGCTGCCTGCCGCGGAAAAAGCTGTCTTCGAGACCAATCCCGCCGGCTTCCGCATCCAGGTCGTTACCGGCAAGCCGGAGAAATCCGCACTCTTCTTTCCGGCCGATCCCGATCTCATCGACAATTCATCGCCGCAGCTTGTTACCGTGCGCCCCGACGGCTTCCTGCTCAACCTGAAGAAGTCGCCGTATTTTTCCGCTGCCCCCAAAACCCTCAACGGCCTCATCGAGCTCTCCGGCGGCCGCGTCTACGAAATCTCTGCCGTCCCCGGCGCAATCGCGGGTGTAGCT
>DASVLI010000052.1:0-8581 GCA_036384955.1 Occallatibacter sp.
GTGAGGCTGACTGCCGTTCAAGACTCAAAGACGCTGCGGCTACTTTGTGCCGAGCGCTTTTTCGAGGAAGTCGATGAGGCGCTGGCGGGCGTCGAAGCCGTGCCAGGGTTCGGTTGAGGGGCGGCCGAAGATGCCCATGGCCAGCGGGCCGTGGTTTTCGCGCGGGTAGGTGACCAGATCGACGGGGACGCCGGACTGGCGTAGGGCGCGATACATCTCCTGCGCCTGGCCGACGGGGTCGGTGGTATCGGCCTCGCCCTGGATGAGCAGGAAGGGCGTTTTGGCGTTGACCGCGCCGGAGAGCGGGCTTTGCCGCCAGGCGTCCTCGTGATGCTCCCACGGCTTGCCGAAGTACCAGCGGTCGTACCAGGAGCCGGACTCGGTGCCGTACTCAGAGAACTGGTCAATGACCGGGGCCATGCTGACGATGCCTTTGAAGCGGGTGGTTTTGCCCTCGACAAAAGCGGCCATCTCTCCGCCGTAGCTGTAGCCGATGAGGGCCATGCGGTCGGGGTCGATGGGATATTGGGCGAGCACGGCATCGACGCCGGCCATCACGTCGCGGTAGTCTCCGCCGCCGAGGTCGTTTTTGTTGGCCGCGCCGAAGACGACTCCGTAGTTGGAGGAGCCGCGCGGATTGGGGCGCAGCACGGCCCAGCCGTGGCCGACGAGGAAGGCGGCGTACGCGTCGTAGCGGTCTTCCCACGCGCCGAAGGGTCCGCCGTGCACGTCGACGACGAGCGGAACTTTGGCAGGCGTTACGCCAGTGGCGGCGGGCGGCAGATAGAGCAGGCCTTCGACGTCAAAGGCCGCGCCGGGCGCATGCCAGCGGACCAGTTGCGGCGCGACGGCGTTGAGACCGGCAGGCGCGAGCGCGGGCAGGGGCAGCACGGTGCAGGCGTCGCCCAGGCGCGCAGCATAGCAGAGCGCGGGCGGTTTGGCGCCGCCTTCAGCCAGCCACAGCCAGCCGGTACGGGTGCGATTGGTGGCAAGCGAAGAGATGACGGGAGCGCCGAGGTCGATGGGAGCGGGCGGGGTTGCGCCGTCGAGCGCGAGCTTGACGGGCTGGGTGCGAGTGCCGATGCCGGCGTCGGCGATGGGCGTGCCGTCGGCAGTGAAGTTGAGGCCGCGCGCGGAGAGCTGGCCGGCAAAGCCCGCGGAGAGGCGCGTGACCACGCCGTGATCGGCGGCATCAGCGGCGGGAACGGCAAAGAGCTCGTCGTAGCCGGGAGGCGCGTCTTCCGGCGATTGCGCGGAGAAGATGAGCGTTGCGCCATCGGGCGAGAAGGCTGCGCCGTTGGCGGTGGGCGGCAGGGATTTCAGTTTTGTGGCAGATGCCGCGGCGGCATCGACGAGCCAGGCGGAGCCGGCGGGACCGAGGTCGTTGGCGTTGTTGGGCTCCTCGGCAAAGGCGATGAGTTTGTCGGCCGCGGGCGACCAGACGGCGTGCTGCACTTCCGGCGCGATGTCGATGGGCTTGAGGGCGCCGTCGAGCGTGCCGTTGGTTTTGAGCGCGGCCAGATAGAGGCGGGTGCGATGGGTTTCGTGATCGACCCATGCAGCGTCGGCCTTGGCTTCCTTCTGCTTTTTCTCGCCGGGCGTTTCGGGGTCGTTGGCCCAGACGGCCAGCCAGCGGCCACTGGGAGCGATGGCGTAGCCGGCGACGTCGATGGCGACGGGCTCGGATTTTTCAGGCTTTTTCTCTTCAGGCTTGGCGTCGTCGGACTTTTTCTTTTCGTCTTCCGCGCCGGCTGGCGGAATTGCGTCTTTGGCCTTGGAGTCGTCGACGGGGGGAAGAATCTTGAGGTCGTAGGGCTGGGCATCGCCGCCGCGCATGTCGAGGCGGAAGAGTTGGGTGTGCTCGCCGCGTTTGGCGAGGAAGAAGATGGCGGAGCCGTCGGGGGCCCATGTGGCGGCACGCTCGCCGCGCTTCTCAGAGGGCGCTGAGTAGGTGAGCTGGCGTGGCTCGGCCGCGGGTGCGCCGATGGAGATAAGCCAGAGGTGCGACTTGGCGCCGTCGGCGGTGGAGTCAGCGATGGTGACAAGCGCGGATTTGCCGTCGGGCGCAAGCTGCGGGGCGCTGACGGACTTGAGGTGGCGGAGATCGTCGGTGGTGGGGAAATGCGTGGCTGCGGGCTGGGGCGTCTGCGCAACGAGCATGGCAGAAGAGACGAGGAGCGTTGCGGCTGCACCGCCGCAGAAGGGCAAGGAGAAGGAGTGCATGGCGCAAGGATACACCGGCTGCGCCGCAGCTAATCGCAGCGAAGCGCGGCCATGGGGTTGATACGGGAAGCGCGGCGGGCAGGCAGCCATGACGCGAAGACTGTGACCAGAGTGATGGAGGCAATGGCCGCGGCGAAGATGGCGGGGTCGTAGGGGCTGAGTCCGAAGAGCTGGGCGCGGACATAACGGCCGCCGGCCAGCGCCAGCGGCACGCCCAGGAGAATGCCAATGGCAAGCAGCACAATCGACTCGCGCAGGACCATTCGCTGCACGGCACGGGGGCTTGCGCCGAGCGCGATACGGATGCCGATGTCGCCCTTGCGGCGCGTGACGTTGTAGCTCATGACGCCATAGAGGCCGATGGAGGCCAGCAGCAGCGCCAGCAGGGCGAAGATTGCGGTGAGGCGCGAGATGAGCGACTCGTGACTGACAAAGTCGCCCAGATGCTGCTGGATAGTGCGGACTTTGAGCAGGGGCAGATTGGGATCGACGGCGGCGACGGCACGGCGCAGGGTGGCAACGGCCTCCTGCGGATTGCCCTGGACGCGGACCAGAATAGTGCTGGCCATTCCATCCTCAATTCCCTCGCCTTGCTTGCCGCGAATTTGATCGATGGGAATGTAGACCATGCGGTCTGAAGGCTCGCGCGGGTTACCGGATTTGGTGTCGCGGGCAATGCCGACGATCTGCCAGGGGCCCTCGACCGTATCGATGCCGATTTTGACGCTGTGGCCGATGGCGTCGCCGTTGGGGTAGAACTTGCGAGCGATGGTCTGGTTGATGACACAAACCTTTTGCGCGGTGGCATTGTCAGAGGGAGCGATGGCGCGGCCGGCGACGAGGGCAATGCCGGTGGTATCGAAGTAGCGCCCGGAGACGCGGTTAAGCACCGAGATCATTTCCTCTTTAGGCGCCGGGGTATAGCCAGAGAGCGAGATTGAGGATCGCCAGGAGCCGAAACTGATGGGAGGTGTGTTGGCGAGCGCCGCCGAACGGATACCCGGCGCGGCCTGGATGCGCTCGATGAGCTGCTGATTGAGAGAAGGGCCGCGCTCGGGCGTATAGCCGCCGAGGTGCGGGTCAAAGTCGGCCAGCACGAGCTGGGTCTGCTCGAAACCGTAGTCCTGATTCTGGAGATTGACGAGGGTACGAAGAAAGAGGCCCGCGCCGACCAGAAGCAGAATCGAGAGGACGATTTGGCCGGCCACCAAAGCACGCGGCAAAAGCCCGCGACCATAGCTGCCCGCGCTCGATTGCGTGCGCGCGCCAGCGCCCAGCACGGGTCCGGCGCCGGTGTGCGCCAAGCGCAGCGCAGGGGCAAGGCCAACCAGGACTCCAGCCGCGAGCGAGATACCAAGAGTGAAAAGCAGAACCGAGCTATCGGGCCACGCGCTGAGTGACGTGTAGGTTTGATCGCGTGCAACCAGGGTAATGAGGGCGCGCGTAGCGGCAAAGGCCACTGCGAGTCCGGCCGCGCCGCCCGCCAGCGCCAGCGTCAGTGACTCGATAAGACTGAGACGGACAATACGCGCGCGGGTTGAGCCCAGAGCGAGCCGTGTCGCGGTCTCGCGTTCGCGGCTGAGAGTACGCGCGAGGAGAAAGTTGGCCAGATTGGCGCAGGCGATAAGAAGCACCAGCGCGACGACGATCATGAGGATTCTGAGCGACGGGCCGTACTGATTGCCGAGCGAGGAGGTGCCGTGCGCGGCGGGCGTAAGCGTTCCGGTGATGCGATCGATTTCGTGCTGGCGGTCGGCGGAGATTGCATTGCCCTCGCCGGCGCGGACGTAGTCGTGCATTTGCCGGTCGAGCCATTGCTGATTTGACGCGAGTGATGCGCCCGGCGCGAGGCGGGCAAACATGTGGAGGAAGTAGAGGGAGCGAGGCGCGAGCATTCCGGGCTCAAGGGTAAAGGCCTCGATCATGGTCAGCGGACTCCACAGATCGGGCGGGGAGAGGTCGCGCCGCATACCGTGGAAAGCCTGGTCCATGACGCCGACAACGGTGAACGGCGTGGCATTAATCCTGATGGTTTGGCCGATGACGCCGGGATCGGAAGAAAGCGACTGCTGCCAGAAGTGGTAGCTGACGACTACGACGGCATTGGCGCCCTCAGCTTGTGCATCGGCGGGCACGATGACACGGCCGAGCATGGGAGCCGCGCCGATAACACTGAAGTAGTTGCCGGAGACGAGACTGCCACTGACCTGAATTGCGCCAGATGCGTTGGGAACCCGCACACTGACCATGGGGCTGATGCTGGAGTAGGCGGCAACACCAGAAAAGGGGCCGGGATTCAGCTCAAGATGATGGGCGAAGTCGTAGGTGTACTGGTCGAATAGACCAAGATCGACGCCGCCGAGTACGCCGGCGCCCGTCGCGGGACCGAAGGAGACAAGCTGGCCTGGCTCGCGGACGGGCAGATCGCTAAGGAGTATCTGCCGGATGAGCGTGAAGATGGCGGTGTTGGCGCCGATGCCGAGGGCGAGCGAGAGCAGGGCAACCAGTGTGAAACCCGGAGTACGGAGAAGAGCACGGATCGAGTGGCGCAGGTCGCGTATAAGGTTTTCCAATGTGGTCTCCCATCCCGCCGAGCGGATTCGATGCGCCACGGCATTTGTGCTGCCCATTTCAATGCGGGCGGCGCGGGCCGCCTCTGCTTCAGTGGATCCGAGACTGCGTTTATGCGCGGCCGACTCATCCATGAAGCTGCGCAGTTCATCGTCGATCTCGCGCTCGACGCGCTGGCCGGAAACAAGGCTTTGCAAACCGGCACGGATCTGGCTGAGCAGGCTCATGGCTCTCTCCTCTGGCTCCGACGCGACCGCCGGGCGGCTCAGGCCTCCAGAATGCGGGCGATTGCCTGGACCTGGCGGTTCCATGTAGCGGTTTCCTCATCGAGCGCTTTGCGTCCGCGCGCGGTAAGTGCGTAGTACCTGGCGCGGCGATTGTTCTCCGTGGGACGCCACTCGCTTTTGACACGGCCGGCGCGCTCCATGCGCGCAAGGGCAGGAAGCAGCGAACCGGGATTCACACGAAAGACGCTGCGGCTTGCCTGCTCGATGCGAATAGCCATGCCATAGCCGTGCATCGGCTCAAGGGCCAGCGTTTTCAGGATGAGCATCTCCAGGGTTCCCTGCACTACGTCACCGGGCATTTCGGCCATGCGCTCCTCCTCTTGACAGTCAAGATGTAGGCCATCTCCACTTGATTGTCAAGAGGAAGAGCGCCGGAAAATACAAAGGCCGCCAAAATGGCGGCCTTTGAGAGGAGATGAAGACGCTGCGGCTATTGAACCGGAGCGGCGGGCGCGGCCGGTGCTGGGGCCGGCGGAGTCGCGGCAGGCACGGCCGGCTTGGGCTTGGGCGGCTCTTTTTTGGAGGGCGCGAGGATGGCGTGCAGGGTGGTGCCTTCCATGCGCGGCATGAACTCGACCACGCCGACCTCGCCCACATCGAGGATGAGGCGATTGATGATCTTGTAGCCGAGGTCGCGATGGGCCATCTGGCGGCCGCGGAAACGCAGGCTGGCCTTGACCTTGTCGCCACCGGCAAGGAATTTGACGGCCTGGTTTTTCTTGGTCTGGTAGTCGTGCTCGTCGACGGTGACCGAGAACTTGACCTCTTTGAGGGTGATGACCTTCTGCTTTTTGCGCGCGGCGCGTTCGCTCTTTTCCTTCTCGTAAAGGAAGCGGCCGTAGTCCTGAATGCGGCAGACGGGCGGAACGGCGTTGGGCGAGACCTCAACCAGATCAAGTCCGCGTTCGCGGGCGATCTTCAGGGCTTCAAAGGGGGCCAGGATGCCAAGCTGTTCGCCGTTTTCGTCGATGACGCGCACCTCGCGCGCGCGAATCCGGTCGTTGATGCGAATAAAAGACTTGGCGGAACGTTTATCGAATGCGATGGTTCTCCTCCACGAATGGCCGCAGCGGGTCCAGAGCATTTGCCAGGAGCGCCCAGGCTGCGAACGCTCCCTGAGTATACCATTGCTTCGGCTTGGTTTGCGGGGGTCGGGATGGGTTGCGGCGGGGGATTTGCGGGAGTTGGGACGGGAGTGCGAGGGAGCTGCAAGGACGGGTTTCTGGCGGGTGAAATTATAGAATTATAGAAAAAATGGTAGAATTCTACCCATGGCGTTGAGTATCAAGTCCGAGGAAGTGGAGAGCAAAGTCCGCAGGCTGGCGGATTTGACTGGAACGTCACTGACGCGGGCGATCTCGAACGCCGTGGATGCGGAGCTTGCGCGGCGCGAGCGCACGGAGGCGGAGAAGGAATCGCTCTTTGAAGAAATCATGGCAATCTCGCGGCACTGCTCCTCATTGCCGGTTCTGGACGACCGCAGCGAGGACGAGATTATGGGCTGGGATGAGAACGGATTGCCGACATGATTGTGGACTCATCGGTTCTGGTGGCGATTTTGCTGGGTGAGCCCGAGACGGCACGGTTTGGCCGCGCGCTGTTGCGCAATCCAGACGGCAAGCTGCCCAGTTCGTGCCTGCTTGAAGCATCCATGATTGCTTTAAGCCGCCGCGGCGAGGCGGGAATTCTGGACCTGGATATTCTGGTTATGCGGCTTGGGCTGGAGTTGCTTCCATTCACCCCCTCACAGGCGCGGATTGCGCGCGAGGCGTTCCGGCGCTACGGCAAAGGGCGTCATGCGGCGGGGCTTAACTTCGGCGACTGCATGGCGTATGCTGCGGCACGCGAACTGGGCGAGGAGCTGCTGTTTAAAGGGACGGACTTTGGGCTGACCGACGTGGCAGTGGCGAAGTACTGAGCGGCGATAGAGAATCCGGCGAAGATGCCCTCAGGGCCTAAAGGCCGGCCGATTTTGGTGGCATTTGCGGCCCGGCTAAAGCCGGGCCCCTTCAAGGCTCACACGCAAAGGGCGTGACTGCATGAAGCGGTCACGCCCTTGCTGTTTCTTCGCGGGCTACTTGCCGAGCACCGCGGCGATGGGTGCGCCGGTTTTGGGCACGGCGGCGTGGTAGTCGTGGCCCAGCAGTGCGGCAAGGGTGGCGGCCACCTGGCTTTCCGTGACTTCAGTTCCCTTTCCGCGCTCGCCGAGGGCTGGTGTGTCGGGGCCGAGAAAGGCCATCCAGGTTTCGCGCGAGGCGGGCAGTTCCTCGCCATGACTGGTCCACTTTTCTCCCAAGCCGCGACCGTGGTCAGGCAGCACGATGAGCGTGGTCTTGTCCTTGTACTCGGGCATGGATTGCACCAGATCCCAGATGGATTTGAGATAGCTATCGCCGAGGTGGGCGGCGATGAGGTACTCGGCATAGCTGCCTGCGTGCGCCCAGTCGTCGGTTTCGCCGAGACCGAGGAAGACGAGATGCGGCTTTTTGGCCTTGATGTATTCGACCGCGGTGTGGAAGGGCATGGGGTCAAAGGCCTCGTCGGGCCAGATGCGCACGGTTTCTGCCTTGAGCTGATTGATGAGCGCGAGCTCGGGCGTTTCCGGCATGTCGTGGAAGGGCTCGTAGCTCGAGTTGACGGGAAAGCCGCAGCGCTGCTTGTTGAAGATGCCGTCGAAGACGCCCCATGCGCCGAAGGCCGCGACTGAGCCGGCCAGATCGGGCTGCTTGTTGAGCCACTCAAAGACGGTGACGTTGGGGTTGGGCTTGTTGTCGTTGGAGTCGATGCGCGGATCGACGAAGCCGGTGAGCGTCTCAGAGTAGCCGGGGTAGGAGAAGTGCAGCGGGTTGGCCACGTGCGAGTCCGAACCGAGATCGCGATTGCCGAAGAGCTGGCCCTGCGCGGCGACAGTGGACCAGAGAAAGGGCATCAGCGCCTGGCGGCGTTCGGCGGGCGTTGTGCGCCAGTAGCGTTGCTCGGCGAGGGCGGCGCGCTCCTTGGGGGCGCCAAGAGCGTCGGGGCCAAGAGTCTTGATGAGCTCGGGGTCGGCGCCGCGGAAGATTTCTTCCCAGCGCATGCCGTCCATCATGACGACGATGACGTTTTCGGTTTTGTGCTGAGCCAGTGCCTGAGTGCGGCCGGAAAGTGGAGCAAGCAAGACGCCGCCGAGGAGTGCGGCGCTTATCCAGAATTTGTTGACCATGTTTTTAGACTGCCACAGCAAAGGGCGCGGCAAGTAAATCCCGTGTGAATGAGGCAGCGGAAAGAGCGCCTTCGTCGGTGAGCGCGTCGGCGAGGATGCGCACCATCCAATTGGGCGGCAGTGAACCGCGAATAACGACGGGGATGAAGTTGTCGCTGAGGGCGAGGGTGCAGCCATCGACGGTGAGCGCGAGCGGCGTGTTGAGCGTGACGGCGGCGACTTCGCGGCCGAGCAGGAGAGTGCGATGGTCGTAAGCCTTCTCGGCGGCGAGATCGCGCAGCACATCCATACGCTGATG
>DASVLI010000053.1:0-5318 GCA_036384955.1 Occallatibacter sp.
CGGCCGCGCGCGTCAATCGTAATGGCATCGTAGGGGGCAACCGACTCAGCCAGCAGACCGGCGCGCGGCCGCATCAGGAGTGCCGTTGTCGAGACACCGGCGGCACGCAGAAAATCTCTTCGACGCATTCTCATCACCCAATCACCGGCATACGGCCTGCGGATACACTTGCACTCGCGGAACGATAGTGCAGTCCGAGTGCGAACTCGCGATTTGTTGGCGTGACGGAGAGGGAATCTCCATCACGCCGTTTCCAGTGCATCGTTTGCTAGTAGATTAGCTTGAGCGCGAACTGCATAATACGCGGCTGCCCTGCCGAGGTGATGGAGCCAAACGAGCCGGAGTTGCGGCTTGCGTTTGGATCGCCATAGTGCGGCGTGTTGAGCAGATTGAAGCTCTCCAGGCGGAACTGCAGACTCATTTTCTCCGGCAGCGTGAAGCTTTTGAAGAGCGAGAGATCTTCGTTGGTGTAGCCGGGGCCGCGCACCAGGTTGCGGCCTGCCGTGCCGGGAATCGGACTGGTGTTGCTTTGTCCGGGCACGGAAGTAAAGGCCGCGGTATTGAACCACTCGTGAATGTTTCGCTTGCCGCGCGGCAGGGTTGGATTCTCGCCCTGGACCAGGTTGGGCCGCAGGCCCGGATAATCCGCGTAGCCGGAGTTGGTCACGATGTTCACTGGCGTGCCGGTATGGAACGAGGCGATTGAGTTCAGGTGCCATCCGCCGATGAACGCATCGACGACGGGCCCAGCATCGTGCAGGAGGCGTTTGCCGCGGCCGAACGGTAGATCGATCTGATTGCTGACCGTGAAGTTGTGCTTCAGGTCGTAGTCGGAGGATGCGTATTCGGCTCCCAGATCGAATGGGCTTTGCGGCGCGTTGTTGCTCTGCAGATTGAACGGCGCGGGGCCGTTATCGAGGCTATGCGAGTAGGTGTAGCTGGCCAGCAGATTCCAGCCGTTGGCATAGCGGCGCTCCACCTTGGCCTGCAGTGAGTTGTAGTTGCTTTTGCCCACAGGCTCCAGGCGCTGCACTTTTCCGATGGCGCTGGAAAGGTGGTTGCCCACGTTGTAATTGCCTACCGAGTAGCTGAGTTTGTGCGCCTGTGCGCCCACGTAGCCCAACTCAACGGAGAGATTCTGCGGCAGCATGCGCTGGAAGGTGAGGTTGTACATTTCCGAGTAGCCGTCAGGAAAATCCGTCGGCTCGGAGTAGACATTGAACGCCTTCGCGCCGGGTACCGTGGTCAGGTCGATGCTGGAAGTTCCGCTGGGTAGATTGATGGTTGTGGTGCGCGGAATGCCGGCATCGAGACCATACACAAAGCTGTACTGCGAGTTGACGTATTCATCCTGCGTAAAGAAGGGATAGTTCTTGGTCAGCAGGTCTTCACGTGCGTCATTTTCCGCGGTGAAGAAGAGACCGTAGCCGATGCGAACCGTCGTTTTGTTATCGATTTGATATGCGGCGCCGAGGCGCGGCATGAAGTTCTTCTTGTTCGAGTTGACCAGCGAGCGGCTGTTGCCGCCACGGTTGGCAATCTGAATCATCAGCGTGTCGATATCGAAGTTCGAAGCGTTGTTGTTCACATCCAGATACGGCTGGCGGTACTCATAGCGCACGCCGTAGTCCAGATGCAGCTTGTCGGTCAGCTGCCATCCATCCTGCAGATAGAAGCTGTGCTCGTTGCTGGTGGTGTGCGGCGCGGTCAACTGCAGTCCCTGGAAGATGACCCACGGCCGTCCGATGAGCAAGTCGGCAATCTCGCTGCCACCGTTGCCGTAATAGGCGCTGGGATCGTAGTAGCCGTAGTACGGATCGCTGGTCATGGCCGCATACGATCCGCCGAAGTAGAGATACGGCGTTGGGAAGAGCGAAAAGTTGGGGAATGAGTTGAGGTACCGATACTCATAGCCGAACTTGAAGGAGTGGCGTCCGCGCAGCCATGTCAGCGAATCGCTCAGTTGCAGGTTTTTGTCGCGGAAGGTCAGCGGCTTCCAGGTGGAGCCGCCGGTGATGGCGCCGGTTTCAAACTGAATCTGCGGGAAGCCGTATGTGTCTGGGAAGCCATCAATATTGGCGTTTTGAATACCAACGGCGTCGGCCATGCGCGTGCCATCCACCAGGCTGCGCTCGACCAATGGAGTGATCAGATATGCGGCACGCATATCATTCAGCAGATTTGTTGAAAAAGTGCGCACCCACGACAGGCCGATGGACTGATTCTCCAGCCAAGTGCGGTCAGCGGAATCCGATCCACCGCCGTTGGTCTGCGTTATGGCACCGGCATACGGATCACCGGAGTAAGACTCATACTGCTTGATGTCGTAGGTCAGCGACAGACGGTCGCGCGAGGAGAGCACTTGATCGAAGCGCACGTTGCCTGCGCCGCTATGGCTCTTCTGCTTTTGCATTGCGGTGAAATTGCTGAAGAAATTGTTGGAGTTGTTTGGCTTTGGGAAGAATCCGGTCAGGATTGCCTTGCCTCCAGGGCTGATTTGATCGGCGGGGATGATGTTGCCCTCGTACTGCTGCGAGTAGTAATTGGCCTGGAAGAAGTAGGGATCGAAGATGGGAATCTGACTGGCCGTGTAGGGGTCGAGCAGACCGGAGAGGTCCGCGCTGCCATCGCTCAGGAAGCTGACCTGATCGGTGGTGGGCACAGTGGTGTCGTAGATGGAGGCGTCTCGTACTTGCGTGCCTTCGTAACTGAGGAAGAAGAATGTTTTCTCGCGGCGAATAGGGCCGCCGATGGTAGCGCCGAAGTTGTGCTGCTTCAGCTGAGACGCATGACTGACGTTTGACGCGCTGAAGGCGTAGTCGTCGGCCGCAGTGTTGTTGGGGCGGAAAAACTCATATGCGGTGCCGTGGAACTGATTGGTTCCGCCCTTGGTCTCCAGTAGAATGGCACCGCCGGAGGCGCGGCCGAACTCGGGCGCGTAGTCCGAGGTGACGACCTTGAACTCCTGCATGGCATCGACGCTGGGGCGAAGGCTGGTGTCGTTGTTGCGATTGCCGGTGGTCTCCACGCCGTTCAACTGAATGGAATTTCCGAACTCGCGCTGGCCGTTGACCGACAGGTTCACATTGTTGCCGCCGCCGCCAGAAACTACGCCGGGGACCAGCAGCATCAGGTTGGTGAAATCGCGGCCCAGCAAAGGCATGTTCGCGATGTCGGATGCGCCGATGACCTGACCTGTTGCGGCGCTCTGCGTCTGCAACAGCGGCATCACGTCCGCGACGGCTACCGTCTCAGTCACCGCGCCTACGGTCAGCATCACGTCCACGCGCAGCTTCTGGTCAATTTGCAGTTCGAAGGGATTGGTGGTGTAGGCCTTGAAGCCATCCTTGCGCACCGTCACGCTGTAGTGTCCGGGGATCAGGCTCAGCACCTGATACGTTCCGCTGTCATCGGACTGCACGGTCTTGGTGATGCCCGTTTCCTGCGATAGTACTTCCACACTGGCCTGGGGGATCAGTGCTCCGCCCGGGTCGCTTACCTTGCCGTTGATGGAGCCGGTGGTCGCCTGCCCCCAACCCGCAACTGCACACCCAAGCAAGAAGAAACACGCAACGCGGCCCAGCACTCCTGGAAATCTCATATTGCCTCCATCGGCATACTCCGGCGCCGGTAAAGGTGCGGTGTGGCGTGCGTCGGGAAATCGTTTACCCATCTACGCTTGCCACGCCCTGCTCTTTGTGATGCGGCACCTGACGCTCTGATGATAGGAAGAATCAGCCATGGATTTTCTTGACGTCTAAGCAAAGTTTTTTAATTGAGCTCGCGCCAAGGCTGCGTTATCGCGATTCAACTTGCTCCCGCACCAGCGGGAGCGACATGGCGGCGAGCTGATAGGCAGGCGCGCTGGCGAAGGCCGCCGCGGCAAGAAACCAGATGTACCAGGTTAAAGGGACGAGCGAGCTGCTGAGCCAGCCACTACCAGCGGCCCAGATGCTGGCATCGCCGGCGGAAGTGGCAACAATAGCCGTGACGTACATGCCCCAGCAACGCGCCAGCAAACCGTCGCCTATGCGCAGCACGGTGCGCCGCACCAACACCGCCTCCACCAGCAGCAGCGCCAGCAGCGGATCGCTGGTCCACAACAGCATGGTGGCAACCGGTGGATGGGTCTGCACCAGCGGCAGAGCGATACCAATTTGGCTAAGCGAAAAAGCTCCAATAATGGCCAGCAGCAGCTTGTCCATCCAGGTAAGGCCGCCAAGCACCCGGAACTTGCGCTGCACCATCAGCACGCGTGCCAGTCCTATGGCGAGAAAGACCATGGAGAGCGGGCCGCCGACCACCGCACCGGCGCGCCCCAGGCCTTCGAGCTGTACCAGTCCGATTCCATGCGCGCCGCCGGCAATCCAGTTCAGATGCCAGTTTTTGGCCGCAATCATTGCGGAACCTACAACACGCGCCGCGGCTGCAAGAGCAATCATGCTCCAGACCATGTGCATGGGTTCATCGGAGTCGAAGCCTCTGCGGCATTGAAAGGCAAGCACACACTCGGCAGCTGTAGCCAGCAGGAAGAAGAGTGTGCCGAAGATCCAGAAGTATCCGTGGAGATAGAAGTAGCTGCCCGTGGCCAGGAAATGCACGTACGCAGCCAAGCCCAGCGCCAGCTGAATGGCGCACGCCCGCCAAATCCATTGAACAAAGCGAGGCATCGGTGTGCCTTAGAGGTCGCGCAGCACTTGCCGTGAAAGCTCGCGCGTGGCGCGGCGTCCGAGGAATGCTGCCAGCAGTGGAGTGGAGGTGGAGAGGGTCAGATCGCCGTCGTGGCTGGTGACCAGGCGTTGCACGCCGCGGCCCATGCACCGCTCCAGCCAGGCTGTCAGGCGCTCGCGCACAACTGAATGCTGGCTGCCTGGATCACCGGTCCAGAGCTTGCCCCAGGACGATAACTGCCGCGAAAGCGCATCGGATTCGCTCGCGCCGCACGGCTGCACTTGCAATTCGCCTGGATTGCTTTCCGGCAGTGGTCCCGCTGGTTGGCTCACCACAATCTCCCTCTTTCGCCAAATCCCGAGCGCAGCTTGCAGGCAGCTCGATGCAGGAGAGTGCCCACGGTTCCCGGCCGTATCGACATCGCGGCGGCAATCTCAGTATAGTCCAGGCCTTCCGTGCGCAGGCGCAGGCACTGGAGCTCGCGCGGCGCCAGCAGCCGCTGAAAGGCCTCATCCCACTCAGCCTCGGCGGTTGCGGGACTCACGCTTGCCGTCTCGGCAATCTCTTCGGTCAGTTCCACACAGCTGCGAACAGCGGAAGAGCGCAACGTTTGGCAGATGTAGTTGTGCGCCACACGGTGCAGCCAG
>DASVLI010000054.1:0-26491 GCA_036384955.1 Occallatibacter sp.
CCCACGGGCCGCCCGCCGCATCCAGCCACCAGCAGCGCCGCGCACAGCAGCGCAAGCCATGGAATCCGGAGCGAGTTGTCGTCAGGGCAAAGGGGCAAAGGGTTCACGCACACAGCTTTGGACGCGCCGCAGCGCTCAATCCACGTCACTGGCGTCCAACTTCCTTGTGATGTAGAGTGTACGGCAATGGAACCCAAGCCTCCAGGCACTCTTGAAGAGCAGGTTGCCTTCCTCACCAGCCGCGTTTACCGGCTGGAAGAGACGCTTCGCCAGCACGGGCTTCTCGATCAGGCAATCCCGGACCAGGGCCCGGCGCAAGCCGTTGCCACGGCGGCCGCGCCAGTCGAAACTCCGCCACCCACTGCTCCCATTCCAGTTGAAGCTCCGACTCCCATCGTCGCCGCCCCGGAGCCGCCAGCCGCCGAGCGCCCTTGGATCGACGTCGTCAGCGCATCGGCCAGCTCCGCGCCGCCCCCGCCGACCTTCGGCGCCTACACCCAGCCAGCGCCCGCCTTCAGCTCCATCACAAGCGAACAACGCCAGTCGCTCGAAAACCGCATCGGTTCGCAGTGGTTTAATCGCATCGGCATTCTCGCTGTGCTCATCGGCATGGCCTGGTTCCTCAAGTTCGCCATCGACAACCAATGGATCGGCCCTCTCGGCCGCATCCTCATCGGTCTGGTCGCCAGCGGCGCGCTCATCGCCTGGTCCGAGCGATTCCGCGCCAAGGGCTTTCCCGTCTTCTCCTACTCGCTCAAGGCCGTCGGCAGCGGCGTGCTCTATCTCTCGCTCTGGGCTGCCTTCAGCATCTACCACCTGCTGCCCGCCGGTGCCGCCTTCGCCGCCATGGTCATCGTCACCGCCTTCAACGGTTTTATGGCATGGCGGCAGAATTCCGAGCTGCTCGCCCTCTACGCCATCGCCGGCGGTATCTCCACGCCCGTACTGCTCTCCACTGGAGAAAATCACGAGCTCGCACTCTTCGCCTACGTTCTGCTGCTCGATGTCTCCGTTCTCGTGCTCACCATCCTGCGCCCCTGGTCGCGCCTGCTCTTCGGCGCCTTCACCGGCACGTTGATCATGATTGCCGGCTGGTGGCTCACCTACTACACACACGATCAGTTCGGCCTCACGCTCTTTTTCGTCACCTGCTTCTTCGTTCTCTTCGCCGCTGCCCCGCGCCTGGTCCGCATCGGCCTCGAAACCGATGCCAAACCATCCGCGTGGGACTCGCTCGCCCTCGTCGTGCAGCCGGTCCTCAACGCCTCGCTCGCCTTCGTCGCCTACCTCGCACTCTTCGACCGCCCCACCACCCGTGGCGCAAGCCCGTGGATCGCAGTCGCCTTTGCGGCCTTCTACCTATTGCTGCTTCGCCTTCCCGCCCGCAGCCTCTGGCGGCCCAGCACCAACCTCACCGCCTCGCTGCATCTGGCCGCTGCTGTCGTCTTCCTTACACTCGCCATTCCACTCAAAACGCAGGGACACTGGCTCACCGTTGGCTGGCTCTCCGAGGGCGCAGCGCTCGTCTGGGTGGCGCGCAAACTCCACTCCCGCCTGCTCGGCGCCATGGCCCTCGGCAGCCTTGGGCTGGGACTCATCGCCCTGTTCACCATCTATCCGCCGGTTAGCACCACGCCCATCTTCAACGCGCGCTTCGGCACCTACTGCTTCGCCATCGCGGTCTTTGCCTTCCTTGCGTGGCTCATCTCAAGGCCCACGGATGCGCAGCAAGCCACGCCCACCGAAGAAGCCGACGAACCCGCGTCCAATTCGCTAACCTCGGGCCTGCCCATCGCCGTTAGCCTCTTCCTCGTCAACCTGCTCATCTTCATCGCCGGCCTCACCGAAATCCATGCTTGCTGGACAACGGTCCTCTACGACACATTCGGTCTCGGTTCAGCCTCATCCTATGAGTGGCTCAGCCATGCGGCCTTCCTTGTTCTCTTCGGCTCCGCACTGCTCACGCTGGCTATTCCTCGCCGCTCGGCCTTTCTGCGCTGGCAGGCTATCGTTGTTCTTGCTTTTGGCATCCTCACCTTGTTCTCATCCAGTGAGCTCTCCGGCCTTACCCCGCTGCTCAACGCGCACTTCGCCGTCTACTGCCTGGCCATCGCAGCTTTTGCATTCCTCGGTTGGCGGCTTAAACAGGCCGCGCCACAGGAGAGCGATTGGCGCATGCTCGCCATTGCCTGCGGCCTGCTCGTCAACATCCTCATCCTGGTCGGCGTCACCACGGAAATCCACGCCTACTGGTCGTCGCTTGTGTACCAGGTGCACGGCTACGCAACCGGCTCGGTCTACGAGCAGTTCAGCTACTCGGCCTTCTTCATGCTCTTCGGCTCGGTGCTGCTTGCGGTTGGCTTCATGCGGCGCTCCGCGTTTCTTCGCTGGCAGGCGCTCATCCTCATCGCAGTCTCCATCGCCAAGGTCTTCCTGGTCGACATGAGCGCACTTAGCCAGGGCTATCGCATTCTCAGCTTCCTCGGCTTGGGCGTGCTGCTGCTCGCCGTCAGCTTCGCCTATCAGCGTGACTGGCTCAACCTGCGCGGCTCGCAAAAGGACTCTGAATGAAGCTGCTCTCCGCCCTCTTGCTGCTGGCTGCCGCCGCGCCCACCGTGCAGGACTTCCGCTACCAGCGCCCGCTCGCCGCCGCGCCGGCGCAAGCCGGCCAGGCTTGCTTCGCCATCGCACCCGATGTCTTCTCGCACGCCGCTCCCGGTCTGGGCGACCTGCGCCTCTACCGCACCGATGCCGGCAGCGCTCCGCTTGAAACGCCCTACCTTACCGACGTCGCCCAATCCGTCGATGGCTCCGCACTGAGCATCGCCGTGATCAACACCGGCACGCACGACGGCGCAATCGTATTCGACGCCGCCATGCCCGACGGCAGCTATAACGACATCGACATCGACCTTGCCGCGCGCGACTTCATCGCTGCCGTCACCGTCTGGGGCGCCAACCAGCAGTGGGGCGCCGGCACAAAGCTTGGCGCATTCACCATCTTCGACTTCACCGCGCAGCGCCTCGGCCGCAGCACCGTTCTTCACTTGCCACAGTCGAACTTCCGCTTTCTCCACTTCAGCATCAAGGGCCCCATCCAACCATCCTCCGTTACCGGGCTCAAAATCACGCGCGCCCCGCTGCGCACCGCGCGCTACCTCACCGTCGCGGAAACCAGCCAGGTCACGCTGAAAGACCACACTTCGCGCATCGAGCTCACGCTTCCGAGCAACGTTCCAATTGATCGCGTCGTCTTCGTCCCCGGCGCAGCGCCCGCGCAATTCAGCCGCAACGCCTCAGTCAGCGTGCAGCCGCTACCCGCCAAGCCAGCCCCACCAGGCGCGCCCATCTACATGTCGCCTATCGGTGGCATCAATCTACTCCGCATTCACGGTCAGCACAGCGGCACCGCCGTCAATGAGGAGCGACTCACACTCGACCTCTCCACCGTCGGCGCTGAAAACGGCTCGCGCATCCTCGTCGTCATCGACAACGGTGACGACGCGCCCATTCAAATCAAATCCGTGCGTTTGGAAATGCTGGAGCGCGACCTCTGCTTCGACGCCGCATCCGGTGCGGCCTATACCCTCTACTACGGCGCCCCCGACGTTGCGTCGCCGCGCTACGACTACCCGCAGCTCACCACCATGCAGCCCAATGCAGCGCGCGTCGCGCTCACTGCGGAAGCCGCAAACCAAGCCTTCCGCATTCCTCCGCCGCCGGAGAAGCCTTTCACCGAGCGCCACCCGGTGCTGCTTTGGATTGCATTGCTGGCTGTGATTGCAGTGCTGGCATTCATCGCCTACAGCTCCGCCCGCAAACAGAACTCAGGCCCAACCAGCTAACCCCAATCACAAAACCGGGTGCCCCAGGTCTCGATTTTGAGACTTGGGAGACCACAACCTCACCCCGCCTCAGTCCCATAGTCCCTCAATCCCATAGTCCCTCCCTCCGTAGCGCCGGCCTCCCGGCCGGCTGTAGCGTGGACTTCCCGGTCCACGCATGTCTACTCCGCCTCCACCACCAGCTTGCCAAAGTGAGTCGCCGCCTCCATCGTGCGCAGCGCCTCGCGCGCCTCGCTCCATGGCCTGCTGGTCAGCACCGGCCGCAATCCATGCTTCTCGATGAACGCATTCATCGCCACAAAATCCGCGCGCGAGCCCACATAGATCCCCTGAATCCGCGTCTGCTTGTGCAAAATCATCGTCAGTGGAATCATCTCGCTCGCCGCGGACAGCACCCCAATCTGCGCAATCGTTCCGCCCACGCGCACCGCGCGCATCGACCGCGTCACCGTTCCCATGCCGCCCACTTCCACCACCAGGTCAACGCCCACACCGTCCGTCTGCTCCACCACCCAGCGGTCCCAATCCGGCGTCGCGCGATAATTTAGTCCCGCGTCCAGCCCCATCGCCGCGGCTCGCGCCAGCTTCTCATCGCTCGACGAAACGCCCAGCACCCGCGCGCCCATCGCCTTCGCCATCTGCAGCGCGAAAATCGAAACTCCGCCCGTCCCCTGAATCAACACCGTCGATCCAGCACCAACGCCGCCCACCTTCAGCGCATTCCACGCCGTCACCGCCGCGCAGGGCAGCGTCGCGGCCTGGGCAAAGCTCAGCTTCTCCGGCACGCGCACTAGTCCCGTCTCGCGCAGCACAACGTACTCGGCCAGCATGCCGTCGATGTCCCCTCCCAGCGCGCCTTTGTTGGTCGCCGCACTCGGCGGGCCTTCCCACCAGTTCTGCATAAAAATTCCCGCCACGCGGTCGCCGGGCTTCCATGCGCGCACACCCTCGCCCACCGCTTCCACTTCGCCCGCACCGTCGGAGCAGGGAATCCGCGGCAGCTTCATCTTCGGGTTGTACAGGCCCTTCACCACCATCAAATCGCGATAGTTGAACGACACCGCGCGCACCCGTACCAGCACTTCACCCGCTCCTGGCGCGGGCGTCGCACGCTCCGTCTGTTTCAGCTCATCCACTCCGAACGTTTCAATCTGCCATGCCTGCATCGCACAATCTCCCTATAACTTGCGGCCGTAAATCCACTTCTCGGGACACAACTGGTTCAAAGCCCGTAAAATGAAGATATGGCTCGTGGTTGGGAAAGTAAATCGGTGGAGGAGCAGAGGATGAGTGCTTCTGAGCCTGCACGGCCAGGCACGGAGGGGGTAAGTATGACGGAAGACCAGAAACGGCAGGCTGCGCGCGAACGCGCGGCCCATGCGCGGCAGGTGCAGGCGCTCACCTTGCAGCGCGAACTGATCCTCTCGCAGCGTACCTCGAACCCAGGCCGACGAGCGGCCTTGGAATCTGCGCTTCAGGAGATCGAATCGCAGTTGGAAGCTTTGGGATAGACCAATCCGCCATTTGGCGGATTTTTTAGTCTCTGCCTACTCGTCGCGCGCAAACAGCAGCGAGTTGGCCTGCTGCACGGGTGTCAGCAGCACGCGCGCAATGTTCACGTGCGCCGGGCGGCTGGCGGCCCACACAATCACGTCCGCAATGTCTTCGGCCTTCAGTGCCTTCATGCCCTTGTACACTTTGGCCGCGCGCTCGGCATCGCCGCGGAAGCGCACCAGACTGAAGTCCGTCTCCACCATGCCGGGGTCCACCGTCGTCACGCGGATTGGCGTGCCCAGCACGTCTTGCCGCAGCCCATCGTTGATGGCCCGCTCCGCCGCTTTGGTCGCGCAGTACACCGCGCCATTGGGGTAGGTCACTTCACCCGCAGTCGAGCCCAGATTGATCACGTGCCCGTGCCCGCGCACCACCATGCCCGGCACCACCGCGCGCGTCACGTACAGCAGGCCTTTCACGTTGGTGTCAATCATCTCTTCCCAGTCCTGAACCTTGCCCAGGTACAGTTTTTCCAGGCCGCGGCTCAGGCCGGCATTATTCACCAGAACGTCAATCTCCGCCCACTCGGCTGGCAGGCGGTCAATCGTGTCCTGCACGGCGCGCCGCTCGCGCACATCCAGTTGGATCGAATGCACTCCTTGCGCACCCGCGGCCAACGCGCGTCCCGCAACTTCCGCCAGTTTGCCCGGACGCCGCGCGGCCAGCAGCAGTTTTGCGCCCAGTGCGGCAAAGGCCATGGCTGTGGCTTCGCCAATGCCTGCACTGGCGCCGGTGATAAAGACAATCTTCCCCTTGAAGTCCATGCACCTATCCTAACCAGAGGATGCGCTGCGGTGAATGTGCAGCCGTCACCACCGCGTGTGTCTACTCGCCTTTACTGTACCGTTCCGCGGCAGCGTACATGCCCGCGGCCCAATCCGCGCCGCCATCGCCGGCTGCGCGCGCATCGTCAAACACCTGCTTCAACTGCTCGGCAAAGCGCAGCTTCAGCGGCCCGGCAGCCTCGCGCAACAGCCGCAAATCCTTGGTCCCCAGCTCCACCGTCGCGCCCGGCTTTGCCGGAGGCTCCAGCATCACCTTGCTATAGGCCGCATAAAACGGCGACTGGAACAGCGCGCTGTTCACCGTCTCCAGAAACTGCGCCGGCTCAATGCCATGCGCTTTCGCAAATACACTCGCCTCGGCCAGTGATTCAATCATCACGCTGATCATAAAGTTGCCGCCCACCTTCAGCGCGTTGGCCTGCTTCGGCTCCGTGCCCACAATCGAGATGCCCCGCGCCAGCGGCTCCAGCACCGGCCGCGCCCGCTCAATCGCCTTTTCCGTACCCGCGGCCGTAATCCACAACCGGCCCTCCGCCGCCACGTTGGGCCTGCCAAACACCGGCGCCGCCACAAAATCGATGCCGCGCCTGGCGTGCTCTTCCATCAGCCGCTCGCTCAGCGCCACGCTGATGGTGCTGCACGCAATATGCAGCCCGCCCGGCTCCAGCGCATCCATCAGCCCGTTCGGCCCAAACAGCACCTGCTCGTACGCATCGTCGTCGAACAGCATGGTCACCACGGCGTCCGCGCCAAGCTCGGCCTCGGCCGGCGTCCCGGCGGCAATCGCGCCCTCGCGCAGCAGCGGCTCCGTCTTTCCCTCGGTCCTGTTCCACACCGCCAGCTCGTGCCCCGCGGCAATCAGCCGGTGCGCCATCGCCGTGCCCATCGCACCCAGTCCCAGAAACCCAATCTTCATCGCCTCTCCACCCCTTTTGCTATGAGCATACCCGCTCGCGGCACGCCGTTCGAGCGCCTTCGCCCGGTACACTGTTCTTCGATGCTCAGAACCATTCACGCGACGCGATACGTCCTGCCCATGCGCGAGGGCGGCTCTCTGCCCGCCATCGTAGAGGCGGACGATCTCGGCCTCTACGTCGTCAAATTCCGTGGCGCAGGGCAGGGCATTCTCGCACTGGTCGCCGAACTCCTCGCCGGCGAAATCGCCCGCGCCATCGGCCTACGCGTTCCTGAAATTGTCCTCATCGAGCTCGACGCCGCGCTCGGACGCAACGAGCCCGACTACGAAATCCGCGAGCTGCTCAAAGCCAGCGTCGGCCTCAACATCGCGCTCGACTACCTGCCTGGCTCTGTGATGTTCGACCCCGCCGCCAGCGACCCCGTCCCCGCCGAAGAGGCCTCGCTCGCCGTCTGGCTCGACGCCTTCACACTCAACGTCGACCGCACCGCGAAAAATGCCAACCTGCTGCTCTGGCATCGCAAGCTCTATCTCATCGACCACGGCGCGGCGCTCTACTTCCACCACAGCTGGGAGTCGCGCCACGAGAAAGCTGCCGCGCCTTTCGCCGATATCGGCAAGCATGTGCTGCTGCCGCAGGCCTCGCAAATTGAGGCTGCCGGACGCATCGCCCGCGAAAAACTCACGCCGCAGTTGCTTCAGTCGATTGTCGACAGCATTCCCGCCGAATGGCTTGACACGCTGCCTGAGGGCGCGGCCGCGCGCCGCAAAGGCTATATCGAGTTCTTCACCGCGCGTCTGGCCGCGGCCCATGTCTTTCAGAAGGAGGCGATCGAAGCTCATGCCCGCCTCGTTTGATTACGCTCTCCTGCGCGTCGTGCCACGCGTCGAGCGCCAGGAATTTGTCAATGCCGGCGTCGTCGTCTTCTGCCGCGAAAAGCGCTACCTCGCCGCGCGCGTCCGCCTCAATCGCGAGCGTGTGCAGGTCCTCTGGCCCGAAGCCGACCTCGATCTCATTGCTCAGCATCTCGATGCCGTCGTCCGCATCTGCCAGGGCGACCCCGCCGCCGGAGCCATCGCGCAGCTCTCCCAAAGCGAGCGCTTCCACTGGCTCGTCTCCCCGCGCAGCACCATCCTCCAGCCTTCGCCGGTACACACGGGCGTCTGCGACGAAACCGGCGATCTGCTCGACCGGCTCGAAACGCAGCTACTCTCCTGATTGCGCGTTCCTCCACCACCGACGGGTGCCCCAGGCCGGGGTCCCCAAGGACAGGTCTTCGTCCTTGGGGTGGAGATCTCGATTTTGAGACCTGGGAAACCACAACTTCACCACGCCCCAGTCCCATAGCCCCTTGGTCCCTCAGTCCCTCTCTATAGCGCCGGCCTCCCGGCCGGCTGTCGCGTGGACCTCCCGGTCCACGCAACTTGTCCCCCTGTCAACCTGTCCCTAACTCCTCCAAAAACAAAACTGCGCACCGATGAAGGTGCGCAGTTGTTGTAACCGCTCAATCCGCCGCTACTGCGGCGTCACAAGATGATGCGCAATGGCGAACAGCGCCAGCTCCAGGCGCGTCGATACGCCCGTCTTGTCGAAAATGTTCGACAGGTGCCGCTTTACCGTTTCCTCGCTCAGCCCAAACTGCTTGGCGATGTCTCGGTTGCTGCAGCCTTCCACAATACAGCCCACCACTTCAATCTCGCGCGGAGTCAGCCCGTAGGTCTTGTGCGGCGGTGTTGCAGCCTGCTGCATCAGGTCGCGCAGCGCAGCCACCAGATTCACCACGCGCTTGCCGCCAATCCAGTAATCGCCGGCGCACACCGTGTGAATCGCGTCCTGCAGCGCTCCGGCCAGTGCATCTTTCAGCACAATGCCGCGCGCGCCAATGTGCAGTGCTTCGATAATCTGCTGTGTCGTAATCGTCGAGGTCAGCAGCAGAATCTTCACCGTTGGCGATCCGCTCATGATCGCACGCATCGCCTCCAGCCCAGGCAGGCGTGGCATCTGCACGTCCAGCAGCAGAATGTCGGGTTTCAGGTCGAGCGTGAGCGTGATGGCCTCGTCGCCATCGTCGGCTTCACCCACCACCTCGAAACCGTCGTGCCGTTGCAGCATGTTGCGCACGCCAATCCGCACTACTGGATGATCGTCCGCAAGTACAATTCGAATCGGATTTTCCACCAGGTTTTAATCCCCCGTCTTGTGCTTTCTCGTACCCGTTGACATCCTGCGGCTCAACAATCAAAACCGCCTGCGTCGTGCCGTAAATTCTGCGCAGCCCCCAGCGCGGCTAGTCGGAAAACTCCGCAACCAGCATACCCTGCAGGCTCTCAATTGCGTGCAATAACTGGTCCAATGCTATCTTGCAGTCCTCCAGATTGTCACTCCTGCTCTCCAATCTGGCTCCCAGCGCGGCCGCTTCCATGGCCCCCGCCATGCCGCATCCGCCCTTGATGGCGTGCCCAATCCGGCTCACCTCGCCGGAGTTGCCGGCCGTAATGGCCTCCTGCAGCGCGATTACGCGCTTGTTCAGGTCCGTCACCACCGCCTCGTAAATCTGTTTCACCGTCGGCTCAGGCATCAGCTGCCGAAACTGCATCAGAACCTCGGGATTCACCACCGGCGTTGCCGATGCCGCCGTTTGCGCCGGCTTCTTTTCCGCCAGCAGGCTCCGCAGAGCATCCGGATTGAATGGTTTCAGCAGAAATCCATCCACAACCGCCCGAAAATCCGCCGTAATCTCGCTGCCGCTCACCACAAAAATCTGTGCTTTGGTTGCCGCCCGCAGTTTCTTCACCAGCGCCTTGCCGCTCAGCTTGGGCAGTTGCGCGTCCATCAGCACCAGCCCCGGCGCCACCTCGCCCAGCAGCGCCAGCGCGTCATCGCCATCCTCCGCCGTGTGCACTGCGTAGCCATCCAGCGTCAGAACCGTAGCAATCACCTCGCGGCTCACCAGGTCGTCGTCAATCAGCAAAATCGTCGGCAGTTCGTGCCGTTCGCCTATGCCTAACATCGTTCACCCCGCCGCTGCGCGCACGGCCCTACTCTTGCGAAACCGAAACCTCGTGCAGCCACCCCGGCGACTTCAGCAGTTCGCGCGGCCGCGAGCCGTCGGCTGGTCCCACCAGTCCGTCGCGCTCCATCAAATCGATCAGATGCGCCGCGCGGCCGTAGCCAATGCGCAAGCGCCGCTGCAGCAGAGAAGTCGATGCCTTGCCAAACTCGAATACCAGCCGCACCGCATCGTCGAACAGCGCATCGTTCTCGTCGCTGCCCTCGCCGCCGCCTTCCATCGCTGTTTTCTCGTCCCGCGGAGACTCCAAAAATCCCTCGGCGTACTGGGCCGCGCCCTGGTTCTTCCAGAACTCCACCACCGCCGCCGTCTCCTTCTCGCTCACATACGGCGCGTGCAGGCGCATCGTGCGGCTGGTGCCCGGCGGCAAAAACAGCATGTCGCCGCGTCCCAGCAGTGACTCCGCGCCATTCGTATCCAGAATCGTCCGCGAGTCCACCTTCGTCGCCAGCCGGAAGCTGATACGCGTCGGCACGTTGGCCTTGATCAATCCCGTAATCACGTCCACGCTGGGCCGCTGTGTGGCCAGCACCAGGTGAATGCCCACCGCGCGCGCCATCTGCGCCAGCCGCGTAATTGACTCTTCCACGTTCGCCCGGTCCAGCATCATCAGGTCGGCCAGCTCGTCAATGATGATGATGATGTAGGGCAGCGGCTCTTCCGGCTCGCCCTCGTCAAACAGCGTCGGCGTGGTGCCCTCAAACAGCTTGTTGTACTGGTCGATGTTGCGTACCGACCGCGAGGCAAGCAGCTTCAGTCGCCGCTCCATCTCGCGCATCGCGTTGCGCAGCGCATTCGCCGCCAGCTTCGGCTCCGTAATAATCGGCGTAAACAGGTGGGGAATCCCCTCGTACATGCCCAGTTCCACGCGCTTTGGGTCCACCAGAATCAGCCTCACCTGCGCCGGCGTCGTCCGGTACAGAAGGCTCATAATCATCGCGTTGATGGCCACCGATTTGCCCGATCCCGTCGAGCCGGCAATCAGCACGTGCGGCATCGACGCCAGATCCGCCGTCACAATGCGCCCGTTGATGTCCTTGCCCATCGCCAGCGTCAGCCGCGAGCGCGCCTTGCTGAACGTCTCCGACTCCAGCACCTCGCGCAGGTGAATCGTCTCTTTTTCGCGGTTCGGCACCTCAATGCCCACCGTGCTTTTGCCCGCAATACGCTCCACGCGGATGCTCTCGGCGCTCATCGCCAGGCACAGATCGTCCGCCAGGCCCGTAATCCGGCTCACCTTGATGCCCGCCTCCGGCTTGAACTCGAAGGTCGTCACCATGGGGCCGGGATTGATCTGCACCACCTGCCCGCGCACATCGAACTCCGCGCACTTTTCCTTCAGCGCGCGCGCTTCCTCGCGCAACTCGTCCTCGCGCACCGCCTGCGGTGCGGTTCCCGGATTCAGCAGGGTGCTGGGCGGCAGCTTAAAGCCGCTCACATTCTTCGGTGCAACGGTGGTCGACTTCACATCCGCATCGGCACGGCTGTGGATGGCAATGCCATCTACTGTCGCCGGCGCAGCCGTTGCCGCGGGTTTTGCGGCAGGCGGTTCAACCACGCGCGCTGCCACCGCCGGCGCAGCCGGCATCTCCACCAGTTTGGGCGCAGTCTCGGTCTTCGCCAAAGTCTCGGCGCCTTCCGGCTCCCAAATGCTCTTGCGTCGTGCGGCAATCGGCGGCTCCGCTGCCGTCTCTGCCGTTTGCATTGGAACACGCTGGAAGGCCGGCACATCGTCAATCGGGTTCGGCGCAGCCGCCTTCTGCTTCCGCTTGAAGAAGCCCGCCAGCAAGCCTGCCTTACGTACCGGCTCCACCGGTTCTTCTTCGGGCGCCGTAGCAAACAGCGCCTGCGCCGGCGCGGGAAGCTCCTCTTCCATCGCCAGCGATTCGGCCTCTTCCTTGGCTTCGGCACGGCGCTCACGCCAGTTCCGCCAGCGGTCGCGCCAGCTCATCACGTGTGCGGAGTGCTCGTCATACGCCGTCCGCAACTGCCACAGCGTAATGCCCGAGGCAAAGTACATGCCCACCGCGGCCAGCACGCCCGCCACAATCCACGCGCCCGGTACGTTCAGATACACCACCAGCACGCCGGCAATCAGCCGCCCCACCACGCCTTCCACCGCCGCGGTGTGCATCCAGCGCCAGTGCCACGGCAACAGGCCAAACAGGGTCGGCACAAACGCCAGCGAAAGCACGCATCCCATCCAGCGCTTCAGCCCTCCGCCCGTGCGCGAGCGCATCCAGCGCAGGCCCACGCTGCCCATCCAAAGCGGCAGCAAAAACGCCGCCAGCCCGATGGCCTGCAGCAGCAGGTCGCTGGTCCATGCGCCAAACAGGCCAATCCAGTTGCGCACCGCGTGCGCCTGGGTCGTGTCCACGGCCGTATTCAGCGAGGGATCGGTGGGGTGATACGTAGCCAGCGCCAGCAGCAGCAGCACGGCGACCAGCAGCACGACCAGCCCCAGAAAAACATTCAGGGCCTGCTTGCGCGTTGGCGAAAGAGCAATCGGGATGCTTTTCATCATGGGGTCGATTCCGCTCGTCGGCCGCCGCAATAATGCAGGCGGCTTCGCACCGCCAGTGCGGACGGATAACCCCCGAGCAGTCTTTATTATCGGGGCGTCCCAATCGCTTTCCCGCCCAAATCCCGGCAGGGGGAACCACAGTCTCTACCCCCAAACCCCAGCCCGCGAAGCGAACATTCGTTCCCCCACAAAAACCGGGTGCCCTACATCTCGATTTTGAGATGTGGGAGGCCACAAATCTCCCGCAAGCGTTCAACCGGGTGCCCCCGGTCCCTCGCCTTTGGGCACCGGGGAAGGAACCGCCACAAAGCTGGATGCCCCATCCATGCGCAGCAAGGGCGGAAACCACAACTCATGCGCACTCAATCAACCACAAAAAATGGGTGCCCCAGGTCTCGATTTTGAGACCTGGGAAACCACGACTCTCATGCGAGCTGCATGCAATGCCTCCCGTAGGGAGGCAACGAAAATAGCCCAGGGCGCAAGCCCTGGGAAACGCCACCAAGCCACCCGCCGCCCCGGAGGAGCGGCACGAAGCGCAGCGTCACAAGGAGGGAGCAGCGGCCTTCAGGCCGCTGAAAGCCCGCCAAAGGGAAGCTCGGGCTTCAGCCCCGGCGGAAGCGATTAAGCGTATCCGCCTTTAGCCCAACCGTCGCAACCCCAAACCCAAACCAACCCCTCACCCTTTGCACATAATTACCGCCAAAAAATGCACAATCGGTCCATGCGCGGACCCCGGCTGAGGGACCACCGATCACTTGTCCACCTGTCCACCTGTCCACTTGTCCACCTGATCACTTGTCAGCTAACTCTTTTTAAATCAAATATTTAACCCATAACCCATTTATAATCAAATATTTGGCAAATGCGATGCTCGCTAAACCATTTGCAGTCAAATATATACACTGAAAATGGCAAAGAGGGGGAAACCCGCCCCGTCCGACTATCGCCCGGACGCAAAGCAGGCACAATGCACATGAATAAATCGCCGTATCAAGCAGATAATAAATAAATTACCGGCGCAACCCTACAGCTTCGACCCGAAAATCAGCAGCGCCAGCCCCAGCGCAATCCGGTAGACGGCAAAAACCGTGAACCCCCGCCGCCGCACCCAGCCCAGGAACCAGTCCACCACGCCCAGGGCCACGATGAACGAGACCGCAAAGCCGATGCCCAGCACCAACCAGCGTTCGCCCGTCATCACCACATGCGCCGTCACGGCGCCATGGCTCGGCAGCACTTCCTTCTTCAGGTCCCAGGCCGTCGCCGCCAGCATCGTGGGAATCGATAGCAGAAAGCTGAACTCCAGCGCCGTTGGCCGGTCCATGCTCACCAGCTGCCCGGCCGCAATCGTCGACATCGACCGCGAAAGTCCGGGGAAGACCGCCGAAAGCGACTGGCACAGTCCGATCCAGATCGCCTGGCCCAATCCCATCTCTTCCACGTGCGTCGTGTTGGCGTCGGAGCGCGAAGCCCATACGTCCACCACCCACATCACGATGCCGCCAATCAGCAGCGCCAGCGCAATCGCCGTCATGCTGCCCAGATTCTTGTCGCTCCACTTCTTCAGCAACAGCGCTGGAATCGAGGTGCACACAAAGGCAATCGCCGTCAGAGAAATCGGATGCGTCAGCCAGTTCTTGTCGCCGCCTTCGCCCCTGGGAAAGCTCCGCATGAAGTCGACAATCCGCTGCAGGTACAACAGCACCAGCGCCAGAATTGCGCCTGCCTGGATCACGATGGTGTACATCTTCCAGAAGGCGTCGTCCATGGGCAGGTGCATCAGCGCTTCGGTAATGCGCAAATGCGCGGTCGAGCTGACCGGCAAAAACTCCGTCAACCCCTCAACAATGCCCAACAGGACAGACTGAATGTACGCGTTCAAAATCCCTCCGCGGCCCGGTTCGTTCCTGGCGGAATCGCGCCGCGGCTCACCGCGTCGATTCTATTCGATCTATTGCAGGTCGATTCCGTAAACCGGCACGCCCTCATCCAATTTGTACACGAGCGCCGAGGCTCGCCACGCGTAATCCGACTGGGGAAACTTCTCTTTCAACCGCGCGGCCAGCTGCTTGGCATGCGCTTTGGCGTCGTCGCTCTTGCCCTGCTTCTCATCGGCCTTGTACATGTCCACCAGCGCCGCCTGCCGGTACACTGCCTGGTACAGCGCCTGCGCGGTGCGCGGCCCGTCAGGATGATCGTTGGCAAATTTCTCGAAGAGGTCTGTTTCCTTCTCCGGGCACTTGGTCGTCCCCTGCCAGTCGCCGCACATCTTGTTGTCCAGCAGCTCGAAGGCAGCCAAGTCGGCCTCGCGAGTGCCGGGGTACATCTTGATCACCTTTTTCAGCCCGTCTTCATCCATCTGGTCGCGCAGGTACGGCTCGCGCTCCTTGGCCGAGGGCCGTGAGGCCGCATCCGCCTTCTGGATCTGCCACAGAATGTCGGCCGCGCGCCACGCCGCCGCCGGCGCCAGCGGTGAGTCGGGATACATCTCGGCCAGCCTGCGATAGAGCAGCCGCGCCGTGCGCGCCGCATTCACCGGCCCGCGCGGATCGTTGGCCGCCACTTCCTGGCTGGCCGCCGAGCCCATCAGTATCTGGTCGCCGTTCGGCGTCGTCTCAATCACCACGCCGCGCGCCTCCATCCAGCCGGAGATGGGCGTCGGCGTTTCGTCGTTGCCGAAAATGGGCTGGTCGCTGGTGTGTTCCAGCTCAATGTCAGTGTTGGCGTAAACCCGCAGCCACGCATTGCTGCGCTCGGCCACCACCAGCTCGCGCCCCGGCTGCACCCGGTCCACCTTCTGCGAGCTCTTGTCGGGGTTGATGTAGAGCCACGTCACCCGCAGCGCCGTGGCCCGTGGCCCGGCAATCGGCTTCACCAGCTGGTCTTTCTTCTTGTCGGCGGAGTGGGCAGGCGCCGGGCCAAGCATCAGGCCCAGCAGCAAAGCGGGGAAGAGAACCATGCGCATCAAGAAAACCCTCAAGGGCACGACTGCACGCCCAGTTGAAAGGACGTTACGATTGCGATTCCGTCAGCACTTCGGCCAGCATCTCCGGCGCAACGTTGCCGCCGCTCACCACCGCCACGGCCTTCGAGTAGCTGGGCAAAATGTCGCTCTGGAAGAGCAGCGCCGCCGTGGCCACCGCGCCGCTCGGCTCCGGCACCAGCCGCGTCGCGGCCACAATGGCCCGTATCGCCGCGCGAATCTCAGCTTCGCTCACGGTCACAATGCCGTCCACAAACGCCTGAATGTGGTCGAAGTTCCGCAAGCCCACGCTCTGCGTGCGTAGCCCGTCGGCAATGGTGCGGCTGGTTAGCGTCGCCGGCCATTCCACAATCTTGCCCGCGCGGAAGCTCTCTGCCGTGTCGCCCGCCAGCTCCGGCTCTACTCCAATCACGCGCACATGCGGCAGCAGTTGCTTCACCGCCGCAGCCACGCCGCTCAGCAATCCACCGCCGCTCACCGGCACCAGCACCAAATCCACGTCCGGCATGGCCTCGGCTATCTCCAGGCCGCACGTCGCCTGTCCGGCGATAATCTGCTCGTCGTCGTACGGGGGAATCACCACGTACCCGTGCTTCTCCACCAGTTCCAGGGCCACGCGCAGCCGTTCGCTGCTGGCGTTGCCCACGTCCACCACCTCGGCGCCCATGGCCAGCGTGGCCGCGCGTTTGATGGCCGGTGCATTCTCCGGCATCACAATCACTGCCTTGGCGCCCACTGCACGCGCCGCATACGCCACGCCCTGCGCGTGGTTGCCGCTGGAGTAGGTGATGACGCCGCGCTTCAGCTCCTCCGGCGTCAGTTGTAGAATCTTGTTGGCCGCGCCGCGAATCTTGAAGGCCCCAATCGGCTGCAGGCTTTCGGCCTTCAGCCATACCCGCTGCCGCGTGCCGTATCCGCTCACATGCGGAAAGGCCGCTTCCACCAGCGGCGTGTGCACGGCAATGCTCGCAATGCGCTCAGCCGCCGCGCGAATCGTCTCTGTCGTTACCAGCAGTTCTGTCGCAACGCTCATGGCAAATACTTCTCCGGAATCGGCGTGGCCGGTGTCTCGGCCTGCCACAAAATGCCGTACACGCGCCACCGTTTGCCGTCGTAGACGGCCTGGATGCTGTTGATGCCGCGAATCACCGTCTTCGTGTCCGGTGTCACCTGCAGTTCGTAGGTGCTCCACAGGTGCGCGATGCTGCCGTACACCTCTTCCTTCACCTTGATCTGGTGCTCGGAGAGAGTCTCGTGCCCGCGCTTCTGGATGGCGGCAATCCATTCGTCGAGCGTGAGAATGTGGGGAGCCAGCGGGCCGTCGGGCGTCTTCGTCATCGGCGTCAGCCGCACGTCGGGCAACATCAGCTGGCGGGTGCAGGTGCGGTCCTTGTCGGCCGGGCCGCTCACTGCCGCATCGATGGCCTTGATCAGCTCATCCAGCGTCGCCGTAGACGGGCACTCGGGCACCGTAGCCTTGGGCTCTTGGGCGCGCGCTACGGACAGAAGATCACAACATAGGAAGAGCACGAGAAGGGTCTGTCTCATGCGGAGATTCTACATGTCCATTTCCATGCAAGGCTGGAGTGCTGGAATCGTGGTAGCGTTTAGGCGCGGGAGAAGATAGTGGAATCATTGAAAGAACATTTTGAGCGGGAGCGCCGTCTGCCGCCTCGGCAGCTGAGCGACGAGGAGCTTGCGGTGCTGCACCACGTCCTAGAACATGGCCCTGAACGGGCGAAATCGTTTTTGCCGCAGCTTTTGAATGTGAAGGCGGTCCGCTCATGCATTTGTGGATGTCCGTCAATCAAACTACTCGCAGACTCGACAGTTCCAGTTGGAGATACTGAGGGAGATCGAGTGCTGTGCGACTATGAGGGCCGCACAGCGAGCGGAGAATTGGTTGGCGTGCTGCTGTTTCAGGATGGCGGCAAGATAACCGAGCTTGAGGTGTATTCAA
Source organism: Occallatibacter sp. (assembly GCA_036384955.1). Lineage (GTDB taxonomy): Bacteria > Acidobacteriota > Terriglobia > Terriglobales > Acidobacteriaceae > Telmatobacter. Next base: position 17,642 of record DASVLI010000054.1, read on the forward strand.
TCGACGGCGAGATCCAGGACCCATCAGGAGTGTTTGGGGGGCCACTTCTCGCTAGTTTGCAGATGCTTGAATGGGAACCGCTCCCTGGAAATCCGAACATTCGAGTGCCTAAGCGGCCTTAGTCGCGATTCATCTGCTGGCAGAAGTGATTGCGCCGATCAAATCTCCATGATTACCGGCATGATCATCGGCCGCCGGCCGGTCGTCTTCTGCACCAGCTTCTTCAGTTCCGCGCGGATCTTGTCCTTCACCATGCCGTAGTCCGACTTCTGTTCGCCGCTCAGCGACTCCAGCGTCCGCAGCACCATCTCCTGCGCCTGTTCGGTAATGTCCGCGCCGCCAAAGCCGCGCATCACTACCTCAGGTGCAAGCTCCAGTTTGCCCGTGCGCTTGTTAATCGCCAGCACCACCAGCACAAAGCCGTCCTCGCTCAAAACGCGGCGGTCACGGATGACCAGATCCTCAACCACGTCAATCGATGAGCCAGAGTCGATGAGCACGCGCCCGGCCTGTACCTTGTCGCGCTTCCTCGCGTTGTCGTTGTCCAGCTCCAGCACGTCGCCGTCTTCAATCACAATGGCGTGTTCCACCGCGCCGGTCTGCATCGCAATCTCCGCGTGCTTGCGCAGGAAGCGGTAGTCGCCGTGCACCGGGATGAAATACTTGGGCCGCACCAGATTGATGAGCAGGCGCATCTCCTCCTGGCTGCCGTGGCCGCTCACGTGGATCAGCCCATGTGTGCCGTCGTCGTACACCACGTTGGCGTCGCGCCGGAACAGATGGTCAATCACCCGAAAGATGCTCTTCTCGTTGCCGGGAATGATGCGCGAGCTTAGCACCACGGTGTCGCCCGGCTCAATGTGCGCGTGCTTGTGGTTGTCCACCGCGGCGCGGCTCAGCGCGCTCATCGGCTCGCCCTGCGTGCCGCTGATCAGCACCATCAGTTCTTCCGGCGCGTAGTCGCGCATCTGCCCAGGATTGATAATCAGCCCCGGCGGAATGTCCACATAGCCCAGGTCCTGCGCAATCTCCGTGCTTTCCACCATGGACCGGCCCACTACCGCAACCTTGCGGTTATGTGCCCGTGCCAGCTCCAGCGCAATCCGAATGCGATAAATCGACGACGAGAAGCAGCTGAAGAACAGCTTCTTCTTCGTCCGCGCAAACACCTCGTCCAGCCGCGGCCGCACCGCCGATTCGCTCGGCGTATAGCCTGGCCGCTCCACATTGGTCGAGTCCTGCAACAGCGCCAGCACACCGCGCTTGCCGTACTCGGCAAACGTGTGCAGGTCGAATGGCTTGTCGTCCAGCGGGGAAAGGTCGATCTTGAAGTCGCCGGTGTGGATCACGATGCCCACCGGTGTCTCAATGGCCAGCGCCACGCAATCCACCAGTGAGTGCGTCACGCGGATGGGCTCGATGGTGAACGGCCCGATGGAGAACTTCTCCTTCGGCGCAATCTCAATCAGCTCGGTCTCGTCCAGCATCTGGTTTTCTTCCAGATTGCCTTCGACGTAGGCCAGCGTGAACTCGGTGCCATACACCGGCACCTTCAGCTCGCTCAGCAGCCAGCTCAGCCCGCCAATGTGGTCCTGGTGCCCGTGCGTCAAAATAATGCCGCGCACGTGCTCCTTGTTTTCCACCAGGTAGGTAATGTCGGGCACAACAATGTCCACGCCGAGCAGTTCTGACTCGGGGAACATCAGACCTGCATCGATCACAATAATGTCGTCGCCCCAGCGCATGGCCAGGCAGTTCATGCCGAACTCGCCCAATCCGCCGAGCGGAATAATGTGCAGCTTGTTTGTATGCATCTGTCAGTTCTGATGCTACCACTGCTGGCGTTGTTTCAAGGCGGCAGTGGCCCGGCGCGTCACTCGCGCGCGGCGGCTTCCAGTGCGGCAAGGTCCATTTTCACCATGCCCATCATGGCCTGCATCGCTTTGGGGTGCTTCAGCAGCTCGAAGATTTGCACCGGCACAATCTGCCAGTGCAGGCCGAACTTGTCTTTCAGCCAGCCGCAGGCAATCTCCGCGCCGCCGTCTTTGAGCTTGTCCCAGTAGGAATCAATCTCTGCCTGGTCGATGCAGTGCACCACCAGCGAGATGGCCTGCGTGAATGGATAGCCCGGTCCGCCGTTGAATGCCGTGAACTGCGCGCCGCCCAATTCAAAAGCGGCTGTTATCAGTGCTCCCTCGGGAAACGGTCCAACTCCCGAGCTGCGCATCTCGCTCAGCTTGCGCGATCCAGGAAAGACACTGGTGTAGAAATCGACCGCCTCCTCTGCTCTTCCGTCGAACCAGAGAAACGGCGTCACTTGCGCCGTCCGTGTCACAGTAGCCATCCGTGTCTCCTTGCAAGAGGAAATGTCCATCCGCAGCGGGTGCGGATAGACAGAGAAAATCACGGCTTGCTTGCAAACCGCAAGTGAATTTTGTAGGGTTGGCGTGTGGCGCGCAAATCCGCTGCAAAATCCGCTGCAGGCGCCGAGCCGCGTTCCGGCTGCCCGGTCAGCATCTCCCTGGAGTTGCTTGGCGACCGCTGGTCGTTGCTCATCATTCGCGACTTGATGGTCCGCGCCTGCCGCACCTTCCACGAGTTCCAGAACGCCGGGGAAGGCATTGCCAGCAATATCCTGTCCTCGCGCTTGCGCCGCCTCAAGGCCGCGGGCCTCGTCACTACTGAGCCTCTGCCGGAAGACCGCCGCAGCCTTGCCTATCGCCTTACGGAAAAAGGCATTGCCCTTGCGCCGTTACTGCTGGAGTTGCTGATCTGGGGCGCGAACAACAACGAAAGCGCCGCGCCGGCCGAGTTCATCCGCCAGTGCGAAGCCAACCGTCAGGCTGTGCTGGATGAGACCCTCCGTCGCTGGCGCGAACGAGACCCCAGGCCGCTGATTCCGCCCTTCCCCTCACGCAAAATTGAATCAAAGTCCAAACGCACTCGCTGAACTAGCCGCTACTCGCCGGGAAAGCGCACGCCCAGCGCCGTGCGCGCCTGCTCCAGCAACTCCGCCATCGCAATGGAGAGCGCGTGCGAAATTTCCGGACTCTCGGTTGCGCCGGCGCGTAGCAGCTCGCAAAAGTGCGCCGTCTCGTAGTTGAAGCCGCCATGCGCAAACGGCGCTTCCAGCTCCACCGTGCGGCCGCTGGTGTACACAATCGTGGCGCGCGTGGGGTTCCACCAGTTCTCGTGGATAGCCACGTAGCCCAGCGGTCCGCTCATCAGCGCGTCGCCGCGGCTCAGCAGGTCGAGCCCCGTGTGCAGTTGCGCCATGCCGCGCGTGTGCTCGGTCTGGAAGAGCGCGAAGTTGTCCACGCCCGCCGCCGAAAGCCGTCCCATCACCTGCATGTTCTTCAGTGGTCCCAGCCAATCGAGCGCAAGAAACGCCTCGTACGGCCCAATGCCCATGATGCCGCCGCCACCCAGCTCCGGAAAATGCAGCGGATAGTCGGGTGCAAGCCGCGCATCACAATGACCCGCGCGCACAAAACCCACCGGCCCAATCGGCGCTTGCTTAAGGTGCGCGCGCAGTTGTTGGTAAAGCGGAAAGAACGGAGGCTTCATCGCCTCCATGTAAAGCAGTCCGTGCTCCCGCGCCAATGTTGTTACGTGCCGTACCTGTGCGGCATTCAACGCCGCCGGTTTTTCGCACAACACGTGTTTGCCGCCCGCGAGTGCGGCGCAGGTCAGCTCCGCGTGGGTATCCGCATGCGTGGCGATGTAGACGGCGTCGATTTCAGCGGCCAGTAGCTCGTCAACACTCGCCGCGGAGAAGGGAACTGCAAAGCGCTCAGCAAAGCTCCGCGCCCGTTCGGCATTGCGACCCCACACGCCGGTGAGCGTTGCGCCTTCCACGCCGGCGAGTCCCTGCGCAAAGCGCACCGCCGCGCGCCCAGGCCCCATCACGCCAAAGCGCACTGGCGCAGTTCTGTTCTTGGAATCCATCTCGTTGTTCAGGGTAGCGCAGCGGGCAGCCGGCGTTGTGCCGGCTGCTAGCGAAGAATGTCTTCGAGCGCCGTGCTCAGGTCGGTCTTCTCATCGCGGTACTTCACAATCACCGGCGCATACAGGCTCAAGCCCCACTCCTGCCCTTTGCCTTTGGTCACGGCGCGTGAGCCGGACACTACCACCGCGTTCTCGGGAATTGTCAGCGGCATCTCGGCCGTTGCGCGCAGCACTTCGCCACGCACCAAATCGTATACCGGCGTTCCGCGCGTCAAAATCACGCCGCTGGCCAGCACCGCGCCTTTGCGCACGATGGTGCCTTCGTAGACGCCTGTGTTGCCGCCCACCAGCACGTCGTCTTCGATAATTACGGGGCTCGCGTTCACCGGCTCCAGCACGCCGCCAATTTGAGCGGCCGCGCTCAGGTGCACCCGCTTGCCAATCTGCGCGCAGCTACCCACCAGGGCGTGCGAGTCCACCATGGTTCCCTCGTCTACATACGCGCCCACATTCACATACGAAGGCGGCACAGTGACCACGCCCTTGGCCAGATAGGCGCCGCGCCGCACTGCCGATCCGCCCACGACAATGCGAATGCCTTCATCCGCTGCGAACTGCCGCGCCGGAAACGTGTCCTTGTCGACAAAGGAGAGCGCTCCGGAAGGCATCTCCACCAGCGAACCGATGCGGAAGCCAAGCAGGATTCCGCGCTTTACCCACGCATTCACGCGCCAGCCGGTAGGTGCCGTGGTGTCAGGCTCGGCCGAACGCAGTTGGCCCGCCTCCAGCGCCTCGCGCAGCTGCACGAATGCATCCATTGCGGCGGCATCGCCTACCGCCGCGGCTCCGGCGGCAAAATGGCGCTCAATTTCCAGTTGCAACTGTTCAATCGTCATCGCACTCAGAGTTTATCAAGCAAGCAGGGCCCCAAAGTCACAGACAGCCTCCCCCTTCGAGAGGAGAGACGAATTCATGGACATTAATCTGTGCAGCGCGGCCGGTCGACTTGTCTACTTCATCGGAATCCGGTACACCGTTACCGAGTTCGCCTCCAGCGTTACCGCAATCGGCCCCGCCGCCAGCGCCACGGTCGAGCTCTTGGGAGCCACTTTCTCCGGCTTCTCTAAGGTGTTTTCCGCAGCCAGGTCGCTGCTGGCAAGCGTGGTCACCTTTGCCGCTGTGCCCACCACCGCGCCGCCCAGGTCAATCCGCACCGGCCGAGCCTCAGGTTTGGCGTTCACCATCGTCACTACCAGCTCATGCGCGCTCTCATCGAGCGATGCACAGGCGTACAGCCCGTTCTCTTTGTTGGGCGTCACCGGCACAATCCGCGTGCCTACATTGCTGGCAAACACCCGCTGCACGTAATAGTTTGGCGTACCGTAGCTATGCAGGCTGTCGAACCAGATCGCATCCGGCTTCCACTGCCACGCATCCACGTTCGCCAGCAAAGGAGCGTACGAGGCCATTTGCACTACATCCGCATTGCGCTCAAGGCCTGTCATAAACGCCGCTTCGGCCAGCGCTCCGCTCCAGTTGTTGCGGTTGTCCTGCCGGGTCATGCCAGCGGTCTGCGCCGCATACTCGCCGGCAAACACCTTCGGCCCGCCGCGGTCGTAGCGGTCGTAGCGTCCCGCATTCTCCAGGAACCATTTCGGGCTCATGTAGTAGTGCTCATCCACTATGTCGGCATGCACCTGGCGCCAGTGGGCCCACAGCGTGTCAAACTCCTCGCCGCTGGGCATTGGGCCGGCGCTCACCACCAGCTCAATTTCAGGGTGCGCCGCCTTCAGCGCCTCCGCGAACACCTTGTAGCGCTCCAGATACTTTGGCCCCCACTGCTCGTTGCCCACGCCAATCATCTTCAGGTGGAACGGCGCCGGATGCCCCATCTGCGCGCGCATCTTGCCCCACGGCGTATCGGTCGCGCCGTTGGCAAACTCGATCAGGTCCAGCGCGTCCTGGATGTACTCGTGAATCTCCTCCATCTTCGCCGTCTCGCTGGAGTTGAACTGGCAGGCCATGCCGCAGTTCAAAATCGGCAGCGGGCTGGCGCCAATGTCCTCGGCCAGTTGGAAGTACTCGTAAAATCCAAGCCCGAAGCTCTGGAAGTAATCCGGTGCTGGCCGCGCGTCGAACTCGTCGTTCCAGCGGTTCATAATCGTGCGCCGCTCGGAGATATCGCCCACCGTCGTCTTCCACTGGTAGCGATTGGCCAGCCGCCGTCCTTCCACAATGCATCCGCCGGGGAAGCGCAGAAACCCAGGATGCATGTCGTGGAGCAGTTGCACCAGATCCTTGCGCAAACCGTTCGGCCTTCCGCCCCATGTATCCACGGGGAACAGCGAAACCATGTCCACATCCACCGTGCCGGGTTCGTCCAGATACAAGTGGAAGACCGCTTTCGATTCGGTCTCCGTGGCGCGGAACGTCGACTCGTACCGCTTCCACTCGCCGGTAAAGCCGGTCAAGGCGGCTGTACCAATCACCTTGCCGTTCGCGTTGGTTAGTGTCGCACGCAGCTTTGCCGGTCCCTGTGTGCGCACATAGGCGCTGAAGCGGTACTCCGCATCCTTCTCCAGACCGATGCCGCGAAAGCCACTGTTCGCCAGCCCATAGCCGGGAGCGTAGGCGCGGATCCGCAGGTAGTGCGGGTTGCTTGCATGCAGCGGCTGGCCAGACTGGACGCTCAGCTCGCCTTTGTTCGCGTGAATTCCTTTGCCGTCGTACGACAGGTCCGGCTTCCAGCCGGCCAGCGGGTCGTCGAACTCGAACGAGCGGTTCTTGATCCGCTCCGGATAAAGCCCGCCGTCGGCGCCGAAGTTAATGTCTTCGAAGAAGACGCCGAACAATGTCGGCGCAATGGCCGCACCAGGATGCACGGCATCCACTGTGAGCACGGCAGGCGTTTGCGCTGAGCAGGGCATCGCAATCGTGGCAAGAAAAACGGCGGAAATCAACGTACGAAGTTTGGTCATGGCAACTCCGCCGACCATTCTATAGACAGTAACGCCGCCTATGCTGTCTGGCTGATTTCTCCAGCCGATGCTACTGCACGCAACTCAAGCGCAGGCCATTTCAGTCCTTGTGATTTGCCGCCTTTGGCTTTGTTTAGGCTACTGTCCTGCGGGCTTCGCTGCCTCTGTCGGCTTGGCTGGTTGGGCCGCCTGCAACTTAGCAAGGTCCTTCCCCAGATGCTTCCTGAAGATCCGTTCGTCGGAGTCATCCGAACCAATCTGCACTATCTTCAGCTTCATGGCGCAGCCACCCTCCGCTGGTATCAGTTCGATAGTGTCTGTGAAAGGCTTCAGCTCGCCCATCACGATGAATGAAGCTTTCTGAGCGCTGTCACTCATCGACAGCACGCGGTAGTCATTCGGATTTCCCAACGTATCTTTGACGGCCGTCCACAGCACGTCGCAGGAAACCGGAAATACATCGTGTGGCTTTGCCAAGGCAGGAACTGAGGCAAGAAGAAGAAATGGAACTACAAGCAACGCTTTATACATGTCGGCCCTCGGGGTCGCGGCGTTGCTTGAGCGCCGCGGAGCACCCTTTATCCGCACCACATTTTAGGCCGCCCCGCAGGGCTCGAATGTGACATTGGGCACATAAGTCCCGCATCGTGCCGCATCGCCCCCAGCTTGTTCCCTGCCTGTGCCCCACAGCTACTGGCAACCGCGCCCTGCCAGCCCTGTGCCGCATCCATTACCCTAGTAGCGTTCGCACTACTCGGGAGTCTCCATGACCGTCATCCGCCAAGCCGACTTTATTGACTCCGTTGCCGGAGCGTTGCAGTACATCAGCTACTACCACCCGGCCGATTTCATCACCTCGCTAGCCAAGGCGTATGAGAAAGAGCAATCGCCCGCGGCGCGCGACGCGATGGCGCAGATCCTCATCAACAGCCGCATGTGCGCCGAGGGCCATCGGCCTATCTGCCAGGACACGGGCATCGTCAACGCCTTCATCAAGCTGGGCATGGACGCGCGCTTTGCCTCGGATGACGGCAGCGCGCCCACGATGAGCCTGCAGGAGATGGTGGACGCCGGTGTGCGCAAGGCGTATCTTGACGCCGACAACACGCTGCGTGCCTCGGTGCTGGCTGACCCAGCCGGCGCGCGCAAGAACACACGAGACAACACGCCTGCGGTGGTGAACGTGGAGCTGGTTCCCGGCGCGACGTGCGAGATTACGGTTGCGGCCAAGGGCGGCGGCAGCGAGGCCAAGTCGAAGTTCGCCATGCTCAACCCGTCGGATTCGGTTGTGGAGTGGGTTTTGAAAACCGTGCCTACGATGGGCGCGGGCTGGTGCCCGCCGGGCATGCTGGGCATTGGCATTGGCGGCACGGCAGAGAAGGCGATGCTGCTGGCCAAGCAGTCGCTGATGGACCCCATCGACATTCAGGAGCTGATTGCGCGCGGTCCGCAGACCACGGCGGAGAAGCTGCGCGTGGAGCTCTACGACAAGGTGAACCGGCTGGGCATTGGCGCGCAGGGCTTGGGCGGACTGACCACGGTGCTGGACGTGAAGGTGGCCGATACGCCCTGCCACGCGGCAAATCTGCCGGTGGCGATGATTCCCAACTGCGCGGCCACGCGCCATGCCCACTTCGTGCTCGATGGCAGCGGCCCGGCCTACCTGGAGCCGCCCAGCCTGGATCTGTGGCCGGACGTGCACTGGGCGCCCGACTACAACAAGAGCCAGCGCGTCGACCTCGACACGCTCACGCCCGAGCAAGTGGCGTCCTGGACGCCCGGCCAGACCCTGCTGCTCAGCGGCAAGATGCTCACCGGGCGCGACGCGGCGCACAAGCGCATCGCCGACATGCTGGCCAAGGGCGAGAAGCTGCCGGTGGATTTCCGCAACCGGGTGATCTACTACGTGGGCCCCGTGGACCCG
>DASVLI010000055.1:0-13096 GCA_036384955.1 Occallatibacter sp.
CTCGTCAAGCACATCAAGCAAGTCTCCGGTCAGCTGCTCCAGGTCGAGGAGGGCTCTCTCTACCCCGCCCTCCAGCGCATGCTGCGCGAGGGCTGGCTTGAAGCCGAGGCTGGCGTTTCGGCCAAGGGCCGTCCCACGCGCATCTACCGGCTCACCAGCGCCGGGCTCAAACACCTTGAGGCCGAAGTGGTCAGCTTCGAAAAGATGTTCGCCGGCATTACGCGCGTCCTGGCCGTGGCCGGCGCATAGGAGACCGCGATGCGAATTCTCAACCGGATTTTTGGGCGTCGCCGCCGCTACGACGATCTCTCCGTCTCCATCGACGAGCACATCGATTTCCGCACGGAAGAGTTGATGGATGACGGCATGCCGCGCACGCAGGCCGAGCAAACGGCTCGCCGCGAGTTCGGCAACACGGCTCTGATTGCGCAGCGCAGCCGCGAACAGTGGCAGTGGCCTGCGCTTGAGTCAATTCTCATCGACCTGAGTCTGGTCTTTCGCCGCCTGCGCAAGTCGCCCGGATTCGCGGCGGCAGTGCTGCTCACCCTCGCCATCGGCATCGGTGCCAACACCGCGGTCTTCAGCGTGGTCAACAGCGTGCTCATTCGCCCGCTGCCCTATCCCGAGCCGGAGCAGCTGGTGGCGCTGCACCTGAACGCGCCGGGTGCCGCGGGCCTGGCGGAGTTCCGCGACGAGCTGCGCCTTTCAGCCTCCATGTACTTGACGTTTGTCGCTCATAACCGCGCCTTTCAGGCCGTTGGCGTGTGGCAGGCAGGCACTTCCAGCATCACGGGGCTTGCAAAGCCGGAGCAGGTGAACACGGCGCTGGTGAGCGACGGCATTTTGCAGACGCTCGGTGTGCCCGCAACCGAAGGGCAGTGGCTGACGGCTGCCGACCAGGATGCGCATGGCGCGCGGCGCGTGATGCTGGGCTACGGATACTGGCAGCGGCGCTTTGGCGGCGATCCGCACGTGGTGGGCCGCACCATTGAGGTGGATGGGCAGCCGCGCGAGATTGCCGGCGTCATGCCGCGCGGCTTCAAGTTGGTCAGCTACGACTTTGATTTGATCGTCCCGCTCGCCTTCGACAAAACCAACCAGTCGCTGGCCGGCTTTGGCTATCGCGGTATTGCGCGGTTGCGCCCCGGTGTCACGATGGCGGATGCCGATCACGATGTGGCGCGGCTGCTGAATGTGTGGATGGACTCGTGGACCAATGGGCCGGGCACCAATCCGCATTTTTACCTGCAGTGGAAGATTGCCCCGGCACTGTTGCCGCTGAAGGCGCAGGTGGTGGGCAGTGTGGGCAGCGTGCTGTGGGCGGTAATGGGCACCATCGGCGTGGTGATGCTGATTGTGTGCACCAACGTGGCAAATCTACTGCTGGTACGCGCCGATGCACGCCAGCAGGAGCTTGCCGTGCGCAGCGCGCTCGGCGCGGGCCGCTGGCGCATTGCGCGTGAACTGCTGATGGAAAGCGTGACGCTGGGCCTGATGGGCGGCGTGGCCGGTGTAGGTGTGGCTTACGCGGGGCTGCGCCTGCTCACCGCAATCGGCCCCGCAAACTTGCCGCGGCTGAGTGAGATTTCTCTCGACGCCAGCTCGATAGCGTTCGCGCTGGGCGTTGCGGTGTTTGCCGGGTTGCTGTTCGGGTCCATTCCCGTTCTGCGCTATGCAAGAAGTAGAAACAGCGCGCTGCTTCTGGGCACGGCGCGCACCGCAAGCGCGAGCCGCCAGCGGCAAAGAGGGCGCAACATCCTGGTCGTTGCGCAGGTGGCCATGGCGCTGGTGCTGCTGGTCAGCGCAGTGCTCATGATTCGAACCTTCATTGCGCTGCGCGGTGTGGACGCAGGCTTTGCAGCGCCTGCCTCGCTGCAGATCATGCGGATTTCAATCCCTGATGCGCTGGCGCCGAATCCGTTGTCTGTGGTGCAGATGCAGGCGCAGATTCAGCAGCGGCTCGCGGCCTTACCCGGAGTGGCTTCCGTGGGATTTACTGCGGCTGTGCCCATGAGCGGGGCCGAGCCGGCGTGGAACCAGATCTTCGCCGAGGGAAAAGTGGAACCCAGCGACAACCTGCCGATGCGACTCTTCAATTATGTCGGGCCAGGCTATCTGCGAACTGCGGGAACGCGGCTGATGGCGGGGCGGGAGTTCACTTGGGACGAAGTATATGGAATGCGTCCCGTGGGCATGGTCTCTGAAAGCCTGGCGCGGGAGATGTGGGGCTCGGCCGGTGCGGCGATTGGTCAGCACTTCAAGGAGTTTCCCAGCGAGCCGTGGTACCAGGTGGTTGGCGTTGTGCAGGACGTGCGCGAGAATGGCGTGGACCAGGTGTCGCCGGCCACCGTCTACTGGGCGCCGCTGCAGCACGACATGTACGGGCCGGGCGTCGCCGGCGCGCGGCGAACCGTCTACTTTGCGCTGCGCACCAGCCGCGCGGGCCGCCAGCAGTTGATCGGCGAGATGGAGCGCGCGGTGTGGCAGGTGAACCCGAACCTGCCGCTGGCATCCATCCAAACCATGCAGGAGATCTACGACGAGTCGATGGCGCGCACGTCATTCACGCTGGTCATGCTTGCGATGGCCGGCTCAATGGCGCTGGCGCTGGGCGTGCTGGGAATTTACGGAGTGATTTCCTACGCGGTCGCGCAGCGGCGGCGCGAGATCGGCATTCGCATGGCGCTGGGCGCCAATCGCGGCGAGTTGGCATGGATGTTTGTGCGCTCCGCGCTGACCTTGGCCGGTGTGGGCACTGCCCTTGGGCTGGCTGCGGCCGCGGCGGCGGCGCAGCTGATGCGTACGCTGCTGTTCGGCATCAGCCCGCTCGACCCGCTTACGTTCGCAGTGGTTCCGGTGGCGCTGCTGCTGGCTGCCGCACTGGCCAGCTATCTTCCAGCGCGGAGAACCGCGGCAGTGGACCCAGTCGAAGCCCTTCGCGCCGAGTAGCTCTCCACAAAGCGTCGCAATCCATCAACCCTTCAAACGCAGCAGGGGCGCAGCCTAGGCTGCGCCCCTGCCATTCCTGCAACTGCTTCGTTACTTGGCGCCTGTGTGAATATCAGGCCCCGTCTGCTGTTCCTGCAGAGCCGCTTGCGCCGCTGCCAGCCTTGCCGTCAACAACCGGAAAGGCGAGCACGATACGTAGTTCAGCCCAATCTTGTGGCAGAACTTGACCGACTCTGGATCGCCGCCATGTTCGCCGCAGATGCCAACCTTCAGGTTGGCGCGGGTGTTGCGTCCCTTGGCCGTCGCCATCTTCACCAGCAATCCCACGCCCTGCTGATCCAGCGTGGCAAAGGGATCCTGTTTGAAGATGCCGTTCTTTAAATAAGCCGGCAGGAAGTGGTTGATGTCGTCGCGCGAAATGCCGAACGTGGTCTGCGTCAGGTCGTTCGTGCCGAAGCTGAAGAACTCAGCTTCTTCCGCAATCTGGTCGGCCGTCAAAGCTGCGCGAGGCAGCTCGATCATCGTGCCCACCATGTAGTCCACCGTCGAGCCCTTCTCCTTGAAGACCTGTGCAGCCACCCGCTTGATAATCGCGGACTGGTTGCGCATTTCCTCAATCGAGCCGATCAGCGGAACCATGATTTCCAGGTGCGGATCGCCGCCATGATTCTTCACGTTCACAGCTGCCTCTAAGATTGCCCGAACCTGCATCTCGGTAATCTCAGGGAACGCGATGCCCAGACGGCAGCCGCGCAGGCCCAGCATCGGGTTCACCTCGTGCAGTTCCTGCACGCGGGCCAACAGGATGCGCAGCTCTTTCAGCTTGGGTGAGCGAGGCTTGGTTTCTTCCAACCGCGCGATTTCCACCAGCAGGTCTTCGCGCTGGGGCAGGAACTCGTGCAGTGGAGGATCCAACAGGCGGATCGTCACCGGCAGTGATTCCATCGTCTTGAACAGGCCCGCGAAGTCCGAACGCTGCATTGGAAGCAGCTTCTTCAGCGCGTCGCGGCGCTCCTGCTCGGTGTGCGCCAGAATCATCGCGCGCACGTGCTCAATGCGGCCTTCCGCAAAGAACATGTGCTCGGTGCGGCACAGTCCGATGCCTTCGGCGCCGAACATGCGCGCCTGCTTGGCGTCGCGAGGAACGTCTGCATTCGCGCGGATGCGCAGCTTGCGAACCGGGTCGGCCCAGCTCATGAACTTCACCAGGTCGGCGTCGTCCGGGCGCGCGGGAATCGTCTTCAGCTTGCCTTCGATGACGCGGCCGGTCGTGCCGTCCAGCGAAATCCAGTCGCCCTGCTTGAAGACCTTGCCCTTCACCCGAAGTTCCTTCTTGGCTTCGTCCACCGTGCAGTCGCCTGCGCCGGCTACGCAGCACTTGCCCATGCCGCGTGTCACAACCGCCGCGTGGCTGGTCATGCCGCCGCGCGAGGTCAGAATGCCGGCTGCTACTTCCATGCCGCCGATGTCCTCGGGCGTCGTCTCGCCGCGGACCAGAACCACGTTCGGATAGTGTCCGTTGGTGTGGTACTTCACCGCGTCCTCGGCCGTGAACACAATCTGTCCAACAGCCGCGCCCGGAGAAGCCGGAAGGCCGGTGGCCAGAACCTCGACCTTGGCGCCCTTCTCGTCCAGCCGCGGAACCAGGAAGTCATACAGCTGGTTCGGCTCCACGCGGAAGATTGCCTCTTCCTGCGTGATCAAGCCTTCGCGAACCATGTCGATGGCCACGCGTACCGCTGCCAGGCCCGTACGCTTGCCGTTGCGGGTCTGCAGCATGTAGAGCTTTCCGTCCTGAATCGTGAACTCGAAGTCCTGCATGTCGCGGTAGTGCTTTTCCATCTTCCAGGTGATGGCCCGCAGGTGGTCGTACACCTTCGGCATCGCCTTTTCCAGCTCGCTGATCGGCATCGGTGTACGCACGCCGCTCACCACGTCTTCGCCCTGCGCGTTCATCAGGTATTCGCCGAAGAACACACGCTCGCCCGTGGCCGGATTGCGCGTAAAGCCCACGCCCGTGCCAGAGGTCTCGCCAAGGTTGCCGAACACCATCGCCTGGATGTTCACTGCCGTGCCCAGCCAGTCGTCGATGTGATTGATGCGCCGGTAGGTCTTGGCGCGGTCATTCTGCCAGCTGCGGAACACGGCGTCGCGCGCCTGCACCAGCTGGTCCATCGGGTTCTGCGGAAACTCCTTGCCGGTCTCTTTCTTCACCAGCTTCTTGTACTCCGCGATAATCTTCTTCAGCGCGTCGGGCTGCAGGTCGTAGTCGAACTTCACGCCCTCATGCTCTTTCACGCCGTCGAAAATGTGCTCGAACTTCTTCTTGGGAATGTCCAGCACCACGTCGCCAAACATCTGGAGCAGGCGGCGATATGAATCGTATGCAAAGCGCGGATTATTGCTGCGCTTGGCCAGCGCTTCCACGGCCTGGTCATTCAAGCCGAGGTTAAGAATGGTGTCCATCATGCCCGGCATGGAGAACTTCGCGCCCGAGCGCACGCTTACCAGCAGCGGGTTGTCGCCGGTGCCCAGCTTCTGACCCTGCAGCTTCTCCAGCCGTTCCAGGGCATCCTGCATCTCTTCGGTGATCTTTGGGCTAAGCGCTCCGCGCATGTACTCGCGGCAGGCTTCGGTCTGAATCGTGAATCCGGGAGGAACGGGAAGACCCGCGTTCGTCATTTCGGCAAGGCCCGCGCCTTTGCCGCCCAATACATCCTTCATCCGGCCGTTGCCATCGGCTGCGCCGCCGCCGAAAAAGTAAACGTACTTGGTTGCTGCTGCGGTTGCGGTTGAGCCTGCCTGAGAAGCAGACTGCTGCTCCAGAACGCCTTGCGTCATGGAATAAGCCTCCATATGTAGGGTTCCGCGTTGGCAATTCCTAGCTATGGGTGGCGGTACGTTGGCTCTGCCCGGAGCACTTTCCAGCAATTTGGGCGGGCGCGTGCAGTCATCCAAAACACTACGACTACGCCTTGCGGCATTACAAAAACTCGCGAGTACAAATAGCGCCGCAAGTATACAGATGCCTGTGCCAGTCGTCACATCCCATTCGCTTGTCAAAGGAGTTTTGTCGTATTCGTGGTGGGGAATTTGGCAAAATCCATCCCGCCCCCGCGCCAAATCCCTCTCCCTGCAAATGCTGCCGAAAAACTTCCCCGCCGCCCATCTCCGTCAAAACTCAGACTGCGAATACTGAACCATGATGTGGGATTTCTAATCCAGCCCCGGCGCGCCTTTTAAAAACTTCCCTCAAAATTGCGCGCCCCGTCGGATGCCCTATTTGCTCCACGCCAGGTGCGCTGTCCACACACAAAAAAAGCCGGGGCCGCAGCCCCGGACTCGCTCAAAACTCCAGCACTGAGATATCCAGTCCCTTAGTCCCTGGTCCCTCGGTCCCTGGTTTTTTCTCTACGCCGCCGGACGCTCGCAGCACGCTGCAAAGGCCTCCGGTGCAAGCAGAATGTGGTCCAGCCCCACCAGGGCCAGAATGTTTTCAATCCTGTGCGGTGCATGCGCCACCACAAAGTTGTGGCCGGCGTTGTGTGCCTGGGTGTACAGCGCAATCAGCACGGCAATTCCGGCGGCGTCAATCCGTTCAATCTGGCGCAAATCTAGAACCACGCTCTCGCGGTTCACCAGTGGCGCAACTTGTTCAAGCAGGCAGTTCTCCTGCCCGCGGACCAATTCACGCACGTTGCCCGGATGCACCACGGTCATATGATCGGGGAGAGTGAATACGGGTGTCATGGCAGGCCTCCTCTTGGCGTTTTTGTTATGTGGACCGCGCAATTCGCTACGGCTCCACCATCTCTACTGCATCTTTGCGGCCAAACCACCGGCTGCCGTAATAAGCTGCACATAAAGGCGATGCGCTTTCGGCTTCCCGCTGGGGTTTTCCGCTTGAGTGTCCGCTTTCGAACGTTCCGTCCGCCTGCGAACACGCTGTTCTTCTGTACGCATCAAGCCCAATTCCGGTTCCGTTATGCAGCACGAATCTTCCAACCCGGTTACCCTCTCGTCCAGTCACCTTCGTGCCCTGGCCCTGGCGCACGGATTCACTGAAGCCGGACTCGTCAGCCTGCCGCACGCCAACGTCGCGCGCGACGCCTCACGCTTCTCTGCATGGATCGGCGAAGGCAAAGCCGGCTCCATGAACTATCTCGCACGGACATCCGAAACGCAGCAACTTCTCCGTGCCCGCATCTCCACGCCCTTTCCCTGGGCACGCTCCGCGCTGGTCTGCTTTGCCAACTACAACTCATCGCACCCGCGCTCCACGCAACCCGCTCCGACCACTGCCGCCTGGATCGCCCGCTATGCCTGGTCCAGCCGCGTGAACGAGCGCGGCGGGCGCCGCCCCTCCGACTATCACAAAATCCTGCTCAAGCGTCTCCGCGCCGTCGAGTCGCAACTTCACGCCGAGCTCGGTCCCTTCGAGTCCCGCGCCTACGTCGATACCGGCCCGGTCGTCGAACGCTCGCTCGCCGTTGCCGCCAGTCTTGGCTGGACCGGCAAAAACACCTGCCTCATCCATCCTCAGCTCGGCTCCTTCGGCTTCTTGGCGGTGCTGCTCACCAGCCTCGACTCCAGCCCGGATCTCTCCCCACCGCAGGTGCCGGATCGTTGCGGCTCCTGCACGCGCTGTCTTGAAGCATGCCCCACCGGCGCGCTTACCGCGCCTTATCAAATGGACGCGACGCGTTGCATCAGCTACCTCACCATCGAGCACAAAGGCCCTATCGACGACGCGCTCATGCAGGGTATGGGCCGCCAGATCTTCGGTTGCGATATCTGTCAGGATGTCTGTCCGTGGAATCGCAAGGCGCCCATCGCCGTCGACTCCGATCTGGAGCCGCGGCCCGAACTCGTCAACCCCACGCTCGACTGGCTCGCCTCGCTCGACGAGCAGGCATTCGAGCGCGCGTTTAACGGCTCGCCCGTGCGCCGTGCAACATTCGCCGGCTTCCGCCGCAATCTTGCCGTCGCCATGGGCTCAAGCGGGCTGGTCCGCTTCGCACCTGTTCTGCGCGCGTGGTCGCTCACCGCGGATGAGGGCATGCGCGCCGCCGTCCGATGGGCGCTCAGGAATATTCAGTTGTTTGAGGGGCTGCAATCCGGCCAGTCAGGGGAATGAAAGGCTGTCAGAGCCCGATGAGACGTTACTCCAGGTCTGCCTACACCACGCGCATAACGTTCGCGGCGCTCAGGCCTTTGGGGCCCTGCTGACACTCGAACTCCACCGACTCGCCTTCGTTCAGTGTCTTGTAGCCGTTTTCCTGGATCGCAGAGAAGTGCACAAACACATCCTCACCGCTGGACCGCTGAATGAAGCCATATCCCTTGGCTCCGTTGAACCACTTCACAACGCCCTGCTCTTTCATACTGCGTTCTCCTTGCTTTCCTGCGCTGTCCGCCCCGTGTGACGTGAGATGTGTCCAAAGACGCCACGAGCCGCCGAAGCGCGCCCTTCACGCGCCCAGGCAGCTCACTCGGTGCCTGTAGTCGGGGTTGTACCAGCGACAACCAAATCGTTCAGTTAGTTGGCCCTGCAAGTTGCTTGCGGATGCGCTTTTCGCTGCGCACCTCGCCCCATTTATGGCATCAATTCAGAGCCGATGCAAGGACAAAATGCCTGTTCCAACCGCCATTTGTCTGCATTTCCACGGTCGCAGCCTGCCTCGGATTCGCATTTCCACCCCGCCGCCACTTCCGTCTATGCTTAGGGATAGCCTCATCATTCCTCGCCAAAACCGCATTTCCGGCTGCCCGCCTCAGGCAGCCCTTGCTCTTATCATGGGTAGGGAGTTGCACGTGTCCGATATATCGAATAATGGTACTGATACCAACCCGCCGACGCCGGATGCCACCACGGTTGAAACCGTAGGTGTCGTCCAGGCGGTTGAGCCTCCGCAGTCCAAATGGTTTCAGTGGCGCCGCAATGGCGTCGCCCTCATCAGCTACCTGCTCGACAGCGAAGTCCACACCTTCGCCTTCTCCGTTGCCGCCAACGCCATCATTTCCTTCATCCCGTTCATCATCCTGCTCTACACCCTGGCCCACTCCTTGTTTCACTCGCCCGACATGGCCCTGGTCATCGATGAGATGGTCCGTTACTTCCTGCCTTCCAACCAGAAGTTTGTCGCCGATACGCTTGAGCGCACCGCGTCGCACCACGGCATCCAGTGGCTCTCGCTTGTCATGATTCTGGTCTCCTGCACCGGCATCTTTCTGCCGCTCGAAGTCGCTCTCAATCAGGCCTGGGGCGTCACCAAAAGCCGAAACTACATCATGAATCAGCTGGTCGCCTTTGGCCTGGCCATCCTCATGGTCCTGCTCGGCATGGGCTCGGTGCTGCTGGCCACCGCGCAGCGCGCCGTCCTCGGCTTCATCTTCTTTGGACACACAGACAACGTCATCTACTGGTCCATCAGCTACGTCTGGCTCGCCATCTCCACCGGCATTGCCTCCATCATCTTTTTCTTCTCCATCTACTGGCTCTTGCCCAATCGCCGCATTCCTCCGCGTAAAGTGCTTCGAACTTCCATCATCACCGGCATCGTGTGGCTCCTCTCCAAAAACGTTTTCGTCGCCATCCTGCCCCACATGGATCTGAGCGCACTCTACGGCCCCTTCTACGTCTCCGTAGGCCTGCTCTTCTGGGCTTACACCTCCGGCCTCATCCTCTTCGCAGGCGCGCAATTCTCCGTCGCCCGCTTCGGTGCAGGCAAGGAGTAGCGCGCTCCGAGCGACGATTGCCTGTTTCTGCTGCATCGTTGCCTATTCCTGCTTGCAATGCACGCGGGTGACGGCTGTCACGGTTGCACTCCCCTTCGCACAGACAATAATCGGGCCTATGTGAGTTTCCGCCCGCCGGCGGATGATGCTCGCTCAGTTCTTCGTGTCTGGAAATTCGTTCGGGTACGGAAAATCGCCGCCCGCATCGCGACTCGCACTTCCCGGACCGGATGACCTTGTCGATGGCAGGCTGGAATCAGCGGTCTCGCTTCGCGGCAACCTCCAACTTGTGCGCACGCCGTACGTCGCGCCTGCGCTGGAAGGTGCACTGTGGCTCGCACTCGTTTGCAGCTCTTGCGCAGAATTTCGCAGTTCTTCTTTCTGCTGCTCTTTTTTGCGCTGCTCATCTTCACCTCGCTGCGGCCCTCCGCCAGTTCAACTGCCGACATCCACATGCGCGCTCCGGTGCGCCTCTTCTTCCTGCTCGATCCGCTGGTGGCCCTGGCCAACGCCCTTGCCGGCCACGCACTCTATCGCGGACTGCTGCTCAGCCTCGTCATCCTTATCCCCACACTCTTTCTCGGCCGCTTCTTCTGCGGCTGGATCTGCCCCATGGGCACGCTGCAGCATTTCGTCGGCGGCTGGAAGTCCGAATCCAAACTCGGCAAGCGCCGCATTGAGTCCAACCGCTACAAGCCCTGGCAAAAAATCAAATACGTCATCCTGCTTGCCGGCCTGGTCGCCGCCTTCTTCGGCTCGGCCGTCATCGGCTGGTTCGACCCCTTCAGTCTCCTCGTCCGCTCCTTCGGCCTCGCGCTGCTGCCGGCCTTCAACTTCGCCGTCCGCTCCGTTCTTACACCCATGGAGCAGAGTCACATCGGCCTCATCCGCGGCACGGGCCAAACTCTCCACACCATCCTGCAATACACCGTTCTCGATTTCCGTCAGCCCCATTTCGTGCAGGGCGTCTTTCTCGGCATTCTGTTTCTGCTCATTCTCTTTGCCAGCCTGCGCGTCACGCGCTTCTGGTGCCGCTCGCTGTGCCCCCTGGGCGCGCTGCTCGGCGCGGTCTCCCGCTGGTCCATCCTGGGACTCCACAAGGACCAGGCCGCCTGCGACAAATGCAATCGCTGCCTGCTCAACTGCCAGGGTGGAGACGACCCCATCGGCGGCGCCAAGTGGCACAAGTCCGAGTGTCTGATGTGCATGAACTGCCTCGACAGTTGCCCGCACCATAGCCTCGAGTTCCGCTTCTTCCGCAACGAGCCTGAAGTCGCCTCGCCCGATATTGGCCGGCGCAAAGCACTGGCCGGCGTTGCCATCGGTGTCGCTGCCGTGCCCATGATGCGCGCCAATACCGGCATGGGCAAAAGCCGCCACGAGCGCCTCATCCGCCCGCCCGGCTCGCTCGACGAATCCGACTTCCTCTCCCGCTGCATCCGCTGCGGCGAGTGCATGAAGGTCTGCCCCAACACCGCTCTCCATCCCACCCTTGACCAGGCCGGTCTCGAAGGCCTGTGGACGCCGATGGTGGTGCCGCGCATCGGCTACTGCGAGCCAAGCTGCGTCCTCTGCTCCGAAGTCTGCCCCACCGGCGCTATCTGGCAAATCACGCCCAGGGAAAAAGGCTGGGTCGTAGGCGTCGATCAAGGTGCCGAGGCGCATCAGCCCATTCGCCTTGGCATGGCCAGCTACGACCGCGGTCGTTGTCTGCCCTGGGCGCTGGCCACCGAGTGCATCGTTTGCGAAGAGTGGTGCCCCGTCTCGCCCAAAGCCATATACGTCGAGGAGGCGCAGGTCGTCGACTCCTCCGGCAATGTGAAAACCCTCAAACAGCCGCGCATCGACCCCAGCCGTTGCGTCGGCTGCGGCGCTTGCGAGTACGCCTGCCCGCTGCAGGAGCACCCGGCCGTCTACGTCACTTCCATCGGAGAGAGCCGCTCGCCCTCCGCACAAATTCTGCTCAACAGAAAATAAGGGAAACAATACCGATGCGATTCAAACTTGGAATTTCCGTACTGCTCACGGCCATGGTTGCCGTACTCCTCGTCTCCGCCGTCGCGGGCTGCAAAAAGAAGCCCGTCGATCCGCTGCCCGCCACCGGAGCGGTTGCCGGCTGGGAGAAGTCCGGCGACACCCGCACCTATGCGGCCAAGGATTTGTGGCAGTACATGGATGGCGGCGCGGAGCAGTACGTCTCCGCCGGCGTCGTCAGCACCGCCACCAGCGATTACAAGTTCAAAGGACAGCTTGAAGCCACCGTCGAAGTCCACGCCATGGGCGACGCGGCCGGCGCAAAGAAGATCTTCGATTCCAGCTCGTCCGCCGGCGGTAAGTCCGTCGCCATCGGCGATGCAGGCATCGCCTTTGACCAAAGTGTAGCCTTCCGCAAAGGTTCGTATGTCGTGCGCGTCATCGCCTACCAGGGTGGAGCGGACACGCAGCAGGCTCTCACCACGCTGGCGCAAGCCATCGCGGGCAAACTCTAGCCGTCGTTCAACCGGCCGGCCAAACGGCCCGCCAACCAACCGAGGTATGCCATGGAAAGCCGTCGCGATTTCTTGAAAACCGCCGTCACCGGAGCCCTGGTGCTGGGTTCTCAGCCTACACTCGGCCTTGCCGCCGCGGGCGATCCGCATGCTGATTCAGGCAAGTCCCGCGTCGTCGTCGCGCGCGACCCCAAGGTCTTTGCCGCTTCGGGCAAGCTCGATGAGCAGCGTGTGCTCGATCTGCTCGATCGCGCCGTCGCCTCCTGGACCGGCCGCGACAAGCCCGTCGATGGATGGAAGAAGATTCTCGGCCACGATCTCGGGCCCGACAAGGTCATCGGCCTCAAGACCAACGGCCTCGGCGGCAAGGGCATCAGCACCCACCGCGAGCTCATCATGGCTGTCGCCGAGCGGTTGCAGCAAACCGGCATTAAGGCCGGAAACATCGTCGTGTGGGATCGCAATCGCCGCGACCTCGAAGTCACCGGCATGGCCATCAACACCGATCAGAGCAAAGTCCGCTGCTACGGCTCCGATGTCGCCGGCTACGAGGACCAGCCCGCCGTCTGGGGCTCGGCAAAGATTCGCCTCGCCAAAATTCTCACCCGCGAGTGCGCCATGGTCATCGGCATGCCCATCCTCAAGGATCACTCCATGGCCGGCGTCACCTTCGCCATGAAGAACATGTACGGCGTCGTCGATCGCCCCATGGATCTGCATGCCACCGGTTGCAACCCCGGCGTCGCCGACCTCAATTGCATTCCCATCGTGCGGCAAAAAGTGCGCTTCACCATTGGCGATGCGCTCTCCTCGGTCTACGACGGCGGCCCCGGATTCCGTCCCGAGCGTCTCTGGTATCCCAACGCGCTCATCGTCGGAGAAGACCGCGTCGCCATCGATCACGTGGCCTGGCAGATGCT
>DASVLI010000056.1:0-7079 GCA_036384955.1 Occallatibacter sp.
TCCCACCAGATTTTCTTCGCGTTGTCGATGCAGTTGGTGCGGATTAACAGGTTTACGTAGTTCTCAAACTCTGAGTAGCTGGTGAACGCATCAGGAATGCCCGTGCGCGGAAAGTTCTCAAACACTTTGGCGCGATACCCCTTGAAGCCCGTGTTCAGCCCCAGCCAGAAGGGCGAGTTAGTGGCCAGCGCCATGATGTGCGGCAAAAAATAGCGCATCGAATTCATGATGCGAATCGCCGCCTCGCGGTCCTCGATGCCCACGTGCACATGCAGTCCGAAGATCAGGTTCGCGCGCGCCACCAGCTGCAAATCCTTCACCACCTGGTGGTAGCGCGGGTCAGGATAAATCTGCTGCGTACGCCAGTCGGCAAACGGATGCGTGGCTCCGGCCACCAGTTGCAGCTTGTGGTCCGCAGCCAGCCCCACCAGTTGCCGCCGCAGGTCATAGATGTCCTCGCGCGCCTCGTCAATGTTGCGGCACACGCGCGTGCCCACCTCCACCACCGAGGTGTGCATCTCGGCCTTGATGCGCTCCTGGAGCCGCAGCTGGCCGTGGGCCAGCATCTCGGTCTCCACGTGCGAGCGCAGGTCGCGCGTCACCGGGTCAACGGTCTGGTACTCCTCTTCAATGCCAAGCGAAAAAGAAGGACGCATGGGGACTCCGGGGGTTCGGACTTGCAGGCATTGTACGGCAGCGGCAGTATAACAACGCCTCAATTCCGCTCAACCGCGGATCACCTCATCAGGCAGCGTCTCGGGAAGTGATGGATAGTTGCAGTCCCAGAGCGTGCAGCACGCGAAGAATCGTGCCAAACTCCGGGTTCGCGCCCGACGCCAGCGCCTTGTAAAGACTCTCGCGGGAGAGTCCCGCGGCCTGAGCAATCTGCGACATGCCACGCGCCCGCGCCACTGTGCCGAGCGCATGGGCAAGAAAGCCCGGATCAGACTCCTCACCGGCAACACGCACCGCCTCCTGCAGATATTCAGCAACCGCCGCGTCGTCCTCAAGATATTCAGCGGCGTCAAAGGGACGCGTCTTCAAAGCCATGCTATTCCTCCAACTCCCGAGCCATTGTCTTTGCGCGAGCGATATCAACCGCCTGCGTGCTCTTGTCTCCACCACACAGCAAAATCACAAGCGTCTTCCCACGGCGAACAAAATAGACCCTGTAGCCGGGGCCATGCAAAATGCGAAGCTCGGTGACTCCACTGCCAACCGGCTTCGTGTCACCAGGATTCCCAAGGGCAAGCCGCTCAAGCCGTATCAGAATGATCCGTTTCGCCTGCCGGTCGCGCAGCCCATGCAACCACTTTGCAAAAATCTCGGTCTGCCGCACTTCGACCATGCACAAGTGTATCCCATAGGATACGACTCGATCACGGAATCCGCAGCACGGACTGGTCAGCCTATTTATTTTCGCCTTTTATTCGCTTTTGAGGTATGCTGCTTCCATCATGAGCCTCTTCGCGCATCTCGCCATCGAGCCTACCCATCAGGTCGTCTACCCCGGCGCCGTGCTCATGCGCGGGCTGGCTCTCGAAGAAGATGCCAAGCTCTTCGCCGCGCTGGAGCGCGTGATGGAAGCCGACCCGCTGCGGCCTGCTGCCACGCCAACCGGCCTGCCCATGCAGGTCCTGGTCACCGGCTGCGGCGCGCGCCGCTCGTCGCCCAATCGCTGGAACGCCACAGAATCGCCGCGCCCCAAACCGCCCATGCCCGATGAGTTGCTGCAGTTCGCCGTCCAGGCAGCCATGCGTGCCGGCTTCCCCCGCTTCCGCCCCGACGCCTGCCACGTCAATCGCTATCAGGCCGGCGTCAAACTCGGCCTGCATCAGGACCGCCACGAGTGCGACCTCGACGAACCCATCGTCTCCGTCTCACTTGGCCTGGAATGCGTCTTCCAACTTGGCGGCATCGAGCGCACCGACCCCATCAAGCGCATCCTGCTTGAGCATGGCGATGTCATCGTCTGGGGCGGCCCGTCGCGCCTGCGCTATCACGGTGTGCTGCCGCTCAAGCCCGGCTCACACCCGCTCACCGGACCCTACCGCTACAACATGACCTTCAGGAAAGTGAATTAGGCGCGCGTCAGCCCTTCAAAAATCCCGCCCAGCGCAGCTCCGCCGGCTGCGGCGCGGCCTGCGCCCTGGCAATGGCCAGATCGGCCACCTCGCGCACAATCCACTCAAAATTCCTGGGGCCCACGGACTCCAACCCCGCATCCGGCGCGGGATTCATGAAGTCGATGGCATACGGCACTCCATCCTCCACCGCGAATTCCACCGTGTTCAGGTCGTAGCCCAGCGCGCGGCACAGCGTCAGCGCATCTCGCTCCACGCGCTCCAGCAGCGCCGCGTCGTACTCCGGCGGATTCTGCACATACCGCTCGTGGTGCGCGCGCCGCGGATCGTACGGCATGATGTGCACCTTCTGCTGCCCCACCACATAGCAGCGAAAGTACTCGTTGAAGTTGACCGCCTTCTGATAGCACATGCACAAATCGCGCGACTGGTCGTAGGCCGCGAAGAACTCCGCGCGATTGCGAATGTGGTACACGTCGCGCCATCCGCCGCCATCAATCGGCTTCATAAAGCCGTGCTCGCCCACGTAGGCAAACACCGCCTCCCAGTCCAGCGGATACTCCAGGTTTCGCATCGAGCGGTCGGTCGTGCCCTCGGGATGCTTCTTGTGCGGCAAAATCACCGTGGGCGGCACCGCCACGCCCAGCTTGGCCGCCAGCGAGTAGTTGAAGAACTTGTCGTCGGCGCTCCACCAGAAAGGATTGTTGATCACCGCCGTTCCGTTCAGCACCGCATGCTTCAAAAACGCGCGATAGAACGGAATGTCGTGCGAGATGCGGTCCACAATCACGTCGTAGTGCGGCGCCTTGTTCAGCGCCACAGCGCTGGTGCACACAAACTCCGCGCGAATATCCGCGAGCCCGCGCGCATTGATGTGCTCCACCAGCGCCGGGGGAAAGCTCGTCTCCATGCCAAACAACACGCCGATGGTCTTCATGCGCGGGCTCCTGTATGAATGTTGGCGCAAAAGGGAACAGTCAGCCGGACTCACTGTTCAGCTACAGAGTAATTGATGATGTACAGTGTTCTCATTGTGATTCACCAGGGCCACTGCCTCGTAATTCGGTGCGTTGCCGGATTGGGTGCGATTCTTCTTGTTTTGGACTTAGCCGTCCAATCTGCTTGGGCTAGTGCGCCAGCACGTCTTTCCACCGCCGCTGACTACACGAAATACATCGACCAACTCCTAAGCGTCCCTGATTTCGGAATCGAGTACTACGAGGACGGTGCAGCAGATGCGAGTGTGCTCTGGCCGCAAATCAGCAAGCCGCCTTACGGCAATCTCAAGCCCGCGGCTCCAGTGAAGGCAATCCTCGAATTGAAAACCCGTGCGCTGCCCCTGCTTATCGATTGTCTGGCGGATGCGCGGCTGACGAATGCCGTTTTCGGCGGAAACAAGATTACAAACCGCATGAAGGTGCCCGTCGGCTACGTATGCCTCGACATATTGATGGGTATCGTACCGGGCAAGCCTGTCGCGGACCCGGATTGCGCGGACGACGGCCTTGGAGCGTGCATGAACCCAGGATTTTTCTTCCGCCCGGATGATTACTATTCCTGCGGTCCTAACGAGTGCATTGCTCGGCCTTGGGTACTTGTCGTGCAAAAGAATTGGCGGGCACAGTATCGCTCCCATCGGCTGCGATTCAAGTACCCACCTCTCCTTAGATAATTCTGCTTCAGTCGCGCACCCGAATTTTATGCCGCGGACTCACACCCTCCAGCGCGATCGTCAGGATGATCGACGACATGCCCAGGTTCCGCACGCCCAGCGGCGCGCCGGTCTGCGAGTCGTACCGCTCGCTCACGCCCACCTTCATCGCGTTATCAATCAGCTTGCCCGCAATCTCGCCGGCCAGCGCGCGCTGCCCGTGCCGCGCCAATCCCATCACCGTCTGGAAGACCGTCGTCGGCCAAACATCGCCGCGCCAGAAGCCATCGCTCCTGTACGCCTCGGCCGAGCGCACCACAGACGGTATCGGCAGCGGCGTCGCCCAATCCTTCGTCATCAGCGCCTGCGCCATCCGTGCCGCCTGCTTGTTGGTCACCGCCGGCCCTTGCACTGGAACCATGCCGCCCACCGTTGCCGGACGAATCTTTTCCATCGTCCCGCGCCGCACCGCCAAAAAGCACCCCGCCTCCTCATCCCACATGTGCCGCCGCATCGCCGCAATACCCTTCTTCAAAATCGGCTTGCGCCGCGCGGCCAGCGCATGGTCGCCCACGGCCTCGGCCAGCTCAATCATGCGCTGCTCGCTCAGCAGTAGGTAGCCCGTATTCGCCGGAATGCAAATGTCCCCATACCACGGCCCATTCTCCGCGCCCGCCGGCCGCCCGGGGTGCGGCGTCATCTGCAATGTGTCCAGATCCACTTCGTTGTCGTAGGTCTCAAAGCGCGCGTGCTGCGCCACTCCGTCATACGAACCCACCGTCACCAATCCCGCGCCCGTCACGTCGCGCTCGCGCCAGTACCAGTCGTGGAATTCCTCCAGGTGCGGCAGCGCCGCGCGCACCAGTTCCAGGTCGTGCGTGCGCCGGTACACACGCTCCACGCCCCAGCAAATCAGCGGCGCCTGCGAGAAGCCCGGAAACGTCTCCCAGTCCTTGCCCGTAAATCCCGGCGGCCCGCTGTCCGGCGCGATGAAGTTCGGCACCATGCCCCGCCGGTACGCGGGCTTCACCGTATCCAAACGCCCCTGCGCATCCCAATAGTTCTGGTAGATGCCGCGAATAAACTCATCCTGCCCCGGCAGAATCGCTACCAGGTCGGTCAAAAATGTGGTGTCCCACACCCACTGGCCCACATAGGGGCCGCCGGGAATCAGCCACGGATGCTTGATGGGCGGCTCGGCCGGCTGCATGCGCCCAAAGATCGCATGCTCGTACACGCTCACCGCAAAGTCGAACAGCGCCGGGTCGCTGGTCTCCAGCAGCGGCTTCAGCAGCCGCGCCACCTCATCGTGCGAGCGCTTGAAAGCGTCCTGGCCGGCCAGCAGAGGCCGCGGCAGCCCGGCGGCCAGCGCCACGGCTCCCAGCCCGCCCAAAAAGGCGCGCCGCGTTGAAGTTGGCTGAACCGATTCGCTATTTGTTGAATCCAATAGTTGGTTATTGTGCTCAGGCATAGTTGTGTTTTTCCGCTGTCCAGCATACTTCATTCCCCGTACCACTTACTGGGAGTATGGCTGTGCAGCCCGTCTGCTGCACAATGCTGTGCGCGCGGTTACAGCACACCCCATTGCGCCGGCGTAGATTGCTCTGTTTCAAATCTGGAGGAGAAATGACGTACCGGGTTCTTACGGTTTCACGTGAGTTTGGAAGCGGAGGCGGCCGCATCGCCAAAACCGTTGCTGAAATGCTGGGCTGGAAGCTGCTCGACGGCGAGCTTATCGACGCCATTGCGCAGACCGCCCATGTGGACCCGAATATAGTCACCCGTTTCGACGAGCACGTGGAGACCTGGCTGCAGCGTATGAACCGCCAGGCCATGCGTTCGGCCGCGCTCTCCGGCGGAGTGGTGGAAGGCAAAGAGAAGTGCTTCGACGCCGACACCATGAAAGAGCTGACCCGCCAAATTGTTGAGCAGGCCTATCAGGACGGCAACTGCGTGATCGTTGGCCGCGGCGCGCAGTGCATCCTGCAGCGCCAGCCCGGCGCCTTTCACGTTTTCATCTATGCACCGCTCAAAGACCGCGTGCGCCGCCTGCACTCCCGCCTTGCCCCCGGCGTTAATGCGGAGCGCAAAGCCATCGCCGTCGACGCCGAGCGCGCCAAAGGTCTGCGCCAGTACTTCGGCGAGGATTGGAAAAATCCCCACCTCTACGACCTGATGGTCTCCTCGCGCGACGACGAAGACGTCACCGCCCGCTTAATCACCTGCGCCATGTCGCAGGAGTAAGTGCGCAGCAGGCGAACACTAAGCAATCAAGCCGGGTTCCCCACATCTCCCGCAGTTGGAGATGTGGGAATCCACTCCCCACGCCAGTCGCTGTCTCTATTCCCTACTCCCTACTTCCCTGCCTCTTTCACATCCCACGCGTAGCTCAGCCCATTCAAAATCCCGTTCAGCTTATCCACCACGGCTTCACGCTGCATGCTCAAATCCTTGGTCTGCTTCCGCGCTGCCTGTAGCGCATCCTCCGCGCGATTCAGCTCGTCCACAAACCGCTTGGCCGCGTCGTTGCCCTTCAACGCGGTCAGGTTCTCGCGGGCCCGCGCCTCATCGGCCGCCGAAGTCTCCTCCAACCGCCTCGACTCGGCAATTTTCTGGTCCAGGTCCGCAATCGCGCCCTCGGCCTCAATCACCGGCTCCAGTTGCGCCCGCGCATCCGGCACACGCTTCACCAGGTCCAGCAGATAGTTCCGGTAATCCCGGCCCGGCGTCAGCGAAACCGTGGTCTCCTCCGGCCCGCGCTCCCGCACCTCAAGCTTCGCCGTCTGGTGTGCCGCCACCGGCAGCCGGAAACGATACTGGTCCGGCGTTGTCTCATCGGCCTTCACCCCGTCCAGTTCCCATCCGTTGGTGCGCCGCGCGTGCTCCACCAGCACATCGCGGTCCATGTCGCCCGTATTGTTCGCCTCGTAAGTCACCCCGGCCATATCCATGTGCGTTTCGATAATCAGCCCCTTGCGAATCTCCACATGGTGCAGAGTGCGCTGGCCTTCGCGGTTCGCCACCTTCACGCGAATCGCCTGGTCGGTGGCATACGAGAGCAGCCGCCGCTCGCCTGGATGAATCGGGTCCAGCAGCCCCTCGCCGGCAAACTCGCCGCTCTCAAAGATTGAAAAACTGCCCGAGTCCAGCGTCAGCTTCGAGTCGTTGGTCAGCCACACCGCGCGCAGTGGCCGCGGACTGCTCTCGCTCCACAGCGTCACGTGCTGCGCCGCAAGCTGCTGCTGCAAAATCGGCACCATCGCCGACTCGTTCTTATGAATCGTCACCGGCTGCGCCAGCGCGTACTCAAAAAAGTCGTCAAACGCGCTGGTCGAAACATCGCC
>DASVLI010000057.1:0-8956 GCA_036384955.1 Occallatibacter sp.
CAGGTGTTGGTTTCACATTTTCCGGCGCATTGCCGTACGGGCAGTGCCTGCAGCCCGAGCCGCAGCACGTGCCCCGCTTCAGGTGATACGCCTCGGTAAACACCATCAGCCCGTTCTCCATGTAATAGTCCTCGGGCGCAAGCGGGGTCGGCGCTGTCGGCTTGGTCGGCTCCATCCCGCTATTCTCGCCGACTGGCTACAATCTAGCCATGGCTCTCTCCGCGCAAGACCGCGCCCGCAAAATCAAAGTCATCCTCTTCGACGTCGACGGCGTTCTGACCGACGGCACCATCTGGCTCGTCCCCAGCGCTCCGGGCGCAAAAATTTCCGATGCAATCCGTGGCAAGGAAGGCCAGGTGGGCTTCGCCGTGCATTCGGAGAGCCTGACCGAAGCCAAGGGTTACAGCGCGCACGACGGCACGGCCATCTCGCTCGCCCGCCTCGGCGGCATGAAGTGCGGCGTCATCACCAAGCGCATCTCAGAGACGGTGGCCACGCGCTCCCGCGACCTCAAACTCGAATTCGTCTACATGGGGCAGGCCTTCAAAATGCAGGCCGTCCGCGAAATCATGGAGAAGGAAGGCATCGCGCTCGACGAGATCTGCTACGTCGGCGACGATGTCATCGACCTGCCCGTGATGCGTGAGTGCGGCTTTGCCGTGGCCGTGGCCAACGCGCGGGCGCAGGTCAAGGCGGCCGCGCACTATGTCACGCCCAACGGCGGCGGTTATGGCGCCGGCCGCGATGCGGTCGAGTTCATCCTTGAAGCCAAGGGCATCCTCGACAAGGTCATCGAAGAGTACATCGACGAGCGCAATCCCATCTCGCCCTCGATGGACATCGGCCGCGGAGAAACACTGGCCTAGCGCAGGGGTGAGCACGAAAATCGGGTGCGCCAGGCCTCGATTTTGAGGCCTGGGAAATCACAAATCTCCGTGCCCCATCCTCACCGCCTCGCCAACGCGGGAAACACCTTCTCCACCAGCTCCCTCCGCAGCGCCAGCCTTAAATCCGTCTGGCTATCCGGCTCGGTGTTTGACACCGCATGGGTCGCATCCGAGGCAGGCGCGCCCGTGTCCGTTGTGTTGACAACGAGAATTGCCGCGCTCTTGCCAGCGGTGTCGATGATTAGCTCCGACGAAAATCCGCCCTGGTCGCCGTCGTGATAAATCAGCGTGCCCACGGTGAAGAATCCCAGTCCCATCTTCGGCGCGCCGGCTGTGTACGCGGTCGCGGCCTCGCCCGGCTCGGCCACCGGCACCTCGCCCTGCCACGCCTCCTCCAGCGAACTTCGCTTCAGCACGGTTTCGTAGCGCGCGTTGCCCGGCTCGCCAATCAAAAATGCCAAGTACTTCACCATGTCGGTAATCGGCGCCTTCAATCCGCTGTTCGAAGTGGTAATGCCCGTGTCGAAGTTGAACGGCTGCGGCGTCAGCGTTGCGCCCGCGCGCAAAAAGCTCTCTGAGACGTGCGCTTCAAGAAAGTACGGCGCTGTGTCGAAGTAGCTGTCGGCCATGCCCAGCGGCTTCAAAATGTTCTTGTCGATGTACACCTCGAAGTCGTCGCCGGAAAGCCGCTCGATCATCTGCCCCAGAAACACGTAGCCCAGATTGGAGTAGCTCCAGCGGCTGCCGGGCTTGAAGGCCACATGCGTAAAAGGCAGCATCGCGGCCACCTGCGCCCACTTCGCCGGCTCAAAGGGCTGCCAGCTGCAATCCTTCGCGTCGTCGCAATCCCACGGCCAGGTGGGGTTGCGAAACCCGGCGCTGTGCGTCAGCAGTTGCCGAATGGTGATGGCGTCAATAGGCCCGTAGGCGTCGTGCACCTGGGCAAGCTCAGGCACGTAACGAACTGCGGGGTCGTCCAGCTTCAGCAGTCCGCGGTCGCGCAGTTGCAGAATCGCAATCGCCGTAAATGTCTTGGTAATCGAGGCCCAGTTGTAGGCCGTGGCCGCATCCACCGGCGTATGCACAGCACGACGCGCCTCGCCGTAGCTGAAGGGCCCAAGCACCTGCCCGCCGTGCACCAGCGCAAAGCCGCCGCCAACAATGCTGTGGCGCTGCATCTGCTGGTCAAATTGTCGATGGAAGGCAGTTACCGCGTCTTGCGCAAAGGCGTGCAGCGACGCAGCTGCCAAAACGGCCGCGTACAGCAGGGCTGGAAGCCGGGTGATTCGCATGGCCCATCATAAACAGGCGCGAACACAGCGATTCAGCCGCGTTCAGAGCTTATCGATCATTTAGGGAGTTTTGGTGGACCTGATCGGGATCGAACCGATGACCTCTTCCATGCCATGGAGCCAGCAATCGGCAATTCAATACTTACTAGTCCCAGCTGCTCGCTAAGTCGTTGTAAGTACGAGAAACACCGAGAGCAACCTATCTCTAAACGGATCGCATTTCCAGTGCGCTGACCGCGTAATCAATGGCTCTTGCGACCAATCTCGACTCTTGAATTCCTTGCCCAAAGGCGGCTACAAAACCATCGGCACGTGCACACTTACTGGAGTATGCTCGAAGTAGTAGTAAGTTTCACCATTTCTCGCCTTCGGCACTCCAGGCTTCGCTTCGGACGAGCACCGTTCAAGTACGCAACCGTACTTCGGAGTTGCCATGAGCCTTTCCCAAAAAAGTGACGTAAAGAACCATCTATCGCGTCGCAACCATAGAGGTATCCATCTTTACCCGTCGCTGAACCAGTCCAGTGGCAGGAGTCGTCTGGCCGTGGAATCGGGACTCGTCGAGTCGCCGACAGGCCATGTGGCCCAGGCATCGACGGAGCGGCCCACATCGAGTGGACTGAGTACACTTTCTGCGGCGATTGAGCCCGGCCTCGGAACTGTGCCGATGCTCGCAGTATCCAAAAGCGCGCAAGCGTGAAGCTGCATTCTGTTTTCCTCCGCAATGGATGCATCCTGCCAAACCAACTGAACCCGACCCAGGAGCCGGTCGGTGCTGACTGGATGATTCTTGACGATCTTCAGGCTCCGGTCTTCGACACCATGATTCGCCAGGCTGGTTGGCACTTCATGTGGATATCGGCCCCCTGTGCCCGTAAGGGCTTCGGCGGCAGCCAGCAGGTCGCAACCGACCGCGCGCTGACCCACGCACTCGATGGAATCGCGAGGCGGTTCAATGCCGCTGAGCTGGAGTCGGTGCTGGTGTCCAGGTTTCTCGGGTTCCATGTCGCGACTGTCATCGTACAGCCGCGGCAAATTCAGGAACAAACTCCCCTGGACTGCCCGAGCGAGGCCTGACCCGGAACCGCACCAACTCGATCAACGGCAATCCAACGGCCAGAAAAACAAGCCAGGCCGTAGTGTCACATCCGCGAGCCACATCGGCTCAAACGAAAGCAGGCCAGAATGTCTCCCCATGAAATGACCCCGTCGAATCCTCTGACCGGCAGTTATACTTCCGCGGTATCGCCGTCCATCGGATGGACAGCGCCTGCCGTTCCTCTGCCAACGCGCATCGCCTTTGTCGGGAACTATCTTCCACGCGAATGCGGCATTGCCACCTTCACCACGGATCTGTGCACTGCGCTCGCCGTCGAGTATGGTCCGGAGCGATTGTTCGCCATCCCGGTCAACGACCCGGACTCGTCGTACGATTATCCGGAGCAGGTGCGCCTCGAGCTTGAACAGGAAGAGCTGGCCTCCTATGAGCGAGCTGCGGACTTCCTGAATTTCAACGGCAACGATCTGGTGTGCCTGCAGCACGAGTACGGTATCTATGGCGGCATTGCCGGCCGGCACATTCTCGCTCTTTTGCGCAAGCTGAAGATGCCGTTGGTGACTACGCTGCACACGGTTCTGCGCGAGCCTGATATCCATCAGCGGGCCGTACTGGAAGAAATCGCTTCCCTCTCTGACCGCCTGGTGGTGATGAGCGAACTGGCGGCAGAACTGTTGCGCGATGTGTACTCGGTTCCCGGGGAAAAGATTGATGTGATTCCGCATGGCGTGCCGGAGATGCACTTCATGGACCCCAACTATTTCAAAGACAGGTTTGGCACGGAAGGGAAGTCGGTCCTGCTTACCTTTGGCCTGCTGTCTCCCAACAAGGGCATCGAGAACGTGATTCGCGCGCTGCCGGCGATTCTGGCACAGCATCCGAATACGGTGTACATCGTCTCCGGTGTCACGCATCCGCATATTCGCAAGCGCGAAGGCGAGCGGTATCGCGAGGAGCTGAAGGCGCTGGCCGAGGAGCTTGGCGTCTCTTCGCACTTAATCCTCAACAACCGCTTTGTAAGTGCCGAGGAGTTGATTGAGCACGTGGGCGCAGCGGACATTTACGTCACACCTTACCGGCAGGAGGCGCAGGTGGTTTCCGGAACGCTCGCCATTGCCCTGGGCGCCGGAAAGGCCATTGTCTCCACGCCGTACTGGCACGCGAAAGAGCTGCTGGCAGACGGTCGAGGCGTGATAGTTCCCTTTGACGATCCGGGCTCGATTGCGAAAGCCGTGCTTCGCCTGCTGGAAAATGATGCCGAGCGCCACGCCATGCGCAAGCGTGCGTATCTTTACTCGCGCAAAACCACATGGCCCAAGACGGCGCGCGCCTATATGGCGAGTTTTCAGCGTGCGCGATTCGAGCGCAGTTTGCGACCGCGGCCCGCGCAATTGGATGAAGCGGCATTGAGCGCGCCCAACGAACTGCCCGTGCTGAACACTCAGCACCTGCGCGACATGACGGACGACACCGGCATGCTGCAGCACGCAATCTTCTCCGTGCCCAACCCCCGCGAGGGCTACACCACCGACGACAACGCGCGCGCACTCATCGTTTCCACTTTCCTTGATGAACGTGCACAATTTGGGTCCATCGCAGAGTACTCGACTTTGTCTCGACGCTATCTGGCGTTTCTCTGGCTCGCGTTTCATCCGGATACGGGACGGTTCAGGAATTTCCTTGGCTACGACCGGCAATGGCTTGAAGACTTTGGCTCTGAAGATAGCCATGGCCGTGCTCTATGGTCGCTCGGCATTGTGCTTGGTCACTCCAAGGACGAAGGATTGCGCGGGGCAGCGGGCAGACTGTTTGAGGCTGCCATGCCTGTCGCTGTCACATTCA
Organism: Occallatibacter sp.; assembly: GCA_036384955.1. Classification (GTDB taxonomy): domain Bacteria; phylum Acidobacteriota; class Terriglobia; order Terriglobales; family Acidobacteriaceae; genus Telmatobacter. Next base: position 5,079 of record DASVLI010000057.1, read on the forward strand.
GCAGCCCGCGCGCATGGGCATTCAGCATTCTTGGCATGCAGGCCTACCTGGACTGGTTTCCGGGTGACCGGGCCGTGCAAGGTGCGCGCAACGCGCTCGCCAATCGCCTGCTGGATATTTACGAGAGGAGTTCCAACTCGACCTGGCAGTGGTTCGAGAAGAGCCTCTCATACTCCAACGCAAGGCTGTCGCAAGCGCTGATTCTGGCTGGATGGCGCAGTGGAAACAAGAAGATGATGACTGCGGGTATCGAGTCTCTGCAATGGCTCGTGGCCGTGCAACATCATGGGGACGACGAGATATTCGTGCCCATCGGCTCGAATGGATTTTTTACCGAAGGCAAAGAGAAGGCCCGCTTCGATCAGCAGCCCGTTGAGGCCTGCGCCACCATCTCCGCATGCCTTGAAACCTACAGGCTTACGCGTGACCAGCATTGGCTTGATCAGGCGCAGATTATCTTCCGCTGGTTTCTCGGCAAGAACGATCTGCAGGTTCCACTTTACGACTCTGCCACCGGCGGGTGCAGAGACGGACTGCATCCCGACCGCGTGAATGAGAATCAGGGCGCGGAGTCAACGCTTTCGTTCCTGATGGCCCTTCTCGAAATGCAAGAGGAGCGAGTAACAAACATGAACGAACTTCACCAGGAAATGAGCGTGTCTCTTTGAGCCCAAATATCTCTCCGGCACCCGTGCCAGAGCTTGCTGCCCCGCAACCTGCAATGCCTGAAACGGGTGTTGACGAACCTTTGTTCACCCGCCACACCGGCAACCCGATCCTCAGCCGCGAGAATTGGCCCTATCCCGTCAACAGCGTCTTCAACCCCGCGGCCGTGCGGCTGCCAGAGGGAGACACTCTGCTGCTATGCCGGGTGGAAGATCGAACGGGCCTGTCGCATTTGTGCGCCGCCCGCTCCGCCAACGGAATCAACGGATGGCGCATCGATTCCCGGCCCACACTGATGGCCAATCCTCGTGACTATCCTGAAGAAATCTGGGGCATTGAAGATCCGCGCATCACATACGTGCCTGAGCTTGAACAGTACGCGATTGCCTATACTTCGTTTGCGCGCGGCGGCCCCGGAGTCTCGCTCGCGCTCACCAAGGACTTCAGAAGCTTCGAGCGCTTCGGCGTCATCATGCCACCTGAAGACAAGGACGCGGCACTGCTGCCGCGCAGAATCAACGGCTACTGGGCCATGATTCATCGCCCCGTCACGCCCACCGGCGCGCATATGTGGATCTCTTACTCGCCCGATTTGCGTCATTGGGGGAACCACAAAGTGATTCTCGAAGCGCGCCGCGGCGGCTGGTGGGATGCGAACAAAATTGGTTTGTGTTCTCCGCCCATTGAAACGCCGAAGGGCTGGTTGACCATCTACCACGGCGTGCGGCAAACCGCCTCAGGCAGCATCTATCGCCTCGGCCTTGCCCTGTTCGATCTGGAGAAGCCGGAAGTCTGCCTGCAGCGTGGAAACTCGTGGATGTTCGGTCCCGAAGCCCCGTATGAACGGACTGGCGACGTCCGAGACGTCGTATTTCCCTGTGGACAAACCATCGCCGACGACGGGGACACGATCAGCCTCTACTATGGGGCAGCTGATTCCAGCGTGGCGCTTGCTACGGGCAGTATTGGTCGCCTGCTTGCATGGCTGGATACCCACTCAAGTTCAGAAAGCGCGGGCCGGCTGTAAGCAGTCGGCTGGAGAATTCAATGAATGCCACAAATCAGCATTGGCCCATTTGGTTACCGCATCTGCTCTGGCTGCGGCATAAGTGCCCCGTCTGTACCTCGGTCGACTTCAAACCGGCCGAGGTGCGCTCATACGACGGGCTGCTCAGCATGTTCGCGCTGCGGCCAGTCCGTTGCATGTTCTGCTGGCGGCGTTATTACTGGTTTGCCGTGCGGGTTGCGGGATAAGCACCAGGACGCATTCGACAATGGTCTGCTCGCTCTAGTCGAGTGTGACCTCGTCCGAGCCATTGCGTAGTTCCGCCTGTCTCGGAGATGAAGATTTCAGGAAACAACTTGGAAGGAATCCCGGGAAGCCGTTTTAATAACAGTTCTCTAGCCTACGGTTGACCGATGTTTGGAAAAGGGCGCGAATTAAATCAAGCGCCAGAACCTCATTCGCGATACGCTGAGTCCGGATCGGGAGCAAAATCTCCGAATGGGAAGATTGTGGCGAGTCTCTATAGGCTTAAGAATATAGGTAAATGAATTGGTGGACCTGATCGGGATCGAACCGATGACCTCTTCCATGCCATGGAAGCGCGCTCCCAGCTGCGCCACAGGCCCACTGCTGCAGGAATGCAACTTCTCTATTGTCTCTGCTTAGGGGCAGTTCGTCAAACTGGGGTAGAAACCTTTGTAAGCCCTGTTCCCAAGTCGCCGGCAGCACATCCATGCCCTCCGGTCCGGTGTCGTACAGTGGAAACTCAATCCCACTCCCCGTGGAGGTCTCACCATGCATGCTGCTGTTGTCAACGACCTGAAAAAGCCGCCCGTCTTCCAGGAATTCAGCGACCCTGAGCTGCGCGTGGGCGAGGTTCTCATCGACGTGAAGGCCGCCGGACTTCACCCGGTGGTGCGCGCCATTGCCCAGGGAGCGCATTACTCCGATGGCGGCGAGGTGCCATTCATTCCCGGTGTGGATGGCGTTGGTGTCCGCGCCGATGGTACGCGTGTGTATTTTGGCGGAGCGCGCCGGCCGTGGGGCACCATGGCGGAGCACTGTGCGGTTTCGCCCACCATGACCGTGCTGCTGCCCGACGCGCTCGACACGGTGCAGGCCGCGGCGCTGGCCAATCCCGGCATGTCGGCATGGCTCTCCCTGAAGGCGCGCGCCCAGTTGGCGGCTGGCGAAACCGTACTCATCATGGGTGCAACCGGCGTGGCTGGGCACCTGGCCATCCAGTGCGCGCGGCTGCTGGGCGCAAAGCGCATTGTTGCCGCGGGCCGTAACGTGAAGGCGCTGGCCGGCGAGGATGTGGATGCGATTATTGGCCTGGCCGAGCCCGAGGACGCCGTGCGCGAGGCACTGGCGGCTCAGGCCGCCCGGGGCATCGATGTTGTTATCGACTACCTGTGGGGCAGGCCGACCGAGTTGCTGCTTGAAGCCCTGACCAGGAAATTCGCGGCGAGTGGGGTACGCACCACACGATTGGTGGAGGTGGGCAACAGCGCCGGGCCGACCATCACTCTGCCGGGCGCCGCGCTGCGCAGTATTGACCTGCGTCTTTTGGGCAGTGGCTTCGGTTCGGTGCCCATTGACCAGATCATTGCGGCCATTCCCAATCTCTTTGCCATGGCTGCCGCCGGCAAACTCCGTATCGAGGCGGATCCGGTGCCGCTGGCCCAGGTAGAGACGGCATGGAGCCGCGCGGAGTCCGCAAAGCGCGTTGTCTTTACGATTTAGGTGCGTCCCATTTCTGCATATACAACCGTAACCCCCCGTGACCGGGAACACTTTCACCCCCTGCCGGTGTCTAAGACTATAGAGGCGCGAGATGCCGGCGAAAAACGGCGCTCGTCTCCCGCGCACTCTGCGGTTCCGGCGCAGTGATTCGATGAATCCCTGGCGGCCGGGCCGGCGTAAGATGCTCCGCCACAAGGACTAACGATCTTCTGTGACGGGCAGGATGCAAAAGACGCTCTGTTGCGTTAATGTGGGAGGACTCTGGTTTGCAGGTGGACCTCACCATGGGCAATGTTGCCAGCGCGTTGAACGTACCTACCGAGGAAGCGGCTCTCGTCGCGGAATTGCGAGCCGGCTCGGAAGAGGCGTTCGCCTGGCTGCTGGCGCGCTACCACCAGCCCATCTACTCTCTGCTTGCCCGCACCGTGCACGACCGTGCCGATGCCGCCGATCTGACACA
>DASVLI010000058.1:0-36471 GCA_036384955.1 Occallatibacter sp.
CATTACGGGCTGGCGGCTGGGTTACGTGACGGCGGACGCGAAGTGGATGGGCGCGATGCACTACTTCCACGACCTGACGTATGTGTGCGCGCCTTCAGCGCTGCAGCACGGCGCGGCGGCGGGGCTGGAGCAGTTGCCGCCGGAGTTTTACACGCAGCTTGCCGCCGACCACCAGGACAAGCGCGAGCGGATACTGGCAGCGCTGCGGGCCGTGGGCATGGAGCCGAGCGTGCCGGCCGGTGCGTATTACGTGCTGGCGCGTGTGCCGCATTTGCCGGGCAAAACCGCCGCGGAGAAAGCCCGCGCGCTGCTTGCGGCAACGGGCGTGGCAGCGGTGGCGGGCAGCGCATTTTTCCGCAAAGGACGCGGCGAAGATTTGCTGCGCTTCTGCTTTGCAAAAAAAGATGAGGAACTGAACGAGGCCTGCGAGCGGCTGCGGCGGCTGTAGCGGCAACCGGTTCTTTCACAGTCAAGACGTTCGGATGAATCTGTTTCTCGGGGTTGACTGCAAAATGAAAAACGAGATCGTTGCGAAGCTAAACGAAGAGCTGAGACTTGAGATCACATCGGAGAGGCAGGTTGTATACATCCTTGTCGAAGTGCGGAAGATGCTGGAACAACAAGACACGCTCGATGGGTTTCCTGCGCTCAAGCTCTGCTGTGATTGGGTAGTGCATCCGAAGCTGTGTGGCCAAGGTGCACAAGATGTGCTTAAGCGCTTCGACAATTACGAGTCCGAGTACCTCAATACAGGCTTGTCGCCAGCGAATTTCGAGCCTATTCATGGTTTCGCAACTCATAGACTTTTTCGAACTGAATTGGTAGCGTCACTTGCCCCACACGGCGTGGACGCTCAAGTGCTCAGTTCCGACGCGTACTGGCAGGCGTTCATTCGGCAATACATGTCCGTGATTCGAGATTGCCCATTGGAAGCGCGTGATGGCAAAACGCAGCATGTTGCTCAGGTATCGGGTATTGCTTGGCCGGAAGATCAGATGGCGATATTCCCGGGGAAGTTCGTCATTCAATGGAATTGGAAACTGAAAGACGGCAGGGAGAGACAGACGAAAGAGACATGCGCGCTCATCTAGATTGAGCACCAGTTCCGCAGGGGCTAAAGCCCTCAAAAATTTCTTAAGTCGCTTGCGGCACGACTGAAGTCGTGCCCTGACACAGGCCGATTCCCTCCTATCGCATGGCGGCTTGTACGGCGAAGTTAACGCCGACCATGAGCAGCGCCAACGCGGGCAGCAGCAGCAGAGCCTGCTTCAGGCGTTTGGGGTCGGGTCCGGCGATGGCGCCGATGAGCGGCGAGCTGAGGGCGAGGCCGGCCCAGCCGCAGGTGACGGCGAATCCCGTGGCCGTGGCGGTCGACTGCGGGAAGCTGGAGCCGACGATGGCCAGCGTGGTGGCGAAGACCGGAGCCATGGAGACGCCGGCCAGGAAGACCAGAACAGCGGCGACCGCGGGCCGGTTGGTGCGGAGCATGAAGAACGTGGTGACCGCCATGGCCACCGCTGCCCACAGGATGACTTTGACCGGCGAGCCATGAATCAGGATTGGTGCAACGGCGACGCGGCCCAGGATGAGTCCGAGTGCGAATCCGAAAGAGAGGATGTTGAGCGCGCGCGACTCCGGCACGCCCTGGGCGATGAGGTGGCGTGGCAGCCAGTTCCAGATGCCGACCTCGCAGGCCACGTAAAGAAAGAGGTAGAGGCCGAGCAGCAGAAGCAATGGCTGGGCCAGCAGCGCAGAGAGATGCGCGGCGCCCACGGCCGAGGCAGCCAGCGGCGGAGGCATGGGGGTGAAGGCTTCGACGGCGAGAACGGCCACGGCCAGCACCGCGATGGAGGTGGCGAGGCGCGTCCAGTTTTTGCGGAAGAAGTTGGCGGAGAGGAAGGGCGTGGCGAATCCGCCGAGGCCGAAGAAGAGGTTGACGATGTTGAGCACGATGGCGCGATGCTCGGATGCGGCCGCACCGGCCAGCGCGTTGGCGCCGGTGACCACGATGCCTCCGCCTGCGCCCAGTAAAAACAGCAGCAACGCGATGGAGATAAAGCCGCCCGCGCGCGGAAGCGCGAACAGTGCAATGGCAATGGCTGCCAGGCCCAGCAGCAGGCCAATCTTGTCGCCGCGCGCATCAAGCAGCGGGCCGATGGAGAGCGAAGCCACCATGAGGCCGACGCCTTGTGCGGCAGCGATGAGGCCGTTTTGCCGCGGCGTGAGCTGGAAGCGCTCGGAAAGGCGCGGCAGAATGGTGCCGAACAGGGCGGAAGTCATGCCGTAAACGAAGGTGGCAAGAATGGCGGCGAAGATGAGCAAGTGGCGTTCCCTTTTTGCGTGCGAATTGTTTTGACTGCTGGCAAGAATACGGCATGGGCGCGCAGGCCGGCGCGGCGGCCGAAGCGGGCTGCGGCGCCGCCCGAGAAAAATATGCGCGCATTGGTGCTACCCCCTGTAACATTGCTGCGTCTACGAAAAGCAGAGAACGACATCCCCTTGTTAACCAATTAAGAGGGTCAACCGTTGAGAAGTTGACGGCGCCAGATCCCGCCGCACTTGTTGTATTTTTTGCATTCCCGTCATGGAGCAGGAGGAGTGTGTCTGTGGGCGAAGTGTGGAATGACATCAAGCATGCCTTGCAGCTTTTCAAAAAGAGCACCGGCTTTACCATTGCGGCGGTAAGCGCGCTGGCGCTGGGCATCGGCGCCAATACGGCTATTTTCACGGTGGTAAACGCGGTGCTGCTGAAGCCGCTTGGCTATCCTGACGCCGACCGCATTGTGCAGTGCGAGCTGACCTCGCCCGACGGCAACGCGGCCATTGCCTCGATTCCCAAGTTTCAGATATGGCAGCGCCAGAGCAACGTCTTCCAGGACGTGGCGGCTTACGACTTTGCCGGGCCGGGCTTCAACGTCACCGGCGACCGGCCGGAGCTGGTGCACGGCATTCACGTCTCGGAGGCGTACTTCCGCGTCTTTGGCGCGCCGGTGATGCTGGGCCGCACCTTTACGGCGCAGGAGGACTCGCCGCACGGCGGCAGCGTGGTGGTGCTGAGCTACGGGCTGTGGCAAAAGCGCTTTGGCGGCGATCCCGGCGTGGTGGGCAAAACATTGCCGCTGGGCAACAAGCCGTACACGATTGTGGGCGTGCTGGGCCGCGACTTTCGCACCGATCCTGACGCGGACCTGTGGGTGCCTTTCCAGTTTGAGCCGAACAGCACCAACCAGGGACACTTCTTTCTCGCCTCAGCCAGGTTGAAGCCGGGCGTGACCGTGGCGCAGGCCAACGCACAAATGAAGCTGGCATGGGCGGAGTTCAAGCGGCAGTTCCCTGACGCTGCCGATAACAACGGCGGCTTTGCCGTGCAGCCGCTGCGCGACTCGATTGTGAGCGATGTGCGCTCGTCGCTGCTGGTGCTGCTGGGCGCGGTGGGCATGGTGCTGCTGATTGCCTGCGCCAACGTGGCCAACCTGTTGCTGGTGCGCGCCACCGGCAGAAAGCGCGAGTTCGCCATCCGCTCTGCCCTGGGCGCAAGCCGTGCGCGCATTGTGCGGCAACTGCTGACCGAGAGCGTGATGCTTGCCCTTACCGGCGGCGTGCTGGGCCTGCTGCTGGGCTTTGGCGGCGTGCGCGCGCTGCTGGCGGTAAGCCCGGCCGGGCTGCCGCGCATTGGCGAGAACGGCTCGCACGTCGGCCTGGACTGGCGCGTGCTTGGCTTTACGCTGGCGGTCGCGGTGCTTACCGGAATCATCTTCGGCCTGTTCCCGGCGCTCAGCGCGTCCAGGACCGATTTGAATTCGTCGCTGAAGGAGAGCAGCAGCCGTTCGGGAACGAGTTTTCGGCAGGGCAAGGTGCGCGCGCTGCTGGTCATCAGTGAGGTTTCACTGGCGCTGGTGCTGCTGGTGGGCTCGTCGCTTCTGATTCGCACGTTCATCGCGCTGCGCGGCGTCAATCCCGGCTTCGACGCCCACCATGTGCTCACCATGGAGATGGCGTTGACCGGCGATCGCTACGAGAAGACCGCCGCGGTGGCGCAGTTGGCCCGCGACGGGCGCGAGCGGCTGCTGGCTATTCCTGGCGTGGAGCAGGCGGCTAGTGCGTGCTGCATTCCGCTGCAGGGCGGCTTCGGACTGCCGTTCATCGTTGTGGGCCGTCCGCTCAACAACCAGCCGGCCACCGGCGGCGCGGGCTGGATGAACGTCTCACCCGGATACTTTGAGACATTCAAGATTCCGATTGTGCGCGGCCGCGGCTTTACCGACAAGGACACCACCGGCGCGCCCGGCGTGGTGCTTATCAACCAGGCATTTGCCAAGCAGTATTGGCCCAAGGGCGACCCGCTCGGCCAGCAGCTCATCATCGGCAAGGGCGTGGGGCCGGAGTTCGACGAGCCGGCGCGGCAGATTATCGGCATTGTGGGCGACACGCACGATGGCGGCCTGAACCGTGACCCGCGCCCGGTGATGATTGTGCCGCAGGCGCAGGTGACCGACGGCATTACCAAGCTGAACGGCGGCCTGACGCCGATTGCCTGGCTGGTGCGCGCCCATGGCGACCCGCGCACGCTCACCGCGCAAATCAGCGAGCAGCTGCGGCAGGCCAGCGGCGGCTTTCCGGTGGCGCGCGTAGGCCTGATGGACGAAGTTGTGGCGCGCTCGACGGCGCGCGAAACCTTCAACATGATTCTGCTGGGAACGTTTGGCGCGGTGGCGCTGGTGCTGGCGTCCATCGGCATTTATGGCCTGATGGCGTACAGCGTGCAGCAGCGCACCCAGGAGATGGGCATTCGCATGGCGCTGGGCGCCGACCGCGGCGTGATTCGCAAGCTGGTGGTGTGGCACGGCATGCGGCTGGCGCTCATCGGCGTGGTGGTCGGTGTGGGCGCATCGTTCGGGCTCACACGGCTGATTGCGACGTTCCTCTTCGGCGTGAAGCCGTACGACCCGCTGGTGTTTGTGACCGTACCGATTGTGCTGACGGCCGTGGCGCTGCTTGCAGTGTGGATTCCCGCCTCGCGCGCCGCGCGGCTGAATCCGATGGAGGCGCTGCGGGTGGATTAAACGCTGCATGCAGCAACTGCGGATCTTTTGCGCGCGTAAAGTCCGTGGTTTCCCAGGTCTCAAAAGCGAGACCTGGAGCACCCAAGATCTGTGGCCTCCCACATCTCCAAAAGAAGGAGATGTGTCCACCCCACAAACGAAGACCTGTTTGTGGGGACCCCGGATGTGGGGTACCCGGTTTCCCTGGCCATCTACGCTGTTTTCTTTTTGGGGCGCAGAATCAGGAAGACGCTGAGGATGACCAGCGCGGAGCCGGCGAAGGTGCGCGGGGTGACAGGCTCGGCGGCGAGGTAGTGGCCCAGCGCGACCGCGACGATGGGGTTGACGTACGCGTAGCTCGAGACGCTGGACGCAGGCATGTGCGAGAGCAGCCAGACGAAGGCCGTGAAGGCGATGAGCGATCCGAAGACGATGAGGTAGAGCAGCGCCAGCACCGCGCGCAAGCTGATGTGCGGGAAGGGGTGCATTTCTCCGAAGGCGGCGGAGAGAATAAGCAGGCCCGCGCCGCCCAGCATCATGATGGCGCCGGAGGTGAGCGGGCGCGAGGCGGGCTGCGAGTATCCGCGGCTGAGCACGGTGCCGAAGGACCAGCTGACCACGCCGCAGAGTACGGCCAGGCTGGGCCGCAGGCCGATGGACTGGCCCGCGCCATGCGACAGCAGCACCGCTACACCGGCAAAGCCCAGCAGCGACGAAGTGAAGATGCCCCAGCGGAAGGATTGCTGGCGGAGGATCAGCATCTCAATCACGATGGTGACGATGGGGATGGTTGCCGCCAGTACGGAGACGATTCCCGAGGGAACGTATTTTTCCGCCCAGAAGAGCGGTCCGTACTCGGCTACGAAGATGAGCAGGGCCATGATGCCGAGGTTGCGCCATTGCAGGCGGTTGGGCGGCACGGCTCCGCGGAGACGCATAAAGCCGTAGAGCACCACGCCGGCGGTGAAGAAGCGCATGCCTGCGGCGAAGAAGGGCGGCAGCTCCTCCACCGCGATGCGGATGCCGAGGAAGGTAGTGCCCCACAGAAAATAGATGCAGAAGAAGGCCGCGACCATGCGGATGCGGAAGGAGCGCGAGTGCGTCTCCGCGGGAGGCGTGGTTGAAGCTGAGTTGGCCATGGGTGCACAGACAGGATAGCTGGCGTGCGTCCATTAGACTGGGAGCGATGCGCAGGATTGCGATTTGCGGGCTGGCGGGGTTGGTGCTGGCGCTGGGGCTGGCTGGGTGCGGCACGCCGGGTGCGCCGCAGCCACCGTCGTTGAATTTGCCGGTGCCGGTAAACGACCTGAGCGCGGAGCGCGCGGGTAGTCAGGTGACGCTGACCTGGTCGATGCCGCGCCGCACCACTGACAAGCTGCTCCTGAAGAATGCGATGGATGTGCGCGTGTGCCGCGGCGACAAGGGCGGCGTGTGCCAGCCGGTGGGGTCGATGCTGAAGCTGGGGCCCTCCACCGCGGGCACGTGGACCGAGACGCTGCCGGCGGAGCTGGCCGCGGGAGCGCCGCATGCGGTGCGCTACGCGGTGGAGCTGTTCAACGCGGGCGGCCGCTCGGCCGGCCTTTCCAATGAGGCGGTGATTTTGGCTGGCGCCGCGCCGGGGCCAATGGCGAATGTGACCAGCGAGCTGCGCAAGGATGGCGTGGCGCTGCATTGGGCGCCCACGGGCGACGGCACGGCAGTACGGCTGCATCGCACCTGGCTCAGTGCTCCGAAGAAGGCGAAGAAGACTACCGTTGGCGGCGACGAGCCGGTGGAGATTTCGTTGCTGGTGGAGCACGGCGCGCAGGCCGGGGGCGCGGTGGACAAGACCGCGGAACTGGGCCAGACGTATGAGTACCGCGCGCAGCATGTGGCGCAGGTGGAAGTGGACGGCAAGACGCTGGAGCTTCCCGGCGAGTTGTCTGCGCCGCTGCGCGTGGAGGTGAAAGATATTTTCCCTCCCGATGCGCCGCAGGGGCTGGCAGCGGTGGCCGCGCAGGCCGCGGATGGCAGCGTTTCAATTGATTTGAGCTGGGAGCCGAACTCCGAGGCCGATGTGGCCGGGTACATTGTGTATCGCAGCGAGAGCGGCGGCGTGTGGCAGAGGATTTCACCGGCCGAGCCGGTGGTGGGTCCGGCCTTCCACGATGCGCAGGTGCAGGCCGGCCACGCGTACAGCTATGCGGTGAGCGCGGTAGACCACGGCGGCCGCGAGAGCGCGCGCTCGGCCGCGGCAACGGAAACTGCGCCAGCCGCGCAGTAGCGTACGGAGAAGATTGCGATGAAATGTTGCCGGTTTCTGTTTGAAGGGCAGGCGCTGTACGGCGCGGTGGAAGAGCGCGGCGGCGAGCCGTGGATTGTGGACCTGGCGCCGGCGCCTGAAGAGGACCACGCCTTCCGGCTGGTGCATGGCAGGGCCACGGCGTGGAGCTTTGACTTTGAGCCTATGGCGCTGCGTGCGGCCACGCTGCTGCCGCCGGTGCTGCCGGGAAAGATTCTGTGCGTGGGGCGCAACTACCGCGACCACGCCAAAGAGCTGGGCAACGAGGTGCCGGTGGAGCCGCTGCTGTTCTGGAAGCCAGTCTCGTCTTTGCTGGCGCCGGGCGGTGTGGTGCGCATGCCGCACGTGGCCGAGCGTGTGGATTTCGAGGGTGAGCTGGCATTGGTCATCGACAAGCGCATGCGCCACTTTCGCGTAGGCGGCGACTGGCGCAGCCATGTGCGCGGCTACACGATTGCGAACGACGTGACGGCGCGCGATCTGCAAAAGAAAGATGGGCAGTGGACGCGGGCCAAGGGCTTTGACACGTTTTGCCCGGTGGGCCCGCTGCTGAGCGATGAGATTGACCCCGAGGCCGGCGTGACGGTGGAGACGCGCGTGAACGGCGAGCTGAAACAGCAGGGCTCGACACGCGATTTCATCTTCCCGATTCCGGAACTGCTGGCGTACATGAGCGCGGCCTTCACCCTGGAGCCAGGCGACCTGGTGCTGACCGGCACGCCGGCCGGGGTTGCGCCGCTCAAGCCTGGCGACCGCGTGGACGTTTCCATTCAGGGACTTGGCACGCTGAGCAATGCCTTTGCCGCGGATGAAGGTTAATTTTGGCGCGCGTGCAACCTGGCTTTTGCCGATGAATCCAACTAGAGAGATACACTGGGAACTCATTAACTTCCCCGGAGGACACATGCCACAAAATTTGCTGGAACAGTTGCGGACCTACACCACGGTTGTGGCGGACACGGGCGAGATCGACGCGATGGAGAAGTTTAAGCCGACGGACGCGACGACCAACCCCTCGTTGATTACGGCGGCGGCGCAGTTGCCGCAGTATCAGCCGATTGTGGATGGCGTGCTGAAGGAAGCGCGCAACGAGCTGGGCGAGAAGGCCGGCGAGCATGCGGTGGCGAACCTGGCCTTCCAGCGGCTGGCGATTGCGTTTGGCAAAAAGATTCTGGCCATTGTGCCGGGGCGCGTGAGCACCGAGGTGGACGCGCGGCTGAGCTACGACACGGAGAAGACGATTGCGCAGGCGCGCAGCATCATCGCGCAGTACGACGCGGCGGGCGTGGGCCGCGAGCACATCCTCATCAAGATTGCGTCGACCTGGGAAGGCATTCAAGCCGCGGCGGTGCTGGAGAAGGAAGGCATCCACTGCAACCTGACGCTGCTGTTCGGCATGCACCAGGCGGTGGCGTGCGCGGAGGCGGGCGTAACGCTGATTTCGCCGTTCGTGGGCCGCATTCTTGACTGGTACAAGAAGGACACGGGCAAGGACTACACGGCGGTCGACGACCCCGGTGTGCAGTCGGTGACCAAGATTTACAACTACTACAAGAAGTTCGGCTACAAGACGCAGGTGATGGGCGCGAGCTTCCGCAACATTGGCGAGATTACGGAGCTGGCGGGCTGCGATTTGCTGACCATCTCTCCGCACCTGCTGGCGGAGCTGGAAGCCACCCAGGCGGTGCTGCCTCGCAAGCTGGACCCCGCCGCGGCCAAGGGGATGGAGATTGGCAAGATCCCCATGGACAAGGAAACCTTTGACGTGATGCACGATGGGGACCGCATGGCGCACGACAAGCTGAAGGAAGGCATTGAAGGCTTCAGCGCCGCGCTGGTCAAGCTGGAAACGCTGCTGGCCAACCGGCTGGCGGTCCTGGAGCAGCGCACGCCGGTGGCGGTGTAAGCGCGCACCAGGCAAACACAGAAGGCGGCCTGCAATGGGCCGCCTTTCTTTATGCGCTGCACATGCGGTTCGCAGTCGGCGCGCCGTACTGCCAACAAAGTGGCGGCAATGCACGTGGCCAGTACGGCTTTTCGGCTACTCTCTATCTCAACCACAAGCAGGACAAGGGCAGTGGCTGGCGCCTCCGGCTGCATGCACGAGCGCAGAGGCCGTTGCCGCAACCGACAACGATGCGCGTGTGTGCATATGGGAGGACTTGTATGCCGAGCCAGGGTCATCCGCTGGAAGCGTTCTTTCAGCAAGTGGTGCGCAACAGCTATGAGGGCACGCTGGGATTGCACGACCCCGAGCTGACCGGCTACGTGGCACATTTGCTGTGCGAGTTCTCGCAGGCGGAAAAGCTGTACGCGATGCGCGACCCTGCCGGCAGGCCCATTGAGGACCTGGCAGCGATGGTGGCGGCGGCCGATCCAGTGCACGGCGCGGCGTCCTCGTTCGACGCTGAGCGCGCGCTGCGCAAGCACATTGGCGACTACGCGCTGTTTGTGGCGGGCATGTATCCGGACGCAGCGGACTCGCGGAGCGCGCGGCGGCATGCGCGGCCTGGCATGGGCGAGCTGATTCGCGCCGGCAAGGAGAGCTACTACATCGTGAGCCAGTTCAACCTGTTTGAGTACGAGCAGGAAGCGCCGCTGTTTGCGCGGCTCAGCGACTGGTTTGAGCGGTGCATTCTGGGGCTGACGCTGGTGCGCGAGCAACTGGGACCGAAGAAGCCGCTGCTACTCGACAGTGGGCAGTGAGCAGGGAGTAGGGAATAGGAATAGGAAAACAGCCAACGGGATGGGCCGTTGGCTGTTTGCTTTTTGGAGCTGAAGATTTTTCGGGTACGGATTACTCCGACCAGACGGCCAGGGCATTGCCTACACCGTCGGAGAAGTGGAAGCGGCGGCCGCCGGGGAACTCGAAGGTGGGCACGAGGATGGAGCCGCCGGTGGCGATGACTGCGGCCTCGGTGGCTTTCAGGTCTTTGGAGTAGAGCACGATGAGCGGCGCACCCTTGGGGAACTCCGCGTGCGGCTCGACCTTGAAGATGCCGCCGTTGATGCCGGCCGACTCCTCGGTAAAGCTGGCGTAGTCGGGGCCGTAATCGACAAAGCTCCAGCCGAAGACGGCGGAGTAGAAAGCCTTGGCGGCCTCCATGCTGGTGGCGGAAAGCTCAATGTAGTGGATGTGGTGGTGATGCTCGGCGAGGCTCATAGTGCGCTCCTTGTTTGGGTTGCGGGTAAAGGCGCGGGAGCGGAGTGGACGGCGTGACGCGGGCACACTCTTCCCCAGTGCTGCGATACGCCTCCATCCACACACTCTCGCCAGCCGGAGCGTGCAGGTAGAGTCCGCTGGTTAAAGGCAAGGCGCGGACTGCCGAGGTACGAGATGAAGGTAGCAAGCGCGGGGCGCGGATGCAACGCGGAATTTCAGCTGAGCAGGATGCTGCCGGGGGCACGTTCGGCGAGCGCGCGGTCGAAGGTGACCAGGGGGACTTTGGCTGCCGCGGCAAAGGCGGCTAGGTAGGCATCTGCCCAAAGCTTTGGGGTTGCTCGGTCTCCGACCGTCAGCCGGCGCAAACGTGGTTCCAGCGAAGGCGGTTCGGATAACAGTCGCGCCTTGCCGGGAAGAATCCACCGATCATAGATATTCCAACACTCAAGCTGAGACTTTACATCGACGCCCATGATCGATGCAGTTGTCATCAGACGGAAAAATCCAAGCTGTGTGTGCCGGCAAAAGGCAAGGTTCACCTCAGGCTCAAGACCGTTGAACCACGCCAGAGTGCTGGCGTGATGCGTATGAATCGGATAACTGATCGACAACCACACATTCACATCAGGGAAAATCAATGAGGTCATAAATGGTCTCGTTGTCGAGAACGAGCGTGTCTTTCCGGACGGAGTGGATCAACGGGAGTTCGAAATGATCGGCGGGTTTTCGGGCCGCGTCGCCTTTCAATGCGCGCGTGAGACTTTCCAGAATGAGCTGGCGAAGGGTTGTGTCATCTTCAAGAGCCTTGTGTTTGGCTGCCTTGAGGAGCTCATCCGGGATGTCGATGGTGGTACGCATAAAGGCATATTAGCATATTTATGTATTTATGGTCGTATGCGAACGTAGGTGACAAATGATCTGGATTTCGTAATAAGTTATTTAGAATGTGCAAAAATGCGCATCTCACCCTTGGGCGACGAGAGTGGGATGCGCATTTCTCGCAGGAGAGCCAGCGGCTGATGCTACGGAATTGCCGACTGTGCGGCTAGAGAATGTAGCGGCTCAGGTCCTGGTCCTTGACGATGGTGGCGACCATTTCCTTCACGTATTCGGGGGTGATGGTGAAGAGCTTTTCCGGGCCGGAGGCGGTCATGCGCTCCTGATAGGGGAGCGGGGTTGAGGACTCGGACTGGATGGCCTGGTTGAGGGCGCTGGCCTGCTCGTCGTTGGCAGGGCGGCGTGCCACGTCGGGGGCCAGGAAGCTGACATCCTCAAGCACCTTTTCCATGATGGTGTGCAGGCGGCGCGCGCCGATGTTCTCTGTGGACTCGTTGACGCGGAAGGCGAACTCGGCCATCTCGCGCAGGGCCTCGGGGGCAAACTCAAGGCGCACGCCTTCGGTCTCAAGCAAGGCGGTGTACTGCTTGGTGAGCGAGGACTTAGGCTCGGTGAGGATGCGCAGAAAATCGTCGACGGTAAGCGACTGGAGCTCGACGCGCAGCGGGAAGCGGCCCTGCAACTCGGGGATAAGGTCGCTGGGTTTGGAGACGTGGAATGCGCCGGCGGCGATGAAGAGGATGTGGTCGGTGCGGATCATGCCATAGCGGGTGTTGACAGTGGTGCCTTCGACGATGGGCAGGATGTCGCGCTGCACGCCTTCGCGCGAAACGTCGGGGCCATGACTGCCTTCGCGGCCGGCAATTTTGTCAATCTCGTCGAGGAAGATGATGCCGCTGGACTCGACGCGCTCGGTGGCTGCGCGGTTCACCTGGTCCATGTCGATGAGGCGGCCTTCCTCTTCCTGCACCAGGTAGTCGAAGGCGTCGGTGACCTTCATTTTGCGTTTCTTGGGGCTGCTGCCGAAGATGTTGGGCAGCATGTCCTTGAGGTTCATTTCCATGTCCTCAAGGTTCTGGTTGCTGATGATGCCGAACTGGGGTGTGCCGCGCTCGCGCACGTCGAGCTCGACCATGCGGTCGTCGAGCTTGCCCTCGCGGAATTGCTGGCGGAGCTTTTCACGGGAGCGCTGATGCGACTCGGTGCCGGGCAGGGAGAGCTGGCCCTCCTGGCCTTGTGGCGGGGCGGGCGGCGGAGGCAGCAGCAGATCCAGCAGGCGCTCCTCGGCATTCATCTCGGCGCGGTCTTCCACTTCTTCCAGGCGCTCTTCGCGCACCATGTCGATGGCGATTTCAACCAGGTCGCGGATCATGGACTCGACATCGCGGCCGACGTAGCCCACCTCAGTGAACTTGGAGGCCTCAACCTTGAGGAAGGGCGAGTTGGTGAGCTTGGCCAGGCGGCGGGCAATTTCGGTTTTGCCCACGCCGGTGGGCCCAATCATGATGATGTTCTTGGGCATGATGTCGTCGGCGAGGTCAGGCGGCAGCTTTTGGCGGCGCTGGCGGTTGCGCAAGGCAATGGCCACGGCGCGCTTGGCGGCCTTTTGGCCGACGACGTGTTTGTCGAGCTCGGCAACGATTTCGCGGGGGGTCAGCTCGTCGAGCGAGATGTCTTGTTCTTCGGCGGATGCGGGAAGGTAGATGGCCATAATGCGTACTCTCTATTTTCTCAGGCTTTGCTGCCGCGTGCGAGGCCGAGACTAATGGCTAGCGCCCAATCAACGGCTTTCATGGTTTCGGGAGAGAGAACGCCAAAGGAACGGCGTACACGCTGGAAGTCTACGGCGCGAATCTGATCCGCGAGGACGATACTATCCTTGCGGATTCCGCCGTCCCCTTTCTTTACTGGCACGTAGATCGGCGACGGCGCCGCGATGTGGGCCGCATCGGTTAAAGGAAGCACGATCGTCATTGAAGAGAAGCGGTTGCCAGCGTTGTTCTGTACAACCACGCATGGGCGGCAACGTCCTTGTTCATGACCCATTACCGGATCGAGATCGACTTCGAGGATCATGCCGCGAACCGGACGGCTGGTCATGGGATCCGCATCCACATTTCGCGGTCAATATGCTCGAACTCTTTGAGGATAGTCCGATTGAAGGCAGCATTCGCCTTGTAGGCTTTCTCAAGTTCGCGCTCGAATTCGGCCTCGGCAATCGCCTGCAGGCGCTGCTCGACAGCTGTGCGGATGAACTCGCTGCGACTGACACCCTGGGCGCGGGCGGCCTCATCGGCCTGGCGAAGGGCACTCGCTGGAAACTCGATGAGGACGCGCTCCCTGGCCGGTTTGGCCGGTGGCCTGGTGCGGGACGATTTGCGCGAAACCGCTGCGGAGCCCATGTCGTCCTCCATGAAGAACGATATATATGGAAGTATATATCAAAACATGACAGGCAGCGGCATTAGCTTTGCAGCTCTTCAAACGTCACGTGGTCGTTGGTGTAGATGCAGATTTCGCCGGCGATTTTCATGGCTTTTTCTGCGATTTCGCGAGCGCCCAGATCGGTGTTCTCCATCAGGGCGCGGGCGGCGGCGGTGGCGTAGCTGCCGCCGGAGCCTATGGCTGCAATGGACTCGTCGGGATCAATCACATCGCCTGAGCCGGAGATAAGGAAGGTCTGTCCAGCGTCGGCGACGACAAGGAGAGCCTCAAGGTTGCGCAGCATCTTGTCGGTGCGCCAGTCCTTGGCCAGCTCCACGGCAGAGCGGTTGAGGTTGCCGGCATACTGCTCCAGCTTGGACTCGAAGCGCGCGAAGAGCGAGAAGGCGTCGGCGGTGGAGCCGGCAAAGCCGGCCAGAATTTTGTCCTGATAGAGGCGGCGGATTTTTTGGCCGAGTGCTTGAGGACGTGATCGCCCAAAGTGACCTGGCCGTCGGCGGCCATGACGACGTGACCGTTGCGGCGGACGCAAATAACCGTTGTGGACCTGATGCGGGGACGCTGTGGTGCAGCGGAATGATTGTCCAAAGCCAAGAGAAAACCTCCGGAAATGCGGCGTCCGGCAGGGCAGGAACGTACCGAAAAGCGCAGCTTTCAGTATAAGGCTTGAAAACAGCTTTCAGCCGTCAGCTCTCAGCTTGGCAGTGAGGTTGCGAACCACAGGTTCTTTCCCAAAGCCGATGGGTCCTGGTCGACGGATGCGTGTCCAATACAGCTACCGCTGCCAGACGACTTTCCCGCTGCGGATGACCGTCTGCACGCGAGAGAAGTTGGTCAGCTCCTGCGCGGGGTCGGCGGAGAGGATGGTGACGTCGGCCAGCTTGCCGGGCGCGAGCGTGCCCTTGGCGTTGCCCACGCCCATGCGCGTGGCGGGGTTGGTGGTGAGCATGGCCAGAATGTCCTGCCAGTTGAGGCCGCTTTTGCCCAGCTCCACAAATTCGGTTTCGGTGGAGTAGTCGGATATATAGCCAACGTCAGTGCCGAAGATGAGCTGGCCGCCGAGCTGGTGGAAGCGGCGGACCTGGTTGCAGATGGGATCCATGTAGTGCGGGTCGCTGGTGACCGTGGTGGTGAACATTTTGAGGGTGGGGATCATGGCCATGTTGTTATGGATGGCCTCGGAGAGGAGCGCGTCGTCCACGCCGCGGGTATCGTCGGCAGCGTGGGCCAGGATATCGACACCGCTGCGAATCGCGACGGTGGTTCCGGCGAGATCCGAGGGGTGAGCGAAGACCAGGCGGCCGTTCAGGTGCGTGGCTTCGACGGCAGCCTGAGCGATGTCGAGCGGCATGGGCTTGACGTGGCCGCGCTGGACCCAGGAGCCGGTGAAGAGCTTGGTGACGTCAGCGCCCGAAGCCAGATTGCGGCGGACGATGGCGCGGGCCTCGTCGGTGGTGTTGGGCTGCGGCAGCATGGCCACCATCCAGGCGGGCATGGTTTCGCGCAGGTAGAAGGGGACGCCGTGCGGCGGATAGAGCGCGGTGCCGGCGGTGTAGATGTAGGGTCCGGTAAGCCGGCCTTTTTCGATGCGGCGGCGGATGGCCAGGGTGTCGGCGGGGTTGGAGCCGAGGTCAACGATGGTGGTGAAACCGCGGCTCAGGAACATGTCGGCCAACTGCGGATTCAGGGTGGCGGCGGACTTCCACTGGGCGAGCGACCATTTGGGCTCGGTGAAGTGCACGTGCGCATTCCAGAAGCCGGCGGTGACCACGCAGCCGTTGCAGGGGATGAGGGTGGCATCGGCGGGGATTTTGACTTGCGCGCCGACATCGACGATGCGGCCGTCATGGATGAGCAGGGTGCCATCTTCAATGGGCGGTGCGGTGGGCGAGGTGTAGATGCGCGCGTGCTGGATGGCGAGGGTGCCCTGAGCCAGGCGCAGCGGCGGGCGCGAGCCGTAGCGTGGGTAGAACTCAATGAGCCAGACGGCGAAGCTGGCGACGAGCAGCACGGCGAGCAGAGAAAAGACGATGCGGGAGATCCAGCGGCGCATGAAAAGCCTCACTGGAGAACGATACGCGGTGCGGCGGGCAGTGGTTCAGTGTGGGTGCGGGTACCCGCAGGTGAATTGACGCCCCCGGCCACGGGCAATAGCTTTGAAGTTGGCGGGATGGGAGTCGGCGCCCGCCCACAAGGAGTTTGCATGCGAATCGAGAGGCTTGCCCGAGCCGCAGCCTGGCTTGCGGGTCCGCTCGCACTTGGCCTGGCGGCCGTGACGGCGCAGGGCGCACTGGCGCAGCAGGGTGTGTCGGCCGAAACGGCGATGCTGAAGAACTTTGAGCAGCGCACCACCACCAAGGTGCTGCCGAACGGGCTGACACTGATTGTGTGCGAGCGGCCAGAGGCTCCGGTGTTCAGCTACGCCACGTTTATCGACGCGGGCGATGTGAACGACCCCTCGGGTGAGAGCGGATTGGCGCACATGTTCGAGCATCTGGCCTTCAAGGGCACCAGCCAGATTGGCACTACCGACTACGCCGCGGAGAAGGTTGCGCTGGCCAAGGTGGAGGCGGCCAACGCCGCTTATCAGGCCGAGTTTCTGAAGCCGGTGGGACGCGACCCGAAGAAGCAGGAAGAACTGGAAAAGGCGTTTGCGGCAGCGCAGAAAGATGCGGAGCAATATGTGATTCCCAACCAGTTCACGGATATTGCCGAGCGCAATGGCGCGAATGGGCTGAATGCTTCCACCGGCCTGGACGAGACGATGTATTACTGGTCGATGCCGGAGAACCGGCTGGAGCTGTGGGCGTGGATGGAGAGCAGCCGGCTGGGGGATACGGTGCCGCGCGAGTTCTATAAAGAGCGCAGCGTGGTGATGGAAGAGCGGCGGATGCGCACCGACTCGCAGCCCATTGGCCGCATGGTCGAGCAGTTTTTGGCCACAGCGTACGTGGCGCACAACTATGGACGCAGCGGTATTGGCTGGCCGAGCGAGCTGCGCCAGATTACGGCCACTGAGGCGATGGACTTCCACAAGAAGTACTACGTTGGCGCGAACATTGTGGAAGTGGTGGTGGGTGATGTGAAGGCCGCCGAGGTGATGCCGATGCTGGAGAAGTACTTCAGCAAGGTACCGGGCGGGCCGAAGCCGGAAGAGATGACGACGGTGGAGCCGAAGCAGTTTGCCGAGAAGTCCGTGGTGATTCGCGAGGCCACGCAGCCGTTCTACATCGAGGGCTATCACAGGCCCAGCTATCGCGACAAGGACAATGCGGTGTACGACGCGATTCAGGACATCATGTCGAATGGACGCGTCTCGCGGATGTACCGCAGCCTGGTGCGCGACCAGAAGATTGCCGCGGCGGCGCAGGGCTTCAGCCCGTTCCCGGGAGGCAAGTACCCGAGCCTGTTCGCGTTCTACGCCGTGCCTCTGCCGGGCCACACGCCGGCGCAGATGCGCGAGGCAATTCACAAAGAGATCGACAAGCTGAAGACGACCGAGGTGACGGACGAGGAGCTTGCGATGTTCAAGACACGGGCGCGGGCCGACCTGCTGCGCGGACTGGCCGACAATCAGGGCTTGGCAAATGCGATGGCCGAGTACCAGACGCGCTACGGCGACTGGCGCGAGCTGTTTACGCAGCTGGATCGCATCGACAAGGTGACGAAGGCAGACATCAAGCGCGTGGCGAATCAGGTTTTCATCGAGTCGAACCGCACATCGGCGGAGATTGAGTTCACCGCGCCCGCGGGAGCGGAAACGAAGGGAGGCGCGGAATGAAGTTCAGCGAACAGAGAACAGAGTGCAGGGGACGGATTCGTGCCGCAGTGAGCGCTGCTGTATTGGCCGCGGTGTGCGCGCTGGCATTGCCGCTGGGCGCCGCGGCGCAGCAGGCCAAGCCGTGGGAGCAGATTCCGGTGCCGCCGCTGCATGCGTTTCACCCGCAGCAGCCCCAGCGCATTCAACTGAAGAACGGCATTGTGCTTTTTCTGCAGGAAGATCATGAGCTGCCGTTTGTGTCGGGCTCGGTGCTGATTCCCGGCGGCTCGCGCGATGAGGATGCGGCCAAGGCCGGTCTGGTGGATTTGTACGGCATGGCGTGGCGCACCAGCGGCACGGCCAAGATGGACGGCGACGCGATGGACGACCTGCTGGAGCAGAAGGCGGCGCACATTGAGACCGGCGGCGACATCGACTCGACCGCGCTCTCGTGGGACTCGCTGAAGGGCGATGCGGACCAGGTGTTTTCGCTGGCTTTGGACTTGCTGCTTCATCCGGACTTCAAGGCCGACAAGCTGGCCCTGGCGCAGCAGCAGGAGGCTACCGGCATTGTGCGCCGCAATGATGAAGCGGGCGAAATTGCCGGGCGCGAAGGGCAGAAGCTGGTGTACGGCGCGGACAGTCCCTACGCGCGGCAGCCGGAGCTGGCCACCATGGGCTCGGTGACGGTGGCCGACCTGAAGGCGTGGCACGACAAGACGCTGGGTGGCCGGTTGATTGTGAGCGTGAGCGGCGACTTTGACCCGGCGGCGATGGAAGCCAAGCTGCGTGCGGCTTTTGAGAAGCTTCCGATGACCAAGCCTTTGCCGGCGCGGCACGATGCGTTTGCGGGGCCGAAGCCGGGCGTCTACTTCATCAATAAAGAGGATGTGAACCAGTCAAACGTGCAGATTTTGGGGCTGGGAACAGACCGGCGCAACCCGGACGTACCCACGCTGGCGGTGATGAACGATATTGTGGGCGGCGGATTCGCCAGCCGGCTGTTTCAGACGATTCGCACCAAGCTGGGGTTGGCTTATGCGGTGGGCGGCGGCTATGGGTTCGCGTGGGATCACCCAGGCACCTTCCACGTGGTGGTGATGACCAAGAGCGAGAGCACGGTGGAGGCGACGCACGAGGCGTTGGAGATTATCAAGAAGACGCCGGCGCAGCCGTTTACCGAAGAGGAGCTGAAGCGAGCCAAGGACAACATCCTGAACTCGTTCCTATTCCGCTACGACACGCGCGACAAGGTTCTGGCCGAGAGAGTGCGCCTCGAGTTCTACGGCTATCCGGCGGATTATCTGGAGACGTACAAGGCGGCTCTGGAGAAGGTGACGGTGGCCGACCTGAACGCCGCGGCGAAGAAGTACATTCAGCCCGACAAGCTGGCGGTGCTGGTGGTGGGCAATCAGGGGGAGATCAAGCCGGGCCTGGATGAGCTGAAGCTGGGCACGGTGCATCCGATCGACATCACGATTCCCATGCCGAAACAGCCCGAGGGAGCGGAGAAATAACGTGAGCGAACAGCAGGCGGTGAAGCCGGAGTCGAGCACACGGCTGGCCATTGTGATTATGGCGGCGGGCAAGGGGACGCGTTTGAAGTCGGCGCGCCCCAAGGTGTTGCACGAGGTTGGCGGCAAGCCGCTGCTGGCGCATGTGATTGCGGCGGCCAGCAAGTTGGTGGCTCCGGTGGACATTTATGTGGTGGTGGGCCACCAGGCCGAGCGCGTGCGTGCGGCGGTGCAGCAAACTGGCGTGCGCTTTGTGGATCAGACCGAGCAGCGCGGCACAGGCCACGCCGTGCAAAGCGCACGCGAGTCGATTGCCGGCTACGAGAACGTGATGGTGCTGAGCGGCGACGCGCCGCTGGTGAAGTCCACGACACTGGAGAGCGTTTGGCATTTCCACCAGGAGCACATGGCGGCTATGACGCTGGTGAGCGCCGAGCCCGCCGACCCGACCGGTTACGGACGCGTCTTTCGCAAGGCCGCGCAGCAGCCGGATGTGGTGGCGATTATCGAACAGAAGCAGCTGACGGCTGAGCAGGTGAAGATGCGCGAGGTGAACATGGGCCTCTACGTCTTCCGCACCGAGCCGCTGCTGGAACATCTGGGCCAATTGACCACCGACAATCCGCATGGCGAGCTGTACCTGACAGACATGGCGGCGGTGCTGCAGAAGGCAGGCGAGCGCGTGATTGCTTACAAGGCAGAGCACGCGGCCGAGCTGCTGGGCGCCAACACCCTGGCGGAGATGGCGGCGCTGGATGCGCAAATGCGCATGGAGACGGCCGAGAAGCTGATGGCGCAAGGCGTGACCATCTTCCGGCCGGAGACATGTGTGATTGACGCCGACGTGGAAGTGGCGGCCGACGCGGTGATTGAGCCGTTTGTGCAACTGCTGGGCAAGACGAAGATTGGCACGGCGAGCAAGATCCGGTCCTACTCCGTGATTGAGAACTGCACGCTGGGCGAGGATGTGTTGGTGCGGCAGAGTTGCGTGCTGAGCGAGAGCACGGTGGCCGACGGCGCGCGCATTGGGCCGTTTGCGCATTTGCGGCCGGGCAGCGAGCTGGGCCCGCAGGTGCACGTGGGCAACTTCGTTGAGACCAAGAAGGCCAAGCTGGGCAAGGGATCGAAAGCCAACCACCTGACCTACCTGGGCGACACGGAAGTGGGCGAGGGGTCGAACATCGGCGCGGGAGTGATTACCTGCAACTACGACGGGGTGCACAAGCACACCACGAAGATCGGCAATAAGGCGTTTGTGGGGAGCGATTCGACCCTGGTTGCGCCGGTTACTGTTGGCGACGGAGCCTATATCGGCGCAGGCTCGTGCATTACGAAAGATGTAGACGCCGGAGCGCTTGCCGTGGCCCGCGCGCACCAGGTGACCAAGCCCGGATGGGTGGCAGCCAAGGCGGCCCAAAAAGCAGCGGAATGAGCGAATTACGCGCGCGCCTAGCGCTCCAGGAAGGCGCGCGAAATTCGCCGGTTTTTACGTTGGCACGTCACTCAAGTCCCTAGTCGGCCTTTAGTAAGTTGGTTCTGACACGAGAGGGTCTTGCGCCATCAAACGGGGTGGCGTAAGTTCTTGATACGTTCCCCCTGCTCCAGGCGGGGCAGTCAGCGTCGCAGGACGAAATTTGGATGCCGGGCGCGCGGTGCACCCCCATCTGGTTCCGCGGGAAGTCAATGAATTTCAACAATTCCGCACGCAGAAGGCGTGCACTTTCGGACCCGCCCAGAGGGCAGCGGCCGGAACATCAATCGTTGGGTGAAGGCGGCAGTCCCAAGTTAGCAGGGACTGGGCGGTCTGGGAGACAGGGGCTTGGCAACGAAAGTGGCGGAGATCAGTTCAAGACATCAAGCGATGCCTGGGACGACAAGCGCGTCGGCCAAGTCTGGCCCTCGCAGCCGCTATGTTGCGCGTGTGCTGATTGTCGACGACGAAGCGCATGTCCGCTCCATGATTGGCGCCACGCTAGAGCATCAGGGCTACGAAGTGCATCTTGCGACGGGCGGCGTGGAAGCCGCGGACCGGCTGGAACGCAACGCCTACGATCTGGTTTTGACCGACATTGTGATGCAGGAGGGCAGCGGCATTACGCTGCTGGAGCGCATCCATGCGCAGTATCCCAACCTGCCGGTGGTGATGGTTACCGCCATTCACGACATCAGCGTGGCCATCGACTCGATGCGCCGCGGCGCCTACGACTATCTGTTGAAGCCCTTTGAGCGCGACCATCTGGTGGCCACCGTGCAGCGTGCGCTGGAGCATCGTCACGCGCTGCAGGAGAGCAAGAGCTATCAGCAGAATCTGGAGCAGGTGGTGCGCGCGCGCACCGAGATGCTGCGCCAGGCGATGGAAGATCTGGAACACTCCTACGACGTGACGCTGGAGGCGCTGGGCGACGCGCTGGATTTGAAGGACTCGGAGACCGAAGGCCACTCCAAGCGTGTCACGGCGTACACCATTGCGCTGGCACGCGCGATGGGCATTTCGCCGGCCGAGATCAAGGTGATTGCGCGCGGCGCGTTCCTGCACGACATCGGCAAGATGGCGATTCCCGACGAGATTCTGCAGAAGCCGGGCAAGCTGACGCCGGAAGAGCAGCAGGTGATGCGCGAGCATTGCAGCCGCGGCTATCAAATGCTGCGCAAGATTCCCTTCCTGAGCGAAGCGGCCGAAATCGTCTTCTCGCACCAGGAGCACTATGACGGCACCGGCTACCCAAACGGGCTGCGCGGCAACGTGATCCCCATTGGGGCGCGCATTTTTGCCGTGGCCGATGCGCTGGATGCGATTACCAGCGACCGCCCCTACCGCAAGGCGCAGAGCTACGATATGGCGCGCGAGGAGATCAACCGCTGCGCGGGCACGCAGTTCGACCCCGAAGTGGTGGAAGTCTTCCTGAAGATTCCCAATGAGCTTTGGCAGGAGCTGCGCGCGGAGATCAACAGCCAGAACCGGCAGTTCTCGCCCTTCGATCTCGATCTGCCCACCAAGCCTCCCGTCGCTTAGATAAGATTCCTCGACAACGGAAGTTTGAAAGACAGCAGCCGCACTTTGCGGCTACTTGCCCTTTTGCGTCTCTGGAGGGGCGTTGCCTTCCGCGCCGGGGTGAACGAGCGGCGCGAGGGGGCGCGACTCCATAAGGACCAGGTCGACGCGGCGGTTCATGCGGCGGCCTTCGGGTGTGGAGTTGCCGGCCACGGGACGGTACTGGCCGAAGCCGGAGGCAGAAATCTTCGCCGGGTCGAACCCGCCCTTGTTGACCAGCAGGAAGAGCACGCTCATGGCGCGCGCGCCGGAGAGCTCCCAGTTGGAGCTGAACTGCGAGGTGTGAATGGGCTGGTCGTCGGAGTGGCCTTCGACGCGGATTTCGAGGCCGGGGCGCGAAACCACCTTGGCGATGCGGATGATTTTGTCGGCAGCGCCGGGCATCAGCTCTGCCTCGCCGCTGTTGAAGAAGCCCAGCTCCTTGAGGCTGATGACGAAGCCGGCGGGAGTGACCTGGAGAACCACCTCGTGATTGGCGAGTTCCTTGCCCATGGCCTTCTCAAGCTGCTTCTTCAGCTGCATCATGTTGGCTTCAGCGCTGGCCTGCGCGCCGTCTCTGCTGGCGTTGGCCGAAGGCACGGGCGAGTTGCCGCTGTCCAGATCGTGACTGAGGCTGGCGTTGGGACCGCCGTTGCCGTGGCCGTCGGCGCTGAATGCTCCCATGCTCTGGAAGCCGTTCTGAATGGCGCGCGCCAGCTTTTTGATGGCCTGGTTGTCGCGATAGGAGGAGGCGAACAGAACGACAAAGAAAGCGAAGAGCAGGGTGATGAAGTCGGCGTAGGAGATCAGCCAGCGCTCGTGGTTCTCGTGCTCTTCGTGGAGGTATTTGCGTCTCATCCTGCCGCCTTCATCTCTTTGGGTTCAACCGGCTTGGCCAGGAAGCGGTTCAGCTGCATTTCGATGGTGCGCGGGTTGACACCCTCGGTAATGGAGAGGATGGCTTCCAGCGTCATCTCGTTGACGATCTGCTTCTCGCGCATGCGAATCTTGAGCTTACCGGCGCAGGGCAGGAAGATGAGGTTGGCGGAGGCGACACCATATATGGTGGCGACGAACGCCACGGCAATGCCCTTGCCTACTTCGTTGATGTCCTGCAGATGCTGCATCACCTGGATGAGTCCGAGAACGGCGCCCAGAATGCCGATGGTGGGCGCAAAGCCGGCGGCCGCTTCGAAGACCTTGGGGATGCGGGCGTCTTTTTCGCCGCGATAGTCGAGCTGAATCTCCATCATCTTGCGGAGCTCGTGGGCCTTTACGCCGTCGATGGCCAGCATCAGGCTTTCCTTGAGGAACGGGTCCTGAATCTTGGAGAGCTCGGAGTCGAGCGAGAGGATGCCTTCCTTGCGGGCCTTGTAGGCGTAGCGGAGAAGGTTCTTGACCAGCTCATCGGATTCGGTTGACCCGTTGAAGAAGACATCCTTCAACTGCTTGCAGGCATCGAGAATCACGCGCAAAGGGAACTGCACCATGACCGCGCCAATGGTGCCGCCCAGCACGATAAGTGCTGCGCTGGGCTGGATGACCTGGGTGATTTTGCCACCATCCAGAACCAGGCCGACTCCAAGCCCGATGAGAGCAATCACGATTCCGCCAAAAGTGCTCTTATCCATTTTGCTTCCCATCTCAGGTGACGGACTTGCAGCGCGTTGAGCAGAGCGAACGGCGCGCGTCCAGAATTGTTGGTTCCTTCAGACGGGTGGGACAGCGCACAAGGCGCCGGGCACTCCCGTCGGATGAATCCGGCTCCTCCTTATCGGCACATGCGGGGAGGATTTCCAGTGGGCAGGCGCTGAGTGTCGCGAAGAAAGTGGCTTTTGTGTCAATCAGTTGCTGGAAATCAACCAGTTGTGCCGTGCAGGCGGCGGTTCCATACACACTCGGTGCGAGCGGCCTACAACTTTTGGGGACAGGCGGCGCACTGGAATTAGCTCGACCACAGGCCGATGTTGAGACATGCACCCTACTGGGCCCTCGAGTGCAGCTCTGCGCGCTCATCAACGACATTCGGAAAGCACTGCCGCGCCTGGAACTCAGGGGAAGACGCACGTCTCGGATGAGTCTGTGCAGCAAGGGCTCTTTGTTGAGAGACGGCGGCGGAAATCAATTGAGGACTCATGGCCGGTGGCGCTGGAGTGCGTGCAGCAGCACCTGACCGGGCTGGAGCTGGCAAACCGGCAGCTTTCGGAGTCGGAGCGGAAGTATCGCGGCCTCTTCGAGCACGCGCCGGTGGGCATCTTCCATGCGAACGCGGACGGAAAACTGACCAGCGTGAATCGGGCGATGCTGCTCATTCTGGGGTGCGACTCGCCGGAGGCTGCGGCTGAAAACGCTTGCAGACCCGATGGCCCCTTCGCACTGCTGATGCAGGCGTGGAAGGCGGCGCGGCATCCGGATGTGGAGTGCCAGGCACAGCCCGCGATTGAAGTCCAGATGCGCGCCGTGGACGGCGCGGCCAAGTGGGTCCACTTCCACGTATGCCCCATTCTGCAGGACGGCAAGCCGCAGGGTTTTGAAGGCATCGCCGAAGACATTACCGAGCGCAAAGCGCAGGAAACCAAGACCGAAACCCTGGCCTACTACGATTTGATGACCGGCCTGCCCAACCGAACGCTTTTTCGCGAGCGGCTGACGGAGACGCTGGAGGACTCGCGCGCGCAGGGCAGACGCTCGGCGCTGCTCTATCTGGAGATTGACCGGTTCCGCGTAATCAACGACTCCCTGGGAACGGCGGTGGGCGACCGCCTGCTGCAGGAATTCGCGGCGCGGATCCGCAGCGGTACACGGGACGACGCGATTGTGGCGCGCGTGGGCGACGCGGAGTTCGCGATTCTGCTGCCGTCGGTGGTGGATTCGGGCGAAGTGCTGACGATTGCCAAGTCGCTGGCCGCCATGCTGAATGGCGAACACTCGTTCCTGGGTCACTCGCTCAGCGTGGCCTGCAACATCGGAATCAGCATTTTCCCCGAGCATGGCGTGGACGGCGAAACACTGTTGACGCGCTCGGATGTGGCGCTGTGCTTTGCGCGCGAGGGTGAGTCGAGCCGCGTGCGAGCCTTTACCGCGGAGATGAACGACAACCTGACCGAGCGGCTGGTGCTCGATCACGGCCTGCGCAAGGCGCTGGCACAGCATGAGCTTTATCTGGTGTATCAGCCGCAGGTGGACCTGCGCACCGGAGCCGTGACCGGGCTGGAGGCGCTGCTGCGCTGGAAGCACAACCGGCTGGGCATTGTGCCGCCCAACAAATTTATTGAGGTGGCGGAGAACAACGGCCTGATTGTGCCCATTGGCGAGTGGGTGCTGCGTAGCGCATGCAGCCAGGCGCGCGTATGGCAAATGAAGGGCCTGCCAGTCGTACCGGTGGCGGTGAATGTTTCGGCGGTGCAGTTCCGCCAGCAGGACTTTTGCGACGTGGTGCGCGACGTTCTATATGAGACGGGCCTGGAACCTAGACTGCTGGAGCTGGAGCTGACCGAGAGCCTGCTGTTGACCGATGCCGACCAGATGTCGTCGGTGGCGGCCAGGCTGCGCGATATGGGTGTAACGCTGGCCATCGATGATTTTGGCACGGGCTACTGCAGCCTGAGCTATCTGAAGCACTTCAAGGTGAACCGGTTGAAGATCGACCGGTCGTTCATCCGCGACGTGCCGGTAGACGCCGACGACGCGGCGATTACCATCGCCATCATCGAAATGGCGCGGGCGCTGAACATGGAAGTGCTGGCCGAGGGCGTGGAGAAGGAAGACCAGTTGGAGTTTCTCTACAACCAGCAGTGCTTTACGGCGCAGGGTTTCTACTTCAGCAAGCCGGCTTTGGCCGACGAGATTGACCAGCGGCTGAAGACCGGTTTCGGCCATCTGATTCAGCACGACCCAGAGCACAGTACCTACGTGCAATAGGCGAGCCGTACTGCAGCATTGCCTAAAGTCACCCGGAAGTTGGACCTAAATAGTTGGAAAGATAGACCGCACCTGCCGATAGAAAGCCATCGCTTCGTTCGCCTCAGCGCAGACGTGCGAGGTTGCACGGAAACTGCGAGCTGCAAAAGGGGAGATCACGCATGTTTGCCATCATCGGAATTGTGATTGTGTTCGGCGCTGTGTTGGGCGGGTTCCTGATGGAGAAGGGGCCGCTGCTGGTCCTGTTGCAGCCCTCGGAATTCCTCATCATTGCAGGTGCGGCGCTGGGCATCCTCCTGTCGGGCAACCCCCTGTACGTGTTGAAGAGGATTTTCGCCGGCCTGATGCAGGTTTTGAAGGGGCCCAAGAACAGCAAGCAGCAATACATCGACACGCTGAAGATGATGTACGGGCTATTCAACAAGGCGCGCAAAGACGGCCTTGCCGGCATTGAAACCGACATTGAAGAGCCCACCAAGAGCCCGATTTTCTCAAAGTATCCGGCATTCCTGAAGAGCCATCACGTTCTGGCGTTCGTGTGCGACACCATGCGCATGGCCATCATCGGCGGCGCCAATCCCTACGACCTGGACCAGATGATGGAGATCGACATGGAAGTGCATCACGCGGGGGAAGTGGAGTCTGCCTCGGCGCTGAGCACCGTAGCGGATTCGCTGCCCGGCATGGGCATTGTGGCAGCGGTGCTGGGCGTGGTGGTCACCATGAGCGCCCTGGGGGGGCCGCCGGAAGAGATTGGCCACAAAGTGGCCGCGGCGCTGGTCGGCACGTTTCTGGGCATTCTGTTGTGCTATGGCGTGGTGGGTCCGCTGGGCTCCAACCTGACCAAGCTGATCGACGATGACGCGGCGGTGTTTTCCGTGCTGCGGGTGGTGATGCTTTCTTTCGTCAAGGGCATGTCGCCGTCGCTGGCCATTGAGATGGGCCGGCGCGCGATTCCAGAGCATGTGAGACCGACCTTCCAGGAAGTGGATAAGGCATGCCGCCACAAGGACGAACCGGTCGCGGTGCAGGCAGCGTAGTGCAGGGCATGGGTGAATGCGGTGAATGAGCCTGAAATAGTCATTATCAAAAAGAAGAAGGGCGGCCACGGCGGCCATCACGGCGGCGCCTGGAAGGTGGCGTACGCCGATTTTGTGACCGCCTTGATGGCGCTGTTCATCGTGCTGTGGCTGATGAATGCCAGTAAGCAGGTGCAGGAAGCGGTGGGTGGATACTTCAAAGACCCCAGCGGCTCGGCCAAGATGGTGGGAACCAACCGCAACGGCCAGGGCGAGTTTGTGGTGCTGAAGAAGGAAGACATGCAGAAGCTGAAAGAAGCGCTTCTGCGGTCGATCCACCGCATTGACCCCTCTGACAAGCTGAAGGGGCAGATTGAAATCACGATTACCCAGGAAGGCCTGCGCATTGAGCTGATGGAGTCGGCCAAGGGCACGTTCTTTGAGCTGGGCAGCGCCAAGCCCACGCCGGCGCTGAGCGATCTGCTGAAGGTGCTGGCTCCGGAGATAGGCAAACTGCCGAATCGCATCTCCATTGAAGGGCATACGGATTCCAAGCCATATTCGGGCCAGCGCAACTACGACAACTGGGATCTCTCGACCGAGCGCGCCAATGAGGCGCGGCGGATGATGATGTCGGAGGGAATCCGCTCCGAGCAGGTCTCGCAGGTGCGCGGCTTTGCCGACCAGCGGCTGCGTCTGCCTGGGAAGCCGGAAGACCCGTCGAACCGGCGCATTTCGCTGATCGTGCAGTACCTGGTGCGGAACGGCTCCGAGGTGGCGCCGAACCTGCAAGTGGCCAATACGGCGCAGCACAGCGGGCAGAGCTAAGCAAAAAGCCGCAGCAAGGCAGAAGGGCGTGCACCGAGGGTGCACGCCCTATCTGTTTGCGATGAAGATCCGGGAGGGCTGATTAGCGGACGACGCTGAGAGTGGTCGAGCGCGGTGTGGAGGGAGACGAGGACTCGGCCAGCATATCGACAAACCGGACGACCTCGTCGCGCTGCTCGTCGGAGGCGCAGAGATACTGCAACCCCTCGCATCCGTTGCCGCAGTGAATGACGCGCGCTGGAATTTCCAGGGTTGTTCCCTGTGATGTGACTTCAATCACCCCGAAGGTGTCGACTCCCAGGGGCTGGATGGATTCGAAACGCATGCCCTCGGTGCTGATTTCAGTGCAACGGCCGACGTGAACGGCATCTTTGGTGGTGACCCGGATATCGAGATCAACCGGGAAACGTGGAGCTCTGTAGTCGAATTTCCGCATGGACGACCGCCTTTCCGGGAGAGGCCTGCGCAGAGGCAGGATTAGACTTCCATTTAACTTATCGGTACCTGTCTCCAAAAATTCGACCAGTCGTGCCGTTATTTTGACTATCATCAGCCTAAATTAGACATCGGACATACGGGCGATGCCATAAGCCAAACGGGGGATATGCCATCGGGGGAATAGGAAGCTAGTTTTGAGCCAGGGTAGTTACGAACGGAGTACGCGCTCTGATGTCATAGAGTGCAGTTGACCAACCACATTTGAATTGGAAAACTCAGGGGACACGATAGCACTGCCATCGGGTTCCAAAGGGCAACAAAGTTGCCGGCAGAGTGGTAACGATTCCGCACTCGGCAACGTAATGTGTGTTGATTTGTACGACGATTGAAGTCCTTGCATATGAATGATCTGCGTTCTGAAGCCTTTTCCTCCAATCAGGGGTTGGGGACTGATTTAGAGGAAGCAATAGAGAGCCACGAAACTGGCGCCCGAGACGCGCGGACCGTCCCGGTGCGCGTCACTGCGGGCAAGGCCACGGATCGCCAGATACTGGTTGTCGAAGACGATGTTTCGCTGGCGGAGTTTCTGTCCGCTGAGCTTGAAGGCATTCATTTCACGGCGGAAAAGGTGCATGATGGCGCCGAAGCGCTGGAGGTCCTGCTCTCCACACGGCGCTTTGATCTGGTGGTTCTCGACCTGAATCTGCCCACGGTCGACGGCATCGCAATCCTGAAGCAGTTACGTCCCGCGCAGCCACGGCTGCCCATCCTGGTGCTGACCGCGCGCAACGGGGTGGAGCATCGCGTTCAGGCGTTGAATGCCGGCGCCGACGATTGCCTGGCCAAGCCATTTTCGCTGCTGGAGTTTACGGCGCGCGTGCATGCACTGCTTCGCCGCAACTCGGGCCCGGTGCCCAACTGCTCCGCGGTGGGCGACCTGACTTTGAACCGCGACCAGCGGCGGGTGGAGCGCAACGGGCGGCGCATCGAGCTGACTCCGCGCGAGTACGCGCTGCTGGACGTGATGATGCAGCATGCCGGCGAGCCGGTGTCGCGGGCGACGCTGCTGGAAGAGGTGTGGAGCACCTCCGGCGAAGCCTCGACCAACATTGTGGACGTTTACATGAAGTACCTGCGGGACAAGATCGACCTGCCGGGCGAGCCGAAGCTGACGCATACGGTGCGTGGATTTGGATATGAGCTGCGTGTTTCCTGAGAATCCGCCGCAACAGTTTGCCGCCGAAAGCGCGGCCTCGGACCCGCGTGCGCAGATGGCCGAGGGCCTGCACGCCATGGCGCAGCCATTGACGATTTTGCGCGGGGCGCTGTGCGCGGTGTCGATGAAGGAGGCGGTTTCGATCGAGCAGCAGCGGTATCTGGAGATGTCGGCCAGGCAGGTGACGCGGCTGAGCAACATGCTGCACACGCTGCGCGATGTGCTGGACCTGGACCAGAGCGAGCCGGAGTGTGTGGAGCTGGATTTGACGGCGCTGATTGCGCGCGCGGTCGAAGAGATGGAATCGACGCTCGGCGAATCGGGTGTCACGGTGGAGATGCCGGAGATTGACGGGCCGGTACGCGCCTGGGCCGATCCGCAGAAGACCGAGCGCGCGGTGCGTGCGGTGTTGCGCGTGGCCGTGGCGCAAGCCGCGCCAGGAGCGGCGATTCGCTTCCGCGCCAGCCGCGCAGGCGATGCGATTCGCCTGGAGTTTGTAGACGCCGCGGGCGAGAAGAAGCGGCTGGGAGCGGCGGAGAAGCTGGACCTCTCCGTGGCAGAAACCAACCTTGTCAACCAGGGCGGCGCGCTCCACGTTGGGGCAGAGCCGTTTCACATTGTTCTAGCCTTGCCCATCCATCCCCCGGAGAGCAAAAGCAATATGCACGGAGCAGAGTACGCAATCCAACAGGGGGCGGCCCAATGAATTCAAGCGGCAGTTCCATTCTTATGAACACTCTTTTTCAACCAAGTAATCGAGAAACAGAATGGCAACGTTCGCAACGCAGGCAATTCGGTCAGAAGACCGGATGCCCATTGAAGTTTTTGTAGTCAGCCAGAATCTGCGCCTTCGGGAATCTCTTCAGGAGAAGCTGGGGCTTCCACGGTGGAAGGTAATGCCGGCCGCGGGCGGCGCCGAGGCGCTGCGCATTCTTCGCGACCACGGTGTGGATGACGGGGTGTTGCTGCTGGACCCCTCGCTGCCGGATCTTGAGCCGGGCGAGTTTCAGGGGATGGTGCGCGACCGGCATCCGAACACACAAATACTGATGCTGAACTCGCATACCGGGCAGTTGCTGCTGGGCAGCGCTTCTCCAACGTCCATCTCGCGCAGGCTGGTGGATGCGGTGAACAAGACGGCGACGATAACCGCCGGGCCGCAGGCGGTGGCGGCTATCGAGCAGGCACGGATGCCTTCCAGCCGCGGGGTGCGTCTACGCAGCATGATCGGCGACTCGGAGCAGATGATGCGGGCCTACGCGCTGACGCGCATGGTGGCTCCGCGCGACACCACGGTGCTGGTGCTGGGCGAAAGCGGCACGGGCAAAGACCTGGTGGCCCAGGAACTGCACCTGATCAGTCCGCGGCGCAACCAGCCGCTGGTGGTGGTCAACTGCGCGGCCATTCCCGACACGCTGCTGGAAGCCGAGCTGTTCGGCTACGCCAAGGGCGCATTTACCGGCGCGCTGCAGTCGCGCATCGGGCGCATTCAGGCCGCGCATGGCGGAACGCTGTTTCTGGACGAAATCGGCGACATGCCGCTGGCGCTGCAAAGCAAGATTCTGCGCTTTCTGGAGCAGGGCGAGGTGCAGCGCATCGGCGGCAACGACAATCTGCGCGTGGATGTACGGGTGATTGCGGCCACCAACGCTGACCTGAAGAAGCGTGTGGCACGGCATGAGTTCCGCGAGGACCTCTACCACCGGCTGGCCATCTTTCCGATCCAACTGCCGCCCTTGCGCGATCGTCTGAGCGACGTGGAAGAGCTGGCCGTGGCATTTACGGCGCGCTTCCGGCCGGGAGCGGTCATTTCCAAGGAAGCGCTGTTCACCCTGACGCAGTACGACTGGCCGGGAAATGTGCGCGAGCTGAGGAACGCAATTGAGCGGGCGACAATTTTGATGGAAGACGGGGACACGATCAAGGCCGAGCACATTATTTTGTAGGGGTTCGGCCCAATCTGGGCAAAGATTTCCAGTTTGGCACGCCCCGTGCATGGGAAATAGGCAAATGCTGCCGAGTTCTCATGTCATTCCAATGAACGCGCTGAAGGATGGGGCCCTCCCCACCTCGCAGATCCTTGCGGACGCCTTCTCTGAGTTCATCTCCGCCTCCTCGGTGCTGGAGTCCTCCTACCGTGACCTGCAGCGCGAAGTGGCGCATCTGGGCGCGGAACTGGCCCAGCGCAACGCCGACCTGACGCAAAGCCTGGCCGACAACGACCGCATGCGCGCAGCCCTGCAGCAAATGCTGGACTTGATGCCCTGCGGCGTGCTGGTGCTGAGCGGCAACCGGCAAATTTCACTCATCAATCCGGAAGGGCGCAGACTGCTGGCTCTGGGCGCGGCGCAAATCCAAACGCTGCGCGAACTTTCCATCGCCAGCCAGATCAATTTTGAAGTGCTGGCCGAGAAGTCGGACGAGCCGTTTGAGAGCGAAGTAAGCCTGCCCGGAAGCAACGGGGCCAGGTGGCTTGCCATTCGCGTGCGCAGTTTGAGCAGCGCGTGGAAGGGCGGCCGGCAGGCCGGCGAGTTGGAGAGCATTTGGACGCTGCGCGACATTACGGCGACGCGGCAGGCCGAGCAGGCGCGTGAAGCAGCACGCCGCGCTACCACGCTGGCCGAGATCTCAACCATCCTTGCCCACGAAATTAGAAATCCATTAGCGAGCCTGGAATTGTTTGCCGAACTGCTGGAGCAGGATCCAGACGAATCGGCCCAGTGGATCGCGAATCTGCGCGCGGGTATCCGCACCCTGGCCGGCACTGTGAACAACGTGCTGAACCTGAACGGCGAGGGCAAACCGCATCTGACGCCGGTGGACCTGACGGCGTGCGTTGCCAGCGGCGTGGAGTTTGTACGGCCCATGTCCGACCAGGCCGGCGTGCGGCTGGAGTTTGATGCGACGCGGCTTCCCCTTTCCATCTTCGGCAACGAGGATGGCATTCGCCAGATTGTTTTGAACCTGGTGCGCAACGCCATTTGCCACACGGCGGTGGGCGGGGCCATTGGGGTGACGGTGAGCGGTAACGAGATTGAGCGGCGAGCGACGGTGTGCATCGAGGACACGGGCTGCGGCATTCCGGCCGGCGTGCTGGAACACATTTTTGAGGCGGGATTCAGCGGAACCGGCGAGACGCCGGGGCTTGGCCTGACGGTTTGCAAGCGGCTGATGACGCAAATGGACGGCACGATTCGCGTGCAGAGCCAGGTACAGCAGGGCACGACCTTCAGTTTGGAGTTTCCGACGCTATGAGCAGAGAAGAAGCACTGTCGGTAATGGTGGTAGACGACGAACCGGGCATTCGCACGGCACTGCGCGCGAACTTTCTGCGTCATGGCTGGGAGGTGGATACCGCTTCCGGCGTGCGCGATGCGATTCGCCAGTGCGGGCAGCGCGAATACGACCTGGTAGTGACCGACATTCGCATGCCGGATGGCTCGGGCATGGAAGTGATGCGCGCGGTGCGCAGCAGCTCGCCCACCACGGGCGTGATTTTGCTGACGGCGTACGGCTCGGTGCCGGATGCGGTGACTGCGATGCGCGATGGCGCGCTGGATTATTTGACCAAGCCGATTCCCTTTGACCGGCTGCAGGCTACGGCGGCGCAGGTGGTGAGCCGCGCCAAGCAGCTTCCGGCCGAAACGGTGACATCGAATGGCGACATTGTGGGCCACGCGCCGCAATTGCTGCGGGCTTTGCAGCGCGCGCGCGCCGCGGCCACCGCGGGCGCCGATGTGCTGATTGAGGCCGAGAGCGGTACAGGCAAGGAACTGCTGGCACGCTTTATTCACGATGCGAGCGAGCGGCGCAACAAGCCGTTCATCGCGGTGAACTGCGCGGCGGTTCCCGATGCGCTGCTGGAGAGCGAGCTGTTTGGCCACGGGCGCGGCGCTTTTACCGGCGCGGTGGGCATGCGGTCGGGCAAGTTCGAAATGGCCGACGGCGGAACTATTCTGCTGGACGAGATTGGTGAGATGCCGCTGAACCTGCAGCCCAAGCTGCTGCGCGTTCTACAGGAGCGCGAGTACGAGCGGCTGGGCGAAGGCCGCCCGGTGAGCGTGGACATTCGCGTGATTGCGACGACCAATGTTTCGCTGGCGGCCATGGTCGACCGCGGGCAGTTTCGCGCCGACCTTTTCTACCGCCTGAACGTGATTCCGCTTTCGCTGCCTTCGTTGCGCGAGCGCAGCGAAGACATTCCAGTGCTGGCGCACTACTTTGCGGAGAAGTTCGCGGCCCAGCATCGCTGCGCTGCTCCGCATCTGGATGCGGAGTTCATGGAGCGGCTGCAGACGCACTCGTGGCCGGGCAACGTGCGCGAGCTGGCCAACTTTATGCGCCGGGTGATGACGCTGAACGACGCGCCGGTGCTGGATGCGAGCTGCTTCGACACCGAGTTCCAGGGCCATGCAAGCCTGCTGCCCGCGCGGCACACAGGTCCGGTGGCGCTGCCGCCGCCGATCATGATGCCGGTGCGAAATGCCGAGCCAGAGCCGATCCAGATGCCGGCGGGCACGCCGATTTGGCAAGTGGAGAAGATGCACCTGGAAAAGACGCTGGCCATGACCGAGGGCAACCGCACACATGCGGCGGAACTGCTGGGCATCAGCCTGCGGACGCTGCGCAACAAAATTCGTGAATACGGACTGCCGCCAAGGAGATACGCATGATCACGACGACACCACTGATGCAAATGCTGCAGGGCTATCTGAAAGTAACTTCGGAGCGCCAGCAACTGATTGCCTCGAATATCGCGAACGTGGATACTCCGGGCTACCGGACCAAGGATGTCGACTTTCAGTCGGCGATGAAGATGGCGGTGGGCGGCGCCGACGAAAGCCACTTGCAGGGCGCGTCGGTTGCAGTGGACGGCCTGCCGGAGCAGCCCGACGGCAACAACGTGAATATTGACCGCGAGAGCATGCTGCTTTCGCAGACGCAGTTGCAGTATCAGATGGGCGTGCAGCTTATTAAGGATGAATTCCATCGTTTGCTGAGCGCCATTAAGGATGGGAACTAGCCATGGGTCTTTTCGACATTCTGAGCGTAAGTTCCTCGGCCCTTGCGGCCGAGCGTCAGCGGGCCGAAGTAACGGCCTCGAATTTGGCCAACGCCGAGACCACCCACACGGACACCGGCGGACCCTACCAGCGCAAGCAGGTGGTGTTCAGCGCAGTGAACTCGTCGCCTTTCCGTTCGGTGCTGAATCACTTTGGCCGTTCCAACGGCGCAACCCAAGGCGGTGTGCAGATTACCGACGTGGTGAGCGACTCGGCCGATCCAATCATGCGCTACGAGCCCGGCAATCCTGACGCGAACAAGGACGGATTTGTGGCGTATCCGAATATCAATCCGGTTTCGGAGATGGTGGATTTGATGGGCGCGGTGCGCGCCTTCCAGATGAATGCCTCGGCGGCGACCGCGGCCAAGCAGATGATCCAGCAGTCAATCGACATTCTGAAGTCGTCGTAAGCGGAGGAGACCTATGAGCAACGTAACGTTAGGGGCAATTCCCAATGCCTACATGCCGACTCCGGCAGCATCCGCCGATCTGGGCGGCCAGTCGACGGGTGAAAGCTTTTCGTCGATTCTGTCCAACGCCGTGCAGAGCGTGAACAAGCTGCACGACAACGCAGCGGCGCAGGTGGGCAACCTGATGCAGGGCGGCGGCGGCGATCTGAACGAAGTGATGGTCGCGGTGGAGAAGGCGGACGTGTCGTTCCAGCTGATGATGCAGGTTCGCAACAAGATCGTCAGCGCATACCAGGAAATCGAAAGAATGCAGTTCTAAGGTAGAGATCCGATGGCAGGCAATAGAAATGTCGCCGACCAGGCGAAACAGTTTTGGGGAACTCGGAATGGCCGGCAGAAGGCTTTGCTTCTGGGCGGCGTGGGCGTAACCGTGGTGCTGGTGGCCATGTTTGCGCGGTTGATGGGCACGCCCGAGTACAAGCCGCTCTACAAGGACATGGAGCCGGCCGACGCGCAGGCGCTGGCCACGCAGCTTGACTCGCAGAACATTCCGCACCAGATTAGCGCGGATGGGCGCACGGTGAGTGTGCCGGCCGACAAGCTGGACGCCGCCCGCATGGACACGGCCGCCAAAGGCCAGCCGCACAGCGGCCGGCTGGGCTTCGAGATCTTCGACAAGGTCTCCTGGGGCCAGACGGAGTTCGACGAGAAGGTGGCGTATCAGCGCGCTCTGGAAGGCGAGCTGGAGCGCACCGTGGGGACGCTGGCCGATGTGGAAAGCGCGCGTGTGCACCTGGTGATGCCGACGCAATCGGTGTTTGTGGACCGTGAGCGGCCGGCCAAGGCATCGGTGATTGTGAAGTTGCGCCGCGATGGATTGTCGAAGGACGCGGTGATGGCGATTTCGCGCCTGGTCTCCGGCGCGGTGGATGGATTGAAGCCCGAGGATGTGGCGATTATCGATGCGGATTCGGATCGCTCGCTGGGTTTGGGCCGCGACAATACGCAGTCTTCCGAAGGTGAAGAGGCACGGCTGGAGCAGCGTTTGGTGAACACGCTGGAGCCAGTGGTGGGCATGAATGCCATTCGCGCCAGCGTGAACATTCAGTACGACCAGGGCTCGACTGAAGAGAGCCAGGAGAAGTACGACCCCACGGTGAGCGCACTGCTGAGCGTGCAGCGCAGTCAGGATCAGGCAGGCGGCAGCGCGATTCCCGCCGGCGTGCCGGGCACGGCGAGCAATCTGCCCAAGGACGGCAAGGCGCAGCCGAAGAACCCGCAGTCGCTGGCGACGCAGACCTCTACTACCGAGAACG
Source organism: Occallatibacter sp. (assembly GCA_036384955.1). Taxonomy (GTDB): domain Bacteria; phylum Acidobacteriota; class Terriglobia; order Terriglobales; family Acidobacteriaceae; genus Telmatobacter. The sequence goes on from DASVLI010000058.1 coordinate 36,284, forward strand.
CGCAGTATGGCGTGAACAAGACGGTGACCCACACGGTGATGCCGGCCGGACGCATTCAGCGGCTGACCGCAGCACTGCTGGTGGATGATCTGGTGACCAAGACCGAGAAGAACGGCAAGGTCTCCTATAGCAAGCGCAAGCGCACGCCGCAGGAGATTCAGCAGATTCAGCAGCTGGCGGAAGCGGCA
>DASVLI010000059.1:0-30101 GCA_036384955.1 Occallatibacter sp.
ACTATTGTGCGCCGGGCGGGGGAAATTATCTGCAAAAACAGAGAACGGAGAGTAGAGAACAGAGAACGGAGAACAGGGAGTAGAGAGTAGGGAGTAGGGGGCTTGTGACCGGGATGGGGTGGGGCTTCCCCCGGTCAGCCAACGCGAGGGAGCGGTGGCAACCGCCTGCCGCAATCGGTGGATACTGGCCGACATCCGGGAACTGATCGAAACGCGATCTGAATGCGGCCCTCGCGGTAAGCTATTCGCATGTCTGAGCCAGCCGCTATATTTGAACGGAAACCATCGTCTTGGCACATTTCTGTCGCCGCTGAAGGTATTGCGGCCGCACAGTTCGCGCGTTGTGGCTTCGATGTCTCTGTGCAGTACGGTGCCGATCAGCCGGAGTACGATCTTATCGTTGCAAAGGGAGACCAACTCCTCAAAGTCTCCGTCAAGGGGAGTCAGGATTGGGGCTGGGGTCTCACGCAAAGCTTTCTAAAACAAGCGACAAAGCGGAGCGGGACGAAGGCAGACTACCATGGAGCGATTAATCTCTGGCTAGAGCGGCATAAAAAGAAGACAGTCATCTGCTTCGTGCAATTTGGCGGGCTAAGCCTCTCACAAATGCCTCGCATATATCTCGCGACACCCCATGAGGTTGCTATAAGACTAAGGGCCACATCTAAAGGGCGAGGAGACGCGATTCTCTATGAGCGCCAAGAGTGGACAAGTCGCGCACATGGTGCAGGCACGATCGATGAAATTCCTCAGGCATGGAGCTTCAGCGAGCGGCGTATTTACGAACTCATGGAGAGCGCGGAGACGGGGATTCTTCTGGAGACTCCGTCACCGATTCACAGGCCTTATTAAATCGACTGAAGGGAGCACTGTGGTAGCACGATGCCGAATCGGCTACCGTATTTGATATGAAGACTCTTGCCCGGTATCTTGAGGTCATCGTTGACCCAACGTTCGACGATTTTCTGGGCAACAGTGGTTCATTTCGCCATGCTTACTTAGCTTGCGTGGCGATCTTTCACGCTGTCGACCGCGCCGCCGAAGAGAGCGGAGTCCGCCGTGCAAAGCTTCGCCAAGACTGGTGTGGGGAGTCCATTGAGTTCAAATTGGTGGACATTCTTGCGCACCATTTCAAGCATGTGCAGAGTTCTGACGAAAGAATACCCGCAACCCGACCTGGTTTGCCAATCGGGCTTGCTCTTGGGTTCGATGAAGCTGGCGAGGGTATGGACCTGCGGAACTTATACTTTGTAATTCGAGATGCTGTGAGATTTGTTCATAAGAAAGCAGGAACAAATCACCCAAAGCTACCGTAAACTCCGCTACCCGCCACCTGGCATCCCTTTCTAGAAAGGGATGTGATCATCGCTAATAGCAGTATTCTCTATTGTGGGTTGTGGGCGGGGGGCCTGCTTTCCGGGTGCCCAAAGGCGAGGCACCCGGGGCAACCATGTTCGCGCTGGGGTTGCTTTGCGAAAAGCTAATGCGCGTCCCTCGGCGAGTTCGCCGGAGGCGCACTCGCTGAGGGACGACAGGCTTTTGGTAGGCGCAGTTCAGTGGCCTGCAATTCACCGCATCGACTAAGACCTGTGATGGGGACGCCGATGAAGGTGCGCTCTTGTTCCAGTGATTCTCTGTCAAGATTTTCAGCAGGTGTGGTGAAGCGTATCGAGCCGCCCCTTCGGGGCGACGGCGTGCGGGGGGGCTTTTTCCCAGGGCTTGCGCCCTGGGCTATTTTCTTTGCCTCCCTCCGGGAGGCGCTGGGTGTGGTTCGCAGGAGAGTTGTGGTTTCCCACCCATCCGCAAAATACGCGGATGGATGGGGCACCCATTTTTCGTGGTGGGATGCATTGTGAAAGACAATGCAGGTCCCTCGGCGTTGCTCGGGATGACAGAGTGTTGAGGGAGGGGAGTGCTTTCCCAGGTCTCAAAATCGGGCAAATATATACTTGACGAATCATATCTGAGAGTCCATGATGGGGGTGTGCTGTGATTAACGCACATTATCTATCACGCGCTCTTGGAGCCGATTGGTTATTAATGCTCAAAGCCTACATTGACGAATCGGGACATTCGCCGGATAAGGTGTGCAATTTTGTAGGACTGGGCGGAATTGCCGCTGACGAAGAATCGTGGACACAATTTGAAAGTACATGGCAGGCAGCTCTCAATGAATTTATTGGAGGCGAGCCATTCCATATGAAAGATTTTGTATGCGTTCCAGGACGCGGGGTTTACTCAGGGTGGAATGAAGATAAGCGCAGATTATTTATGGGAACTTTGGTTTCCGCGATTCTGTCTATGCGGCCTCGTTTTGTCGGTTGCGTAGTCTCAATCCCAGATTTTCAAAACTTGCCACTTGCATTAAGGAATAGCCTCAAAGACCCATATTATGTTGGGTTTCAAGAAGTTACTCGCGGTCTGTCGATCATTGCCGAGGTGGACAACGCGAAGCCAATTGCGATGATTTATTCGATTCACCTGACATATGGGGCAACGGAAGCCGGTATGGCTCAGCAACTTTGGATGTCAATGAAAGAAACAAGTGAAAATAGAGCATGGATGGGCTCTTATTCAATAGGGTCGCCGTCAACTTGTTTAGCGTTGCAGGCTGCCGATCTATTTGCCTATGAGCTTACGCAAGAGTTTGAGTGCGTTTGCGGAACATCTGGACGCCAAATGAGATGGCCGATGAAGCAGTTTGTTTTAGGGGAAACAAGTGGACTTTTCGTGAACGCCTTCGCTGGCCCAGTTTTTGAAGAGGTCGCGGCAGGCTTGGGCGGGAACATCTTCAAAACATTCCAGCAAAATGTGATGCAAATACTTAACGCGAGAGCGAGGCAGGCATGAAGAGCGAATTCGAAAAATTCAACACGGCTATGGACCGGATATTGAAAGTGAATCCCGCCACAGTCAAGGCTGAAATGGAAGAGGATAAACGTCAACGCGAGGAAGCGCGGAAGGCTAAGAAATTACCTTCAGCTTCCGTCCCCGCTTCAACCTCCAAGGGTTAGAACTCCGTTTGTCCCACCTTGCCGGTGACCTCGGCATAGGTTAGGCGCTTACCGGCCACTTGGGAGAGCACGAGAGAGAAGCGGTCAGTATCAGTCAACGGGTTATCCTTGGTAGCCCGATTGTTGTAACGGAACACTTGCTCATCGAGGTAACGAAAAAGATGGTACGGTTCAACACTCACATAGGTTCCATGCAGGCCGCGCTTCAAGAGGCTCCAGAAGTTCTCAAGCCCGTTAGTGTGGATGCGCCCGTTGACGTATTCAACAGCGTGATCTACGACCTGATGAAGATACTCGCGGTCAAGGCCGATATAAGAGTGCATCGAATCGGTATAGAGTGCGGTGCCAGCCTCAACATGCTTGTGAACTTCCCCATGCAGAATGGGTCTGCTGAGATTCGGGACCACTGTAGCGCGAATCTGACCGCCGCGCTCAAGGATTCCCATCACCACAGCCTTGCCTCTGTTTGGGGCATTCTTAATCATCCGCGCTCTTTTGCTGATGTGCATGTTGCGGGATTTGCCGCCGATGAAAGTTTCATCCGCTTCGACTTCGCCGCCGCCGCCACCGATTTTCATCATGGAGCCGTTCGCCATAGCCTTGCGGATGCGATGCAGCATGAACCATGCAGTTTTCTGAGTGACGCCAAGTGCGCGGTGAATCTCCATGCTGCTGATGCCGTTCTTGGCGGTGACAATCAGCCAAACAGCAGGCAACCACTTTTCAAGGCCGAGGGGCGAGTCTTCAAAGATGGTCCCAACCTTAGCGGTAAACTGACGCCTGGCATGGGCGCTCTTGCATTGCCACTTCTTCTGGTTCGCAAGGTACGACACATCCTTGCGGCCACAGGTGGGGCATTCCACACCATCAGGCCAGCGATGCGCGGCCATGCAAGCCAAGCAATTCTCGGCGTTTGCGAAGTAAACGATGGCTTCTTGAAGTGTCTTAGGCGCTTCCATATTTTAAGAATAGCGGAGGCCACTTGATTTGTCAAGTATATAATTGCCCAAAATCGAGACCTGGGGCACCCATTTTTCGTGGTGGGGATGCATCGTGAAAGACAAGTGCAGGTCCCTCGGCGTTGCTCGGGATGACAGAGCTGAGGGAGCAAGGGACTAAGGGACTACGGTGAGGGTGCGGCTGTGGTTTCCCACCCATCCGCAAAGTGCGCGGATGGATGGGGCATCCGGCGGACAGTGTGTGCGTAGGCCAGGAGGCCCACGCGACAGCCGTCCGGGAGGACGGCGCTACTTTCTTGTTGTGGCTGGGAGGGGGGAGTGCTTTCCCAGGTCTCAAAATCGAGACCTGGGGCACCCGGAGAACGGAGAACGGAGAACAGAGAACAGAGAACAGAGAACAGAGAACAGAGAACCGTGATTACTTCGCGGAGGCGCAGTCGCGGATGTCGCGGCAGAGGGCGTCTATGCGCTCGGGGTCGCTATCCCAGGAGAACATGAAGCGGGCTGCGCCGCCGATGAAGGTGTAGAACTTCCAGCCGCGGGTTTGCAGGCAGTCGAGCAGGCTTTGCGGGGCGGCGAGGAAGGCGGCGTTGGCTTCTGCCGGGCCGGTGAGCGAGACGCCGGGGATGTTGGCGACCTGGGCGGCGAAGCGCTGGGCGCAGGCATTGCTGTGCTGCGCGTTTTTGAGCCACGCACCGCTCTGAAGCATGCCCACCCAGGGCGCGGCGAGGAAGCGCATTTTTGAAGCCAGCTGCCCGGCCTGCTTGCAGCGATAGTCGAAATCCTTGGCCAGTGTGGGATTGAAGAAGAGGACCGCTTCTCCGACGGCCATGCCGTTTTTGGTACCGCCGAAGCAGAGCACGTCGATGCCGGCCTTCCAGGAGAGCTGGGCGGGCGAGCAGTTGAGGTAGGCGCAGGCGTTGGCGAAGCGCGCGCCATCCATGTGGAGATAGAGGCCGAGCTCGCGGCAGGTGGCGGAGATGGCTTTGAGCTCGTCGAGTGTGTAGACGCGGCCGGTCTCCGTGGGCTGGGTGATGGTGACGACGCGGGGCTTGGGGTAGTGGATGTCCTGGCGCTTGGTGGCGATTTCGCGAATGGCGGCCGGGGTGAGTTTGCCGTCGGGACTTTCGGCGACGAGGAGCTTGGAGCCGTTGGAGAAGAACTCGGGCGCGCCGCACTCGTCGGTTTCAACGTGGGCCGCGTCGCAGCAGATGACTCCGTGATAGGACTGGCACATGGAGGCCAGGGCCAGGGAGTTGGCGGCGGTGCCGTTGAAGACGAAGAAGACTTCGCATTCGGCTTCGAAGAGCTTGCGGAAAGCGTCGGAGGCGAGCGCGGTCCAGGGGTCGTCCCCATAGGCAGAGACATGGCCGCGATTGGCTTCGGTGATGGCGGCAGCGGCCTCAGGACAGATGCCGGAGTAGTTGTCGCTGGCGAATTGCTGGGTGAGATCGGATGCGTCGATTTTGGTCATGATGTGTTCCTGGAGGATGGCACAAAAGGCACAGCGCCCGGCGACCGGGCGCTTCTCTCCTCCCAAAGAACGATTGTAAAAGCCTGGGGCGGGGGGCGGACCGCGAACAGGGATGAGGGCAGCTTACAGCTGACAGCCGACAGGTTACAGCTGACAGCGCTCCTTCGCTGCGCGAAGGGGCAAAAGGAAACGGCGCGGCTGAGTGGCCGCGCCGTTGATGGTGAAGCTGCTGGTTAAAAGTCGTTCCAGAGCGACTGGTTGTAAATCTCGTGGTGGTACTGGACTTCAGAGGCCTTGACGAAGGTGCCGAGCTCGCGCGGAGCACGGTTGGCCGAGGCCTGCTTGAGGTCAACGTAGCGACCCTGCACATCGGCGCCGAGGATGGAGGAAATCCACTCGGAGCCCTGGAAGTCGTCGATGGCTTTCTGGATGTGGTCGGGCAGATAGCGCTGCGCCTGGCGGAGGTTGGCGATCTTGGCCTTGGCGCCGTCGATGCCGGTTTTGAAGATGGAGTAGAGGGCCAGGTAAGGGTTGGCGTCGGGGGCGACGGAGCGGACCTCGACACGCATGGAGCGGGCGTTGCCGATGGGCACGCGCACCATGGAGCCGCGGTCGGTGGCCGATGCCTTGATCTGGTTGGGGGCCTCGAAGTGCGGGTCGAGGCGGCGATAGGCGTTGACGCTGGGATTGAGGATGAGGCAAATGTCGAGCGCGCTGGAGAGGATGCGGTCGATGAAGTCCCAGCCGAATTTGGAGAGCTGCTCCTGGCCTTTCTCATCCCACATGAGGTTGGTTTTGCCCTTGGAGATGGAGACGTTGGTGTGCATGCCGCTGCCGTTGACGCCGACGACGGGCTTGGGCAGGAAGCAGGCGGTATAGCCCATGTTGTTGGCGATCTGGCGGCAGAGCAGCTTGTAGAGCTGGATCTGGTCGGCGGCGGCGACCACCTCACCGTAGCCGTAGTTGATTTCAAACTGCGAGGGCGCGACTTCGGGGTGATCCTTCTCGTTCTGGAAGCCCATGGCGCGCTGCACTTCGGCGGCGGTGTCAATGAACTGGCGGAGTGGATCGAGCGGGAGGACGTGGTAGTAGCCGCCGCCGTTGATGAACTCGAACTTGCCGGTCTGATGGAAGTTGCGCTCGGCGTCGCGTCCGGCGAAGAGGAAGCCCTCGATTTCGTTGGCGGCGTTCAGGGTGTAGCCCTTGGTTTTGTAGAGAGTGTCAGAGTAGCGCTTGAGGACGCCGCGCAGGTCGCCGGAGTAGGGCGTGCCGTCCTTGTCGATGACGGTGCCGAAGACCAGCACCTTGCCGTTGCCGAAGACGTCGGCGGGCACCCAGTAGAAGGCGCTCCAGTCGATGCCGAGGCGGAGGTCGCTCTCTTTTTGCGCGGTGAAGCCGCGGATGGAGGAGCCGTCGAAGGTGAGGTTCTCGTAAGCGCCGAGCAGGAACTTCTTGTCGTAGTCAAGCAGGTGGAGGCGGCCTTCGAGATCGCTGAAGAGCACTGTGACGGCCTTGATGCGCTTTTCGTCGGTCAGGTACTTAATCCGCTTTTCCTTGATTTCGTCGGCGGAGACGCGATTGAGGCGCTCCGACTTGGCCTGCAGATTCAGTTCCTCGAGCTCTTCGTAGGAAAGAGCAAGAAAGTTGCGAAATTCGGTGGACATATCTCTCCTCGTGGCAAAGAGAACGAGCGCCGATCCGGCCCCATGGTTTCAGCCCGCCGTCCGCACCGTTCTATTGGATGCAGCAATTCTACCAACCAAAAGACGGGGCGCCGGACCGGACGGTCCGACGCCCCGTTTGGGCTGCCGAGGAGAAAGTTGGCAGCGGGCTTACCTGGCGGGAACGGAATTGATGGTTTCGAGGATGCGCTCGACGATCTGGTAGGGATCGGCCTCGGAGTTGGGGCGGCGATCTTCAAGGTAGCCCTTGTAGCCGTTCTTGATGAAGTTGACGGGCATGCGGATGGAGGCGCCGCGGTCGGAGAGTCCGTAGCGGAACTCGCTGATGGGCGCGGTCTCGTGCAGGCCGGTGAGGCGCAGTTCATTGTCCGGGCCGTAGACGGAGATGTGCTCGGCGCGGAACTTGGCGAAGGCGCCCATGAGGGCCTCAAAGTACTCCTTGCCGCCGGTGTCGCGCAAAAACTTGGTGGAGAAGTTGGTGTGCATGCCGGAGCCGTTCCAGTCGCCGCGGATGGGCTTGCAGTGCCACATCACGTCGATTTCGTACTTCTCGCAGAGGCGCATCATCAGGTAGCGGGCGACCCACAGGTCGTCGGCGGCTTTTTTGGAGCCCTTGCCGAAGATCTGGAACTCCCACTGGCCCTTGGCCACTTCAGCATTGATGCCTTCGTGGTTGATGCCGGCGTGGAGACAGAGTTCGAGGTGCTCTTCAACGATGGTGCGGGCGATGGAGCCCATGTACTTGAAACCGACGCCGCAGTAATAGGGGCCCTGCGGACCGGGGTAGCCATCCTTGGGGAAGCCGAGAGGCTTGCCATCCTTGTAAAGGAAGTACTCCTGCTCGAAGCCAGCCCAGAAGTCGGCTTCATCGGCAATCTTGGCGCGAACATTGGACGGGTGCGGCGTGCCGTCCGGCATCATGACTTCGCTAAGAACGATAAAGGCGTCTTTACGGCTGGCATCGGGATAAAGAGCGACGGGCTTGAGGATGCAGTCGGAGCTTTTGCCCTCGGCCTGCATGGTGGAGCTGCCGTCGAAGCCCCACAGAGGCAGATCCTCCAGCGTGGGCTCCTTGTCAAAAGACTTGAGGGTGGTCTTGCCACGCAGTTCCGGAATCGGCTGCTTACCGTCCAGCCAGATGTATTCGAGCTTGTACTTTGCCATGGATCTCCTTTTAGGGATGAAACGTGTGAGGGTATCGGCAAAATTTTAGGACCGGGGCCATAAAGACCCCGTGAAGATCCAGGGGTGGAATCAGTGCCCGCGGGCCACCAGAATCATGACCACGAGCAGCGCAATTGGGATCAACGCCAGGGCGGCGTAGTAGATGACAGTGCGCGGCAGAGGAGCCTTGCGTTTTTGCCAGTTTCGCAATTCGGGACGGTCCTCAACGCCAACCTGGTCGAGGTGTTTTAGATCACGCACAAAATCGTGCGCGCGGGCATAGCGATTGACCGGATCGCGCTCCAGGGCGCGGTAGAGGACTTCCTGCAACTGCGGAGTGATGGTCGCGTCCAGCACGGTGGGCGGCGTGGGGTGGTTCAGCACGCGATCGTTCATTGCCTCCATGGGCGTGGAGCCGGTGAAGGGCAGGTGACCGGTGAGCATTTCGTAGAGGATGACGCCGACGGAGAAGATGTCGGAGCGGGCGTCGCCGCGTTTACCCTTCACCTGCTCGGGCGAAATGTAGTCGGCGGTGCCCAGGGTGGAGCCGAAGCCGGCGTAGGTGAGCCGCCGAGCGCCGGCATCGCCGGCAATGCCGAAGTCGATGAGCTTGATGTTGTCGTGGGCGTCGACCATGATGTTTTCCGGCTTCAGATCGCGGTGGATGACGCCGTTGTCGTGGATGTATTCGAGCGCCTCCAGCACCTGGATGGCGATGTGGATGGCGCGCTCCTGCGGCAGCTTGCCTTCGTTGAGGATGTCGCGCAGCAGGCGGCCTTCGCACCACTCCATGACCATGTAGACGCGCGAGCGCTTTTCGCCGCCGAAGACGCGCATGACGTGCGCGTGGTGGAGCTTTTCTCCGATGGAGGCCTCGCGCTGAAAGCGGTCGAAGAGGATGGGGTCGGCTTCCATGTCGGGATGGGGCACCTTGAGCGCGACGGGGCTGCTGGTGCGGGTGTCGACGGCGCGGAAGATGGTGGAGGATCCGGTGCGCGAAACGACGGACTCGACCAGATAGTGGTCGAGGAGTGTGCCCGAATCGATGCTGTTTCGAGAGCTCATAGAGTTCGGCTCCATGCTGCGATGTTCTACCACTGTACAGACCTGCCGCGCCCGCGCGGAAAACCAATCTTTCGCCGGCCTAGGAGAGCCTGTAGGGCCGGCCGCGGTACATGCCCACCTGCTCGACGGAGCGGATGCGGATGACCTGCGCGGTGGTGTTGTCGTTGCCATCGATTTCGACGGCGCGCGCCACCAGCTCGCTGGCAATCAGGTCCATGGGCTTGGACTGCGAGACAATGTCGGCAATCTCTCCGGTTCCCAGCTCATCGTGCAACCCGTCGGAGCAGAGCACGAGAATGTCGCCGGGCTGCAGAGTGAGCGCCGTGGTCTCAGGTGTGACAAGGCTTTTAACGCCGAGCGAGCGCATGAGCACGTGCCGCTGTTCGGATTGCGCGATGTCGGCCTCTGAGAGCACGCCGAGCTTGCGCTGCTCGTTCACCCATGTGTGGTCCTGCGTAATTTGCCGTGCGAACCGGTTGCGGATGAGGTAGCAGCGCGAGTCGCCGACATGGGAGACGATGGCCTGGTCGTTGCGCAGCGCGCAGGCCACCAGCGTTGTGGCCATGGTGGTGCCGCGGTGCTCCGGCGCCAGCGCGTGATCGTGCACCGCGGAGTTGGCAAACTGAATGAGCTGCGGCAGCAGGCTGATGAGCATGGAGCCGGGCTGCGCCTTGGCGAACTCTTCGGTGAGTACCTGAATGGCGGTCGAAGACGCCACCTCGCCCAGTTCCAGACCGCCGACACCATCGGCAACCGCGAACAGGTATCCGTGCGAGCGCGCCTGATGACGCGAGGCGGGGATGAAAGATCCCATCGCGTCTTCGTTGTTGGTGCGAACCCTTCCCGGATCGCTTGCCTGGCCAAACACTACGTCCAACATGGCGCCGGAGCCCGGTCGTCCTTTCTGTGTGCCGTAGCAACGGGCGCGTAACGCCCGATGCATGAAAAACCCTCAAGGTGGATCGATCAGCGGCGTGTGCCGGTGAAGGGGGCCACCCAACGGAATCTCGCGGTTCAAGGATAATTGCGGGACAAGGCAGTCTGCACGGAGACTGCGCTGACCATAAGCAGATTACTGAGCGCCGGTGCTGGAGTTAGAACGGGACGCACCAAAACGGCGGCACGTAGTTAGCCTAGAGTCATTGCAATAAGGAATAAATGAAGAAGACGGAAGGATGCGTGAAGAGAGGGAAGGCGTCTCCGCTGCCGGGATGCGGCAGCGGAGACGCGGGTGGTTAGCGCTTGGGGCCGAAGAAGGCCACGAAGGCCACTGTGACGGTCGACTGGGCGTCGACCATGTTGGCATCGCCCTTGTGGAAGAAGGGCTGATCGGACCAGTCGCGGCGATACTCGACGCGGGTCAGCAGGCCCTCTGCCCACTTGTACTCGTAGGTGCCGGTGAACTCTTTCAGCTCCTGCGCGGTGCCGGTGGAGTAGCCGTTGTAGTCCTTGAAGTACTCAAAGCGGCCGACCAGCGCGGAGGCGCCGGTGACCTGGCCCTTGGCCGCGAAGGCTACGCCCTGCCAGTGGTTGAGGCTGGTATCGCTGGGTGCGTTGTCGCGGTTCTGGCCGTAATCGTAGTTGATCAGGGCGTTGAACTTCGCGTTCGGCGTGAGGATGAGTGTGGTGTCGAAGAGGTTGCGGTAGCCCTTCTGCGTGGAGTAGTTCGAGGGGCCGGTGTAGACATCGGCGTTCCAGGTGTACTTGGGCTTGACGAGCGAGTTGTTGATACCAATGGTGACGCCGCCATTGTTGCTGGTTACGTTGTTCCAGCCGTTGACCACCTGCACACCAAAGGTGTCGGTTTTGGAGAGAGGAATGGTGGAGCGCAGGCCGAAATGGAAGTAGGGAATGGCCCAGGCGAAGAGAATGCCGCGCGAGTAGTTCCAGTCATCCTTGGATTCGATGACCTCGGCGCCGGCGAAGGTGACGAACTTGCCGAAGTCGAGTTCGAGGCCCTTGGCCTTGGGTGGTTTGAGGCTGAGGAAGGCCTGCTCCAGGTAATCGCCCTGGTCGTGCGAGCCGCCGTTGACCAGGGTGTTGGCGCGGCCGAAGAGCAGGTCGACGTGCGCACCGACCGGATCGGGATCGTGGTTCAAAGTGAGGCGCGCTTCGGCCAGGTTGAACTGGTCGGTCTTGTCATTGAAGTTGTACAGGTCGTTAGCCTGACCGTTGGCCGCGTCGCCGGGGCGATTGGCGTTGTAGCTGTAGTAGCCGTCGATCAAACCGCTCAGATCCATGGGGCCGACGCTCCAGGTGGGAGCCGCGGCGGGCGCGGGAGCCGGTTCGGGGGCAGGGGAAGCAGGAGCCTGGGCGACTGCCGCCACAGACATGGCAAGCGCTGCACCGGCGAATGACTGCAGAATACGGGTTCGATTGAGGTACATCTGCGCATTTCCTCCAATGAAAAAAGATGATGGGTTGGGACAGGCGCAACCGACAGAGTCCAATTGCGGAGCGTTGCACCTGGTGCAGCATTTCCTCAACGCGTGCCTGATGCTTGATGGATATACCTGCGCAGCATGGCCGCTTGAGCACAGACCGCCGATGAGTTGCGTTGCCGCGCTCCTCCCCGATCTGCGGTTCGTTGTGGATTAGCTTCAGTTACGCATTCTTCACATAAAGAAAGAATGAAAAAGACCAAAAAGAATTCGAAGGACATGCGGACCCATAAAGATGGCATAACAACTCCTTCAATTTCCGGGCCGGCTGGCTTGCGCTATCCACGGGTATGAGGAAGAAATGGCGAAGCTGATAAAATTGGGTTCACTCTCAAGATGCGCCAGATCATGCAGCTGCGCTCTCTATTAGTGCAGTCGGCAATTCCCCGATTCGGAACAGCATGAGAGAAGTCGAATCGGTTGCGGCTTTCCTGATACCGGAAGCGCAACGCGCCGCGGCCACCATGCACGGGCAGGAAGCGATCTCCGTTCACATGCCCATGCAAACTTGAACAGCTTAGGCAAAGGAAACGCCAACGTGTCAGGCTTCTCCATCACCGTGCGATCGCTGTTGCAGCCGCGCCGGCTGCGCAGTTCGGTGGCATTGCTTTTTGCGATGGAGTGCGCGGCGGGAATTATCGCGGTATGGCTGGCGGCTTCGACGGCGCACTGGTTGCAATGGCTGCTGCCGGTTTCCGCGCTGCTGTGCCTGATGGTGGTGGTGCCGGTGGCGCTGTGGTGCGGCTTCTGGCAGGCGGTTGTGGTTTCGCTAGCGGGCGTGCTGGTGCAGAGCTACTACACTACTCGTCAGCCTGGATTCGATCCCGCACTGGATACCGCCAATTCGATTACGCTGATGGTTTTTGTGCTGACAGCGCTGTTGGTGAGCAGACTCTCCGCACAGGCCACCGAGCATGCGCGCGCCTCGCACTCGTGGGGCGGGCAGATGCACGACCTGTACGAGTTCACGCGCAAGACCCTGCAGATGAATCTGCATATGGAGCCGGGCCCGCAACTGGCCGAGCTGGTGCACGAGACCTTCGCGCTGGAAGCGGTGGCGGTGTTCGACGCGGATTTGCACGAGACCTATCAGGCCGGCTACTGGGCTGACGATCCGCAGGAGCTGGCGCAGAATGTCTACTACTTTGAAACCACCGACGACGACGCGGTGACAGGAATTTCGCGGCGCGTGGTGCGGCTGGGCAATGCGCCTATCGGCAGCCTGATTGTGCGCGGCGAAACCAGTCCGCTGACGGTGAATGCGATTGCGTCGCTGATTGCCATTACGTTCGATCGCTATCGCGCGTTTGCCAACGAGAGCCGCATTGAGACCGAGCGCCAGACTGAACAGTTGCGGGCCACGGTGCTGGACTCGCTGGCGCATGCGTACAAGACGCCGCTGACCGCGATTCGCGCGGCGTCGACGGGCCTGGGCGAAATGGGCAAGCTGTCGCCGGCGCAGTCCGAGCTGGTGGCGCTGATTGACGAACAGGCCGGAGTGCTGAGCGACCTGACGGCGAGACTGCTGACCACCGCGCGGCTGGATGCCGGCGAAGTTACGGTTAACGCTGTCTCCATTTCCGTGGCCGATTTGATTCAGGATGTGCTGAACGGCATGGGCGAGCGGCTGGCCAGCATGAAAGTGAACGTGAGCCTGCCCGATGAGGATTTGTCGCTGTGCTGCGATCGTCAGTTGATGAGCACGCTGCTGACGCAGTACATCGACAATGCCTTCAAGTACTCGATCTATGGCACCACCGTCACCGTGGCGGCCGAGGCGGCCAATGGAGAAGTGCTCTTCTCCGTGACCAGTTTTGGCCCGGTGATTCCCGTGGCCGATCGCGAGCGCATCTTCGACCGCTACTATCGCTCCACAAATTCGTCGCATCGCGCCGCGGGCACCGGAATTGGGCTTGCAGTAGCCAAGCGGGCCGCGGTGATTCACGGCGGCAGCGTTTGGGTGACGAGCGACGAGACCGAAGGCACCACATTCTACGCGGCAATTCCCGCGCCGGAAATCAAGAGGAAGACCCGATGAGCCAGAACCCGATTCGAGTGATGATTGTGGACGACGAACCCGCCATCCGCCGCGCGCTGCGGCCGCCGTTGAGCGAGCTTGGTTTTCAAATCATCGAGGCCTCGCGCGGCGAGGAAGCGCTGCAATTGCTGCACTCGAATCCCGTGGATGTGGTGCTGCTGGACATCAACATGCCGGGCATTGGCGGCATTGAGACGCTGCGCCGCATTCGCAGCGCGGCGCCGCGCCTGCCGGTGCTGATGGTGACGGTGCGCGACGGCGAAGAGGACAAGGTGGAGGCGCTGGAGCTGGGCGCCGACGACTACGTGACCAAGCCCTTCAGCATCCGCGAGCTGATTGCGCGCATCCGCACCGCGCATCGCCGCGTGCATGCGCCGGTGCGCGCCGAGGATGCGCCGATGGAGATTGGCGAAATCAAACTGGTGCCGGGACGGCGCTCGGTGACCAAGCGCGGGCAGGCGGTGCACCTGACGCGCAAGGAATTCGAGATTCTCTATTGCCTGATGTCGCGTGCCGGACGCGTGGTGACGTACTCCAAGCTGTTGACCGCGGTGTGGGGCGCCGAATGCCGAGAGGAAGTGGAGTATCTGCGCACCTTCATGCGGCAACTGCGCAAAAAGATCGAGGACGATCCTTCGAATCCCATCTATCTGCTGACCGATGTGTATGTGGGGTATCGCTTCGCGGATGCGCAGATGCTGGCAGAAGCCAGCGAGGCCGCGGGACGCGCGGCCCCGCAAACCGAAGCGGCGGAGTAGAAGCTACTCCGCGTAGTGCAGCAGGCTGAAGACGTCGTGGCCGCTGAAGCGGTCGCGGCCTTTGAGGAAGTCGAGCTCGACTGCGAAGCCGAGGCCGACGATTTCTCCGCCGAGCTGGTTGACCAGCTTGACCGTCGCTTCCATCGTTCCGCCGGTAGCCAGCAGATCGTCGACCAGAACCACACGCTGTCCGGGCTGGATGGCGTCCTTGTGAATCTCCAGCGTGTCGGAGCCGTACTCGAGGTCGTAGGTGACGCGCGCGACCGGCGCGGGCAGCTTGCGTGGCTTGCGCACGGGCACAAAGCCGGCATTCAGGCGATACGCGAGCGCGGGCCCAAAGATGAAGCCGCGCGCCTCGATGCCCAGCACCAGGTCCACGCGCTGCTCAATGTAGTGCGCTGCCAGCGCGTCAATCAGCTGCGCAAAGCCGGTGCGATCCTTGAGCAGCGTGGTGATGTCGTAAAAGAGAATGCCGGGCTTGGGAAAATCGGGCACGGTGCGCACCAGCGCTTTGAGGGCTTCAACGTTCACGGGCTTTTTGCTTTCTGGCATGCTTTCGCGTACTCCTGACCGGGTGAAGAGATTCGATTGAACGAGAAAAGAGGAAGCCAGCGCGGAGCCGGCTTCCTCTTCGATTATAGAGCGGCGATGCTGCGCTAACGAGCCGCGTCAATCTTGCTTTGCATGACGGCGACTTCAGGATTTTTGGCGAAGGTCTTCCACACCAGGCCGGTGCGGTAGTTCTCCACCATTACGGTGATGGGCACCTGATTGAGGCCCATGTAGATGGGCGAGACCCAGTGATGCGTGGCGTCGAACGCATCAAGCGGGCCGTAGATGCCCCACAACTCGCCGCCGAGATCGCGATAGTAGTGCTTGAGCGCGGCCATCGACTCCTGTGGCGTGTAGGCGAACGAGGCAAGCGCGCCGGTGGGAGCCATTGTGCCGTGATCGTCGGCATCGTCGGGCGCGCTGGCGGAGTAGTCGGCAGGCGTGTCGGCCGCGGTCAGTCCCCAGGTATCGGGCCCGTAGCCGGCATGGTGTTTGGGATTGGCGATGCACCAGGCGCGGTTGATGAGCGCGATGTTGCGATTGTTGTCGAAGTAGGATGCGGTGTAACGGTCGTGCAGCGCGTGCGGGTCAAAGCCGAGGAACGAGTAGTGGGTGAAGAAGAGCGGGCCGCCCGTGCCTACGCCCACGTCGAGCTTGATGCCGTAGTAGGTGTTGCCATTGCGGTAGTGGTTGCCGTCCTTCGAGCCCGACCAGCCTTCGCGGTACTCGAGTGCGCGCGGGGCCTGGCTGGCCCAGCCGGAGTAGTACATGCTGCCGGGGACGCCGTGGGTGGGCGAGGCAATGGCCATCAGATAAGTGACCATCACTTCGTTCCAGCCGATGAGCGGATGATGAATTTTGAAGCCCCACTGCGGCGACCAGTGCCAGTAGAGGAAATCGCTTTGCGGATTTTCGCGATACCAGTCCCACTCCACCGTCTGCCACAAATGCGTAATGCGCGCGTAGAGGTCTTTCTCCTGCGCGCTGGGGCCGTCGAAGTACTGCCGCGCGACCAGCAGACCCTGCATCAGGAATGAAGTTTCAACCAGATCGCCGCCGTTGTCGTACATGCCGAAGACAGGCATGGTGCGGCCGGTGGCGCCGTCCATGTAGTGCGAGTAGACGCCGTGGTAGCGGTCTGCATGCTCCAGGAAGCTGACGATTTTTTGCATGCGCGCCAGGCCTTCGGCGCGTGTGACGAAGTGGCGGTCTGTGCCGACGACGATGGCGCTGATGCCCATGCCGCTGGCGCCGGTGGCCACAATGCGGTCGTCGCCCGGAATGTTTTCGCGCGCCATACCGCTGTGCGGATCGGCGGCCTCCCAGTAGTAGTCGAAGGTTTCGCGCTGCAACATGGTGAGCAGTTCGTCGTCGCTGATGGTGTGGGTTGTTGCGCTCACTTCATTGGAGAATGCCGAGTTGCGGTACTGCCAGTCCTGCTCGGCCACTTTGTACGCGGCCTTGTGGCCCGGCGCGCCCAGCCAGTCGCTATAGCCATGCATGCCCGCGGGAGCAATGCCCACCTGCTGCCAGGGGCCGCCGTCGAGCGAGCGATAGATTGCCGTGCGCGCGTTGGTTGGCGAATCTGCGGCCGACCAATGCAGATCGACCTGCAACTCATAGCCGGTGGCGCTTAGCGCGCCGGGAGCGGCGAGTTTGGCTGCCGATGCCGCGGCGCCGTCTTCCAAATGGATTTCATCGACGAAGAGCGTGTGCGATTTCGCGTCCGCGCGGCCCTGGTGGAAGATGACGCTGCGCAGCTCGGTGATGTGGAAGGGATAGATGGAGGCGGCGCGCAACTGGCTTGCGGGAATGCGAACCTGGACCCACTGCTTTGCGGGCAGGTTGCCGGTGAAACGGCCCAGCGGCTCCGGCGCGGTAAAGCTGCCGGGGAACTCGGCAACCTGAAGGCCGCTGGCTTTGTTGGAGAGCACCAGCTGGGGCAGGTCGGCGGCGGCAATGGCTTCCGGCGCGTAGAGCCAGAAGACCAGCGTGTCACCGGTGAGCTCGGGCAGGCGATTGCGGAAGGCGAGCAGATGCACGTCCGCGCTCCAGCCGCCGGTGGGCATTGAGGTCCACGTGAGGCGCAGCGCATTGGGCGGGGTTTTGGAGACGCCGGTCTCGACGGGAATGCGGCCATCGCGCTGGTCGATGACACTGGGCGCGGTAGCGTCGGCGAAGGAATAGAAGTAGCTGTCGCCGGGCTGTGCGTTGTCAAAGAAGACGCGGCGATAGTAGCCAGACTGTGCGCTGGCGGGCAGTGAGAGCAGACACGCGAGAACTGCGAGAAAGGCGATGCGGCGTGTGGATTGCGGCGAGCGGAAAAGCAAGGACAACAATTGAACTGCCATGCGCGGAATTATAGTGTCCGCACGGTGCGTTGGGCAGTGTGTGCGGAGGGCGTTGGCAGCGCAACTTTTGCGCTGGATGTGCGGGATTAAAGGCTGTGTGATGAGCGGGTTTGTTTCGAAAAAATCTCATAGGGGGCAAGCAGGCTGGAGAAAGAGTCTGAAGCCGTATGGGAACCCGACGAAAACGCACCTCAGGGCCTAAAGGCCGGACAATTCTGCGGCGCATACGGCACGGCTGAAGCCGTGCCCCTTCAAAACTACGACTTAGGAACGTTTTTCCGCCGCCTGTAAAGCCCAGACATATTTAGGAGCTACTTGCGACACGACTGAAGTCGTGCCCCTTCACGGGACAGGCAGCAGGGGCTACTTCAACAAGCCAGCAAAGATTACCAGGCGCCTTCAATGCGGAAGGATTCCAGGTCTTCGCCCTCGGCGTCGGTGAGCGTGTGTTCGATGACGTTGTCGACGCGCGCGCCGCGCGGGCCACGGCGAAGACTGGCGCGCAAATCCGAAAGTTCATCGGGCGTGCCGGTGGCGACTACTTCCACGTCGCCCTCTTCGGTGTTGCGGACCCAGCCGTGCAACTCAAGCTCGCTGGCTTCGCGATGCACGAACCAGCGAAAGCCTACGCCCTGCACGCGGCCGCGAATGAGGAAATGAAGAACCATCGAAGCCAGTGTTGCAGACCGAAGGCCGTCGCGCAACCGGGCGCCTACACCACCCAGGGAATGAGCGCCTTTACGCGGCGGCGATAGTCAGGATAGGCGGCGGGGAAGGTCTCATTCATGAGTTTCTCTTCCTGCACAATTTTGATGGACACGCCGGCGAGAATGAGTACGAGGCCGGGCAGTACGGCCACCCTGGCAATGGCCAGCGAGGAGCCCACGGCCGCGGTGAACAGTCCCGTGTAGATGGGATGGCGCGCCAGGCGATACGGGCCTTTGACAATGAGTTGATGATCGACTTTGACCATGGGCCGCGCGCTCCAGTTGGCGCCGAGCGTGACGCGCGCCCAGATGGCGAACAGAACTCCAAGCCAGGTGACAATGAGGCCGGCGACGGCGAGGGGCACGGTGGTGGGCCAGAGGCGAATTCCCAGCCAGCCCTGCCGGAACCATGGATGAAAGATAAGCAGAAAGCCGAGAATCATGATGGCCGATTGTGTGAGGCGCGAAAGCGACGAGACGGTGCGCTGTTGCGGCTTGCTGAAGCCCACGGCAGCCAGCCAGAACGCGCCGAAGACGGCCCATGCAGCGTAGAAACCTTGATTGAGAGACAGGGACATCCTTACGACCTCCTGGACAGAATACGCGCGCCGTATGCGCCCGGTTCCCAACGGCTGTGTGATTCAATCAGGTGGACGGCTGATTTGGAAGAAAGGCGCAGGATTGTGAGCGAACTGAAGTCGAACACCGAGTGGAAGCAGTGGGGCAAGGACGATCCGCTGTGGGGTGTCGCGTCGTGGGCCGGCCGGGAGAAGGATGGCGCCCATGCGTGGACCGAAGAGGAGTTCTACGCGGTTGGCGCCCTAGACTGGCGCGACTTTCTGGCGCATTGGCAGCAGTACGGCATGGACGCGCGCAGTTGCGCGGAGATTGGCTGCGGCGCGGGGCGCATGACGCGCCAACTGGCGGGCACGTTTGAGAAGGTGCACGCTTTTGATGTCTCCGAGGGGATGGTGGAGCGTGCGCGGCAGGCAGTGGGAGCGAATGTCGAGTTTGCGGTGATCGACGGGCAGCATTTGCCGCTGTCCGATGGCGCGGTGCAAGGGATTTTTTCAACGCACGTGCTGCAGCATTTGGACAGCGTGGAGATTGGTCTTGGCTATTTTCGCGAGTTTTATCGCGTGCTGGGCGCGGGCGGATCGCTGATGGTGCACCTGCCGCTGTACGAGCTGCCGGCGGGGCCGGAGAGGCGCGTGATGAAGCTGACGCATCGGCTGGCGCGGCGTGTCTCCGACTGGCGCGCGAACATGCGCCGCAGCCGCGGCATCAAGACCATGCGGGGCACGCCGTATCCCATCGGCGAGCTCACCGCCTCACTTACCGCGCTGGGATTCAAGCGGGTTGAATTTCGCATCTTCGCGGTGAGCAGCAACGGCGACATGCACCCGTTTGTGTTCGCCACGCGCTAGCGGCCCGCGCGCTACACTGGAAGCCTTATGGTCTTCGTGCTCGACAACTACGACTCGTTCACCTACAACCTGGTGCAGTACCTGGGCGAGCTGGGCGCCGAGGTGGAAGTGCGCCGCAACGACGAGCTGACAGTGGAAGAGGTGGAGGCGTTGAAGCCGGAGCGGATTCTGCTTTCTCCGGGTCCGTGCACGCCTTCTGAAGCGGGCATTCTGGTGCCGCTCATTCGCCACATGGCAGGCAAGGCGCCAATCTTCGGCGTGTGCCTGGGGCATCAGGCGATTGGCGAGGCCTTCGGCGGCAAGGTGATTCGCGCGAAAAATCTGATGCACGGCAAGACCAGCTCCATCACACACGATGGCTCAGGCATTTTCAAAGGACTGTCGACGCCGCTGACGTGCACACGCTACCACTCGCTGATTGTGGAGCAGAAGTCGCTGCCCGCGGAGCTGGAAGTGACGGCGCGTGTGGAAGAGAAGAGCGGCGAGCAGGTGATTATGGGCCTGCGCCACAAGACGCTGCCCATCGAAGGCGTGCAGTTCCATCCCGAGAGCGTGTTGACCGAGGGCGGGCTGCAGATGATTCGCAATTTCCTGAACATGTGAGGCCGATGCGCGTGCGAGCGGAGCTCCGTGAGGTGTGCATTGCGCTGGCGGTGGTGGCGTGCGCTGCGCAGCTTTGCGCGCAGACGGCTCCCATTGCTATCGTCCCGCTCGGCGAGAAGGACCCTGCAGCAGCGAAGACCGTGACCGGATCGCTGGAGGTGACGCAGGATAAGGCCGTGATTGCGGCCAGCGGCAGCGTAACGGCGGGTGCGCACACCGCGGAGGTGACACTGCCGCAGCGCGGCGTGCTGCATGTTTGCGCCTCTACGACGGTGAAGCTGGCGGCGGATGCGTCTGCTCCGAACGGCGACAAGCCGGGGCTGATGATGGCGATGGAACGCGGCGCGGTGGAGGCGAACTTCGCGGCCGGTTCCAGCGCGGACGTGCTGCTGACGCCGGACTTTCGCATTCTGATCAGCGGGCCAGGCTCGGTTGAGCTGAAGGTGCGGCTGGGGCAGGGCGGCGACACGTGCGTGGACAACGCCGGCTCCAATGCACCCTACGTGCTGGTGACGAGCGTTTTTGACGGCGCAAATTATCGCGTGCAATCAGGGCAGCGGGTGATGTTCCAGCACGGCAGCTTACAACAAGTGGTGGACAACGAGAAGGAGCCATGCGGCTGTCCGCCTTCGCCCGCCGAGAGCAAAGGCAACGAGTTTCCCATGGCGCAGAGCGCAGGCCTGGCGCCGATACCGCCGCCCAAGCCGGCGGAGCCTGGAGCCACCAGCGGACCGGTGACCGCGCCGCTGGTCTACAAGAGCGAAGGGCCGCAGCCGGCCGTGCAGGCTCCGCCGGCGCAACAAAGCGTGCCGGCGTCAGCCAAGCCAAAGCCCGAGGAAAAGAAACCAGGCTTCTTCTCGCGTGTGGGCAAGTTCTTCCGCCACATGTTCGGCGCAGGACAGTAACGCTACGCCGAGGTGTTGACCAGAGTCCCTTTCGAAAGCAGTTTCAGGAAGCTGTCCAGCGACGACTGCGCCGTGCTGATGTCGCCGGAGTCGAGTGCCGAGCCGATCTTCGACAGCAGGCTGGTGAAGGAGCTAGCGTCGCTGGTCGAGCTGGTGCTGGAGCTGGCAGCGGACGACGAGTCCGTCGAAATGCCCAGCAGGCTGGTGAGGCTGCTGTAGGCCGACTTTGCGCTGGAGAGATCGCCGGAGCTGATGGCGCTGAACAGGTTCACGATGTCCTGGGTAAACTCGCTGCTGGTGGAGGAGCTGTCACTGTCAGTGGACGGCGGCGGAGGAGGAGGCCCCGAGGGCTTTTCGCTTTGCAACTTTGTAAGTGCCGTTTGCGCCGACGAGATGTCGTTGTTCGACAGTGCCGTTTCCACGCTGGAAATGAATTGGCCGAGCGGGCTGCTGGAGTCGGCATTGGCCGGCGTGAGCTGCTCGAGTTGCGTGAGATATGACTTTGCGCTCGTCGTGTCCCCGGACTGAATGGCCGAGATCAGATTCGTGAGCGCGGTGTCGAACTGGTTTTTGTTGCTGTTGTTGTTGGTCTGCGAAGTGGCAGATAACTGTGAGAGCAGGGAACTTGTCCCCGAAATGCCAGTGATGCCCATGTGTGCCGGTCACCTTTCGAGTCAATTGCCCGATGCCGCGCGTTTGTATTGGCATGGCGCAGGGCTGTCGGGGTGGACGCGGGCACGCACACGGGGATTACACGCTCTGGTTACGTTGGTACGGCGGGAACCAAGTTGGTACGGTGAGCGCGGCACTGCCAAAACGGGAGCGGGTTAGAGGCTCCGCGCGCGCTCAATGGCGCGGATGACGGCCTGCGCCTTGTTAAGGGATTCCTCATGTTCTTTTTCTGGGACGGAATCTGCGACGATGCCTGCGCCGGCCTGCACGTAGCCTTTGCCACCGGTAGTGAGCAGTGAGCGGATGGCAATGCAGGAGTCGAGGTTGCCGCTGAAGTCGGCGTAGAGCACCGCGCCGCCGTAGGCGCCGCGCCGCGTGGGCTCCAGCTCCTCAATGATTTCCATGGCGCGCACTTTGGGAGCGCCGCTGAGCGTGCCGGCAGGGAAGCAGGCGCGCAGCGCATCGACGGCGGAGAGCTCTGGCCGCAGTGTGCCTTCAATGGAGCTGACGATGTGCATGACGTGCGAGTAGCGCTCGACAAACATCAGCTTGTCGACCTTGACGGAGCCGAAGTTGCTGACGCGGCCGACGTCGTTGCGGCCCAGGTCGACCAGCATGACGTGCTCGGCGCGCTCTTTTTCGTCGTGCATCATCTCGGATTCGAGAGCGAGGTCGGCGGCCTCGTTTGCGCCGCGGGGGCGGGTGCCGGCGATGGGCCGGTACTCGACTTTGCCGTCGTGCACGCGGACCAGCAGCTCGGGCGAGGAACCGGCCAGCTCAATCGGCGCCTGCGGTGCGGGTGATTTTTTGGACTTTTTCTTGTGTCTGGTTTTGCCTCCGAGTTCTTCGCCGGGCGTGAAGCGGAGGAAGAACATGTAGGGGCTGGGATTGACGGTGCGCAGCGAGCGGTAGATCTGGAAGCTGTCCAGATCGGTTTCGACGTCGAAGCGCTGTGAGAGCACGGTCTGAAACACGTCTCCGGCGCGGATGTACTCCTTGGTTTTTTCTACCGCGGCAAGGTAGCTGGCCTTGCGGGTGCGGTGATGCACCTTGAGCTTGCCGGCCTGTTTGGAGACAGGCAGCTTGGGCAGCGGCTGCTGCATGCGCTTTTCCAATTTGGCCAGGCGCTTGAGCGCGGAGCGGTAGGCGCTCTCCGGCTCTTCCAGCGTTACGTCGGCGGTGACAATCATCCAGATCTGCTTGCGGACGTGGTCGAAGGCCAGCACCTCGTCGAAGAAGAGCAGGCAGGCATCGGGGACACCGAGCTCGTCCTTGGCTTTGCTGGGCAGCCGCTCAATGAGGCGCACTGCGTCATAGGCGAAAAAGCCGACCGCGCCCGCGCTGAAGGGTGGAAGGCCTGCGATGCGCGCAGGTTTGTGGCCGCTGAGTGCATCGCGGAGCGTTGTGAAGGCGTCGCCTTCAAGATGCGTGGTGCGCTTGCCCTCGGTGATGGTGAGGTTGCGGCCGCGGGCGACGATGCGCTTGTAGGGATGAATGCCGATGAAGGTGTAGCGGCCGACCTGCTCGCCGTTTTCGACCGACTCCAGCAGGAAGCACTCGCGCTCTCGCCAGGCCGCGCGCAGAAAGGCCGAAACCGGGGTTTCAAGGTCGGCCGTGAGCGTGCGGTAGACCGGAACGAGGGTGTGGTCCTTCGCCAAAGCGAGGAACTCTTTGCGGCTGGGCTGGCTGGATTGCGCGTCGGCTTTCACATGAGACAGTGTAATGGCAGGCGGTGGGCGAGCGCGCGGCAGGCGCTGGCCGTCTGGTGAGCAGGAGCGGCGACGATGCGCGGAAGCTGGATGCAACTGGTGTTGGTATGCGGCGCGGTGGCGGCGTTTGCGCAGACGCCGGCGGTGCTGCACGGCAGCGTGCAGGCCACGGTGCTGGACGCCAACGAGCTGCCTGTACCGGAGGCGCTGGTGGAGGCGTTGCCGCAGGGCGTTGCGCTTGCCAGCCCGGTGGCGCAGTGCCGCACCGACGAGCGCGGCGTATGCACGATTGCGCTGCGGCAGGCTGGCCAATACGCTCTTCTGGCGTCGAAGGAGCAGGACGGGTATCCGAAGCCGTATCCGTTCTACCGCGGGGCAGGCGCGGAGCCGCTGCCGGTGGCGGAGATTTCGGCGTCGCATCCGAGCGAGACGGTGACGATGCATCTGGGCAGGCGCGCCGGGGTGGTGCTGGGCACGGTGAAGGACGCGGTGACCGGCAAGCCGCTGGCCGCGAACGTCGAGTTTCGCTGGGTGCATGAGGCCGCGAATTTCTGGAGCGGCGGAGTGCGGGCGGATGCAAGCTTCCGGTTTTTTACGCCGGCCGACGCGCCGTTGACGATGGTGGTTTCAGCCGACGGCTACGAGAGCTGGCACTACGCGCTGGGGCGCGGCGAGCTGAAGGATGCGATTGTGCTGAAGCCGGGCGAAGAGCTGACGCTGGAGATCCGGCTTTGGCCGAAGAAGTGAGTGAACAAGTGGACAGGTGGACAGGTGGGCAGGTGAACAGGTGGGCAGGTGAACAGGTGAACCCTCAGCAGGGGTTCGTGCATGGACTGATTGTGCGCTTTGCAGGGAAATAAGGTGCAAAGCGTGATGGGTTGGTTGAGGTTTGGGGTGGACGGCGTTGGTTTTGTGTCGTGCCGCCCCTCCGGGGCTGCGGGTGGTTGGGGGGGATTTTACCCAGGGCTTGCGCCCTGGGCTATTTTCGTTGCCTCCCTCCGGGAGGCAGTGCGTGCGGCTCGTCTGATATTTGTGCTATCCCACCCTTGCTGCGCAAGGAAGGGGCATCCAGCATTCCATGCCGCTGACCCTGGCTATCCGCTCGCAGGGGAGTTGTGGTTCCCACCCTTGCTGCGCAAGG
Organism: Occallatibacter sp.; assembly: GCA_036384955.1. Lineage (GTDB taxonomy): Bacteria > Acidobacteriota > Terriglobia > Terriglobales > Acidobacteriaceae > Telmatobacter. The sequence goes on from DASVLI010000059.1 coordinate 24,663, forward strand.
AAGGGGCATCCAGCATTCCATGCCGCTGACCCTCGCTATCCGCTCGCAGGAGAGTTGTGGTTCCCACCCTTGCTGCGCAAGGATGGGGCATCCATGGTCGTGGTGGATTGAACTTGCGGGGGGAAAGCTTCAGGCGATTTTGCTGCCGTTCTGGCGGGCGTGGGCGTCCAGCCAGAGGGCCAGTTCGGCCACTGGCAGGGGGCGCGAGTAGAGGAAGCCCTGGGCCTGGTCGCAGCCGCCGTGGCGCAGCAGCTCAAGCTGCTGCAGGGTGGCCACTCCCTCGGCCACCACGTTCATGCCCAGTTCGTGGCCCATCTCGATAATCTTGTCGACCATGACGCGGTCGCTGAGGTTGACGTGCATGGTTTCGACGATGCCGCGGTCGATTTTGAGCTCGGTGGCCGGCACGTTCTGGACCTGGCGCATCATGGCGTAGCCGGCGCCGAAGTCGTCGATGGAAAGCTGGAAGCCTTTCATGCGCAGGCGGGTGAGCACGTCGAGCGTGTGGGAGTCGTTGGCCAGGCCCGACTCGGTGACTTCAATGACAATATCGCTGGCCGAAATTCCAAAGCTCTGCACCAGGCCGTTCAGGCGGTCGGGAAAATCGAGGTGATGCAGGGAACTCATGGTTGCATTGAACGCGATGCGCAGCCCCGCGACTTTGCAGAGCTGGCCCGCGTCCTGCAGTGCGTGTTGAATGGCGTTCCAGCACAGGCTGTCCATCAGGTCCAGCTCTTCCAGGCGTGGAATGAAGTGCTCTGGGGAGACGATGCCTCGCTCGGGATGAATCCATCGGGCGAGCGCTTCGACTCCGGTGGCCTTGCCGGTGGCAATGCTGATTTGCGGCTGGTAGAAGTTGACGATCTGGCCTTTGGCAAAGGCATCGCGCAACTGGTCGTCGTTCAGGGCCCACTCCGGCGGATCGTCCTCGGACTCCGGCGTGCCGATGGCGCCCAGGGTTTCAAAGGCTTCTTTGAGCACCGGCAGCGGGCAAGGTTTTTGCAGGCGGCCGACCACCCATAGGCCGAGGCTCTGCGCCATTTTTTCCGCGGTCTCCAGAACGCGCTGGTCCATGCCGCTGAGCAGCAGGATGCGCGCGGTGGAGCGGTGTTCGCCGAGCATGCGCAGGATTTCGATGCCGTCCATGCCGGGCATCATCAGGTCGAGAACGATGAGGGAGGTGTCTCGGGTGAGCAGATCGGGAAAAGTTGCCGGGTCTTTGGCCGCAGTGCAATCGATCCCCATGGCGCGGGCAAGGCCGGAGATGACTTCGCACACGGTTGGGTCATCGTCAATGACAAGGATCTTTTCGGCCTTCGCCATGATCAACCAGCTTTCGCGGGCACGATTCCGGAGACGTACAGCGGACTGGACAAACAATCAATTGCCGGGGATGAGTGGAAATATCCCATTCCGGCTGAATCGAGTCTAACCCAAAGATGACCGTGGGATACCCGTGCGGCAAGTGAGGCTACTCATCCAGTAACTGCCTTATAACTTGTCGTCGAAGGGCATCGCAGCTATTTCACAATACGCAAAAAAGCCGGAAATGGCCTCGTCCTGGCGGTTTCCCAGGCAGGTACCAGAGAGGGACGTGGGGAGCCGGCCGAGGCTTGACGGGGGGCAGGGCGAGGCCTAGACTCACTTGGGTTTGGGCGAATTGCGGTTTTTTGCAGCCCGGAACGCATTTCCCCGCGCAGGCGGGGCAGGTTGGACATGTGATGGTTGCGGTTTGGTCACAGCCCGCCGATGATGAAAGCAGAAGCTGCCCCCTGCGTGCGCAGCCAAGGATTTGGAGAACAACATGCCAACAGCCATTCCCTCCGTGTCGCTGGACCAGGAGATTAACCCCTGGGAAGCGCAAAGCGCACGGTTTGATTTTGCAGCCCGCAAACTGAATTTGGATGAAGGATTGTGGAAGCTGCTGCGCACGCCTGCACGCGAATTGATTGTGCACTTTCCAGTGACCATGGACAACGGCCACATTGAGATTTTCACCGGCTTTCGTGTGCAGCACAACATCGCCCGTGGTCCGGCCAAGGGCGGCATTCGCTACACACCCGACGTGACTCTGGACGAAGTGCGCGCGCTGGCCAGCTGGATGACGTGGAAGTGCGCGGTGGTGAACATTCCCTTTGGCGGCGCCAAGGGCGGAGTGATTTGCGATCCGAAGAAGCTGAGCCAGGGCGAGCTGGAGCGCATCACGCGCCGCTACACCTCGGAGATTATCGATTTCATCGGACCGGAGAAGGACGTGCCGGCGCCGGACATGAACACCAACGAGCAGACAATGGCCTGGATCATGGACACCTACTCCATGCATGTGGGCCGCACGGTGACCAGCGTGGTGACGGGCAAGCCGATCAACATCGGCGGCTCGCGCGGACGGCTGGAGGCGACGGGGCGCGGCGTGCGCGTGGCGTGCGACGAGAGCCTGCGCCATCTGAGCCTGTCGCGCGAGGGCTGCCGCGTGGTGGTGCAGGGATTCGGCAATGTGGGATCGCATACGGCGCGGCTGATGCACGAGAGCGGCTACAAGATTGTGGGCATTGCGGAGAAGGACGGGGGCCTCTACAACGCCAACGGCCTCGATATTCACCAGCTGCTGGAGTACAAGTATCGCAACAATACGACGCTGGGTTTCCGCGGCGCCGAGGCGATGCCGAGCGAGGAGCTGTTCGAGTCCGAGTGCGAGATTCTGATTCCGGCGGCGATGGAGAACGTGATTACCAGCCGCAATGCCGACCGGCTGAAGGCGCGCATTGTGGTGGAAGGCGCCAACGGACCGACGACCGCGGTGGCCGACGAAATCCTGACAGAGAAGCGTATTTTTGTGGTGCCGGACATTCTGGCCAATGCGGGCGGCGTGACGGCGAGCTACTTTGAGTGGGTGCAGGACCGGCAGGGCTACTTCTGGAAGGAAGCGGTTGTGAACGAGCAACTGGAGACGATTCTGCGCGACAGCTTTGACGATGTGGTGCGCTATGCCGAGGCTCACAACGTGAACAACCGCATCGCGGCGTATATGCTGGCCATCGATCGGGTGTCGTTCACCATCAAGCAGCGCGGCATTTACGCCTGAGGCACCTGCGGTGCTTTGCCCGGGTCTCAGAAGCGAGACCCAGGGCACCCAATTCCCAGTGAGAAGAATGAAGAGCAAGAGGGCGGATCGCTGATGCGGTCCGCCCTCTTGTTTTGCCGTGAAGCCGCGGTCAGTCGACTTCGATGCGTGCCAGATCGGAGCCTGCGACGCGCAGGAGGCGCGCCTTTCCGGCGAAGATGTGCAGGAACTCGGCGGTGAGTGGCGACCAGGGTTCTTCTCCGGCGCGGAAGAGCGCTCCACCCAGCGGGCTCAATGGTCCGCCATCGAGGGTGAGCTGACCCTTGCGCAGGTAGACGCGGATGTCGCCGCCCCAGGCGCTGTCACTGCGATAGCGGCCTATGTAGGCGGCCCACTCGGGCGGAGTGGAGAAGCTGCGCGGGCCTGCGTAGCTTGCGTTGACAAACCATTTGTCGCCGAAGAAGACTTCGACGACGGGCGGCTTGGGGGCTTTGTCGTCGCTGCCGGGGGCTGCGTCTTTGCGGCCGAAATCGAAGGCCGCGGAGGTGAAGACGCCCTCTTCTGTGGAGAGGAAGGTGTCGCCGCCGGCGTGCTGCAGTGCGATGGATTTGCCGTTGTTGATGAGGGAGAGACGCTTGCCTTCGGCCCTGAAGGTGAGCGAGCTGCCGTCGGCCGCGGTGAACGTGCCGGCGTAGTCCGCGGCGTTTTCCGCGTCCAATGGATCGGCGAGCGCGGGGGCATTGGGCAGCGGCTTGTTCTCGCGCTGCGCACGCAATAGCTGAATCGCGTACTCAGTGACAGCAGTGGGACGGTAGCCTTGCATGGCGTTGATGGATGCGAAGGCGGCGACGCCGCCGTCAAGATCGACATGCATGGAAGAGGCGAAGGCCGCCATGCCGCCGGTGTGGCGCAGGATTTTGTGGCCATCGAGAGTGTCGACGGCGACACCGTAGCCGTAGCTGGCGGTGGGGCTGAACTCCTCGGCCTTGATGTGCGGGGTGGAGAAGAGCTTGAAGCTTTCCTCGGAGACGATGCGGCCTTTGGGGCCCGCGCCGCGGTTGAGCAGCATGCGGAGGTAGAGCGCCATGTCGCCGGGCGTGGAGGCGATGCAGCCGGCGGTGTCGTCCATGACGAGATTTGGCGCGGGTGCGAGGCGGCCTTGGCGCGGATAGACCTGGTCATCCCAGAACGGTGCGTAGCCGACGGCGGAGCGCGCGCGGTTGGCGGTGGAGAGGACGCCGGTGGTGGCGTTCATGCCGAGCGGCGAAAGGATGCGCGCGGCAACGCACTCGCGCCACGGGCGGCCATCGAGGCTGACGGCGAGCAGGCCGAGGATGTCGAAGGCGGCATTGCAGTAGTGGAAGTGCTCACCGGGCGCGAAGCCCTGAATGAGGCGCGCATTCGGGTCGCTGGAGAAGAGGGTTAGATTGTCGGGCAGGCCGGAGGAGTGCGTGAGCAGATGATGCACGGTGATGACGCCGAAGGGGCAGGCGATGGGCAGTTCCGGCAGATAGTCGAGGATGGGCTTTTGCACATCGAGCTTGCCTTCGTCGCGCAGTTGCAGCAGCACCAGAGCGACGAATGATTTGGTGATGGAGCCAATCTGGAAGAGCAGGTCGGTGGTGACGGGCGCGCGCAGGTCGAGGTTGGAGTAGCCGTAGGCCGCGGTGCGGAGCGTTGCCGTTGCATCCGCGAGGCCGAGGGTGAGGCCGGGTGCATTCATGGCCTTCATGTAGGGCGCGATGGATGCGTCCAGCGCGGTCTCCAGCGCGTTGTGCGCGGCGGGCATGGGCACTTCGGCGAGGAGTGGCGAGGACCAGAGGAGCGAGGCGCCAGCAGTGGCGGCGACGGTTGCGCTGCTGCCGGAGAGAAACGCACGGCGGGAAAAACGTGAGGTGTGCATGAGTGGTCAGAGTCTACCACGCGGGCAAAAAGATGCGCGGGCCGATGGTGCTGGCCCGCGCGGCGCAAAGTTGGATGGTGCGCGGACGCGCTATGCGTCGTCGTAGTCCTCGGTAATCGATTTGAGGAAAGCGGCGAGTGCGGCCACATCGTCCTCGGTGAGGTGCATGTTGGTGAATTCGGCCGGAGCGTTGCGCAGCACGCCCGCATGCGCCAACTGCGAGCTCTGCACGTAGAAGCGAATCACCGCCTCAAAGGTGGCGCGGCTGCCGTTGTGGAAGTAGGGCGCCGAGTCCTCGAGGTCGCGCAGAGTGGGGGTTTTGAACTGGGCGATAGTGTTGGCCAGGCCCGCGTCGACCGAGCAGTCGCGGCCGGTGGCGCAGACGATGGAGTTGAGCACGGTTTGCGGCCCGGGCACATCGGGATTCTGGTAGATGTTCCAGAGGCCGAGGTCGGTGTATCCGGCGTTGAGCGCG
>DASVLI010000060.1:0-9969 GCA_036384955.1 Occallatibacter sp.
GAATTGCAGTACGTCGGGAGCGTCGGTGAAGCTGGCGATCCAGCGGTTCTGCGTGCTCACGCGTCCACGCAGAAAGGGCGCAATCCTGGTGGCCAAATCGCGGCGGCTTTCGCGCGCAGGCACAGCCAGGCCGCCAAAGCGCGCAGGGCCCTTGGCTTCTCCGTGGCGCGCGATGAACTGACCAATCTGGTCAACGACGGTGATGGTGTTGACGTAGCACTCGCGTTGCGTCTGGCCCCAGGTGAAGAGGCCATGGCCGCCGAGCACGATGCCGTCGCAGTCGGGATTTTCTTCAACCGCTTTGCGCAGGCGCAGGCCCAGCTCAAAGCCTGGGCGCAGCCAGGGCACCCACACCAGCTTGTGCGCGAAGATGCGGTTGAACTCGTCCATCTTGGTTTTGCCGTTGGCGGATGCGGCGAGCGCGATGCCCCAGTCCGGGTGGAGATGGTCGATGTGCGGATAGGGAAGAAAACCGTGCAGCGGCGTGTCAATGGATGCTGCTACAGGATTATTGCGGAAGGTGCACAGCGGATACATGGCGACCATGTCGTCTTCGTGGTCGATGCCCTTGTAGCTCGTCTCCAGCGCCAGCAGCTTTTCCATGTAGAGAGATGCGAGGCCGGTAATCTTCATGCTGCCCAGGTCGCCGCCGGAGCCCTTCACCCACATCACCTCGACAGGCTTGCCGGTGAGAGGATCGGTTTCCATGATTTTGGAGCTGGTGTTGCCGCCGGCAAAGTTGGTAATGCGCAGGTCCGAGCCCAGCAGATTGGAGCGATAGCGCAACTGCTCGGCTTCGCTCAGGGTTTCGGCAACGCTGGCATCCCAGCGATCTTCAAGGAATTGCAGCGTGGGGGAAGCGATTGAGGCCTGGGACATAGACACCGCCTTGGTGAAAGAGAAAATGCCAGAAACAGGGTAGCATGTCAATCAATAGGAGAAAAGTTGCAAATACGGAATTATTGCGCCGGCGCAAAGTAGAATTCCCCGCGCAATCGGGCGTGCGGCGGAAGGGCTAAGCTTCGGTTGGTTCGTGGCCTGCCGTGTTCAGGTTGTCGGGTGTAACCACGCGGTGGCGCACGTAGTTATAAGGCGGCACGGTGTTGCCGCGCAGTAGTGCGATACCAAGCTGCACCAGCTTGGGACCGTAGCTTTCTACTTCGTGCGAAACCGAGCCCACGATGGAGCTTTTTCCGGTCCGCATTTCGTCCAGAACCTCGGGAATGCAATCCTGGCCGACGATGGCGAAATCGGCTTCGCGGCCAGATTCGCGCGCTGCGTCCAACACGCCCAGCGCGCTGGAGTCGGTTGCGGTTGCCACCAAGATGCGCTCGCCCGGCTTGCTCTGCTTGAGAAACGCCGCAACGGCCTTGCGGCTTTGCTCGCGCATGCCGCGCCCTTCAAGTTTGACGAAAATGTCGTCAGGCAAATCCTTCAGTTTTTCGCGAATGCCTTCAAACGCGCCGGAGATGCGGCTTTGCACAAAGCTGCCGGCCTCGCTAAAGCCCACGCCGAGCACGCGGTCCACTTTGCCCTTCCACTTGCGCAGCGCAAACTGGCCCAACAGATCGCCGGCGGCAAAGCCAACCTCAAAGTTGTCCACCCCAAAATAAGTGGCGTTGGGGTGCGGCACATCCACGGCCACCAGGGGAATATCCGCTTTGGTGAAGATATGCGCCACGTGCGGCGCCACGTGCTCCTCCACCTGGAACTCAAGCACAAGGTCCACGCGCTTGCTGACAAATTCACGCGCGTTCTGGATGGCGACGTCGGGGTCCTGCTTGTTGTCGAGCACCACCAGTTCAACGCCGGATGCGGCCGCCGCGGCGGTCACGCTATTCACAACGGCGATGGAGAAGGGCATTTCTCCGGACTGCGCGGCCAGGCCAAAACGCAGCCGCCGCGGGCGCGAGACCAGCCGGTACTGCCCGCTCTGCGATTGCGCCACGTAGCCGCGGTGCACCAGGGTTTTCAAAATGCGATAGACGCTGGTCTTGGAAATCTTTGTCTTTTGGAAGACATCTTCCAGAGTGACCGGCGCATTGGTCTGCTCCAGTAGCTCGATAACATCGAGTGCTTTGGAGAGAATAGGAATCAGATAAAGCCGCTTGATCTTTGCTTTAGGCACGCGGGCTAACTCCGTACCATCGAATTCAATACAGAAATGCTGCGAACAAGCATACAGTGTCAGGCGTAGCTGCCGACAGTACTGTGACGTCCGGCACGCTCGCCTGCCGCGCGCTCCACGTAGCCACCTTCGCGTAATGCCTTCAGCGGGTCGGGGTGCAGGCCGCGCGTTTCGCGCCATGCCGCCGCCAACGGACGCACATCCTGCCAGAAGGCGCCGCGGAATAGTTCCTCGGCCGCGACCAGGTCGCACTTGGTTTGTAACGCGGCCAATTGCTCGCGGTCCACCAGGCCGGCCTTCAGCCAAAGCTCCTGAGCGGTGACGACGGTTTGCACCGCCGCCTCGATTTTGCCTTTCAGGTTGTGGCTCTGGTCAATCATGAAAGCCACATCGTGCCGCAGCCCATCAGTGGCCGCCGCGTGCAGCTCATGAAAGATGCGGAAGACCTGATAAGGATCAATGGAGCCCAGAGTCAGATCGTCGTCGGCATAGCGGCGGTCGTTGAAGTGGAATCCGCCCAGCCGCTGGGTGTGCAGCAGCCAGGCTACAATCTGTTCGATGTTCTGTGAAGCGTAGTGGTGGCCGGTGTCGACCAGCACAAAGGCCTGCGGGCCGGCCTCGCGCGCCAGGGTGGACGACATGCCCCAGTCGGCAATATCGGTGTGGTAAAAAGCGGGCTCGAACGGCTTGTACTCGATGAGCAGCCGCTGGCCGGGCTTGAGATGGCTGTGCACGGTGCGCAGTGCCTCGCTCAGCCAGCCAATGCGCTTGCGCATGCTCTGCGTGCCGGGATAGTTGGAGCCGTCGGGCATCCACAGGGAAATGTCGCGCGTGCCGAGGGCCGTTGCAATCTCAATCGAGTCGAGAACGTGCGCGAGAGCCTTGGCGCGAATCTCCTCGGACGGATTGCAGAGAGAGCCGTACTTGTACTCCTGGTCCTGAAAGAGATTGGGATTGATGGAGCCGGCGCGCACGCCGAAACGCTTTTCAAGCCGCTGCACTTCGGTGACGTCGGTCTCGCCATCAGGCAAATCCCAAAGCACATGCAGCGCCAATGTGGGCGTTGCTCCGGTCAAGCGCAGCACTTCAGCAGCGTCGCTGAATTTTTCTTCAAGCGTGGAGGCGGCAGCGGCCTGCATAAACTTGCCGAAGCGCGTGCCGGTGTTGGCAAAGCCCCATGAGGGAATCTCGATCTTGAAGTTGTCGAGAATCTTCGCGGCGCTGTCGTAGAGGGTAGACGGCAATTGATTCATGGTGTACCTGCTTGTCCGGCGGCCTGCATCGAGACCAGCTTGCCGGATGTGGAAGTTGTGTCGCGCACCAGAATCACGTTCAGGTGGCGCGGTCCGTGGACGCCTTTGATACGCGTCATTTCAATGTCGGCCGTGGCGCTGGGGCCGGAGATGTAGGTGGCCAGCGTGGGCGGCGTAGGAAACAGGTCGAAGTACTCCGGCAGCGTTTCCACAATCTGGCTGGTGCGCAGAATGCAGAGGTGGCAATCGGGCAACAGCGACAGCACGCGGCGTCCTTCCGCCGGTCCGTGGTGCAGCACAATGGTGCCGGAGTCGGCAATGGCAGCCGAGGCTGCGGTGACCACGCCCTCCGCGCCCTCAATCTCCGCGTAGGAAAGGCCGTGATCGACGCGCCAGCTGTAGCCGGAAATCAGCCACTCCGCGGGCAGGCCTTCAGGTGCTGCAATCACGTGCCTGCCGCTCGATTCAAGACGCGCAGCGATGGTCGCAATCAAATCTGCAGGGTCGCACTCGACAACTTCGGCGCCGTACTCAACCAGGCGCTCAGCCATCAGCGCAATGCGCTGCTCAAGCTGCATTTTTCCGTGCCGGTCGTAGAGCCGAGGAATGCTCTCATAGGCTGCCGGGTTGCCGCCGGCCGTGGCTTTGCGAATGCGGCCCAGAATGCGCTCGCGGGATGAAGTTGTCGCGTTCATCGCACCGGCCTCCGTTCGCTCTCCCACCACTTGCGGAAACTCTGCTTCGGAGGAATGCGCAGGTCGCGTGTCATTGTCCAGCGGCTGCCGAGGCTTGGCATCCAGTGGATCCACTTGTCGCGGCTGGTCAGCGGCCACAATGCCATGCGCAGCAGCCGCTGGCCCATGCGGAAGCGCGTTGGCCCGGCGAAAGCAAAGTTCGCCACGCGCATGGCAAGGTACATCGGATCCAGAACGCGCGCCGTTGTCTTTCGTTCCCGGTCCACCACCTGCGCGCGCAGCTCAATCAGCACTTCAGGGATGTTGATTTTGACCGGGCAAACTTCATAGCAGGCTCCGCACAACGACGAAGCGTAGGGCAGCGTTTGCGCGTGCTCCAAATGCATCAACTGCGGCGTAAGGATGGCCCCAATCGGCCCGCCATACACCGAACCGTACGCGTGTCCGCCTGTCTGGCGATAAACCGGGCAGCTGTTTTGGCAGGCGGCACAGCGAATGCAGCGCAGCGTCTGCCGCTCCACTTTTTTGGCAAGAATGTCGGTGCGCCCGTTGTCCAGCAGCACCACGTGGAAGCGCTGCGGACCATCGTTGGGCGTTACGCCTGCCCACAGCGATGTATACGGGCTCATGCGCTCGCCGGTTGCGGAACGCGCCAGGAGCTGCAGCATTACTTCCAGATCCTGGAAGCGCGGCACCAGCTTTTCGATTCCCGCCAGCGCTATTAGCGTCTTCGGCAGCGTCAGACACATGCGGCCGTTGCCTTCCGACTCGACAATCGATACCGCGCCGGTCTCGGCCACCATAAAGTTGGCGCCGCAAATCGCCACCGGCACGGTGAGAAACTTCTTACGCAGATAGCTGCGCGCCGCGGCAGTCAACTCCGGCGGATCGTCGGAGAGGTTAGGCAAATTCATCGCGCGCGCAAAGATTTCGCGTACCTGGCTGCGGTTGATGTGCAGCGCCGGCACCACCAGGTGCGAAGGCTCCTCCTGCCCCAGTTGCAGAATCAGCTCGGCAAGGTCGGTTTCAATCGGCTGGATTTGCGCCGCTTCAAGCGCGGGGTTCAGGTCGATCTCCGACGAAGTCATGGTTTTGATCTTGATGACTTCGCTGGCTTGCTCCTCGCGCAGAATATCGAGAATGATGCGCCGCGCCTCATCCGCATCGGCGGCCCAGTGCACCGTGCCGCCAGCTGCCGTACAGCGCGCCTCAAACTGGTCGAGATAGCTGCCGAGATTGGCCAGCACGTGGTCGCGAATGGCCGCGGCCGAGGTGCGCAACTGCTGCCAGTCGTTTTTTTCTGCGACGAGCTTGGCCCGCTTGGACTGGATAATGTCCGTTGCTTGGGCGACATTCTTGCGCAATTGCGTATCGCGCAGCACATGCAGCGCCGCTTGCGGAAATGGAAGCGCCTGTCGCGGATCGAGCGTCACGTGACTCATGCCGTCACCTCAGCGGGCTCGTTCTCCGTCGCGGCAAGTATCTGAGCCATGTGAATGGTGCGCGTGCCCGCAAACTGCCGGTGCAACGCCCCGCCCATGTGCATCAGGCAACTGTTATCCAGAGAGGTGCAGTACTCGGCGCGCGTGGAGAGCACATCGTGCAGCTTGCCGGAAAGCATCGCCGAGGAGACTCCGGCGTTCTTCACCGAGAAGGTTCCGCCAAAGCCGCAGCAGCGGTCGATGTTATCCAGCGGCACCAGTTGCAGTCCGCGCACATTGGCCAGCAGGCGCATAGGCCGTTCACCCAGGTGCAGCCCGCGCAGGCCGTGGCAGCTTGCGTGGTAGGTCACGCGATGTGGAAAGTACGCGCCCACGTCGTCCACGCCCAGTTTGTCGACAAGAAATTCGCTCAGCTCGAAGACGCGCGGCAGCAGGGCCTTGAACTCGGCGCGCAACTGCTCATTGCCCAGCTCTTCAAACAGCCCAGGGTACTGGTCGCGAATCATGGCCACGCAGGAAGAGGAGGGAATCACCACCGATTCTGCGTCGGCGTAGAGGCGCACAAAGCGCTTGGCCTGGCTGTAAGCCTCGGCGCGGAAGCCGGTGTTGGCGTGCATCTGTCCGCAGCAGGTTTGCGCAGGATGGAAGTCGAGTTCGACGCCGAGGCGGTCCAACAGGCGCACCACGGCGCGGCCGGTCTCAGGGAAGAGCGTGTCGTTGTAACACGTGATGAATAGCGAAGTGCGCATGGCTTGCAAAGTTTGCCGCAGCGCCGGCAAGTACAGCTCCGGTACGCACGTATGCTATTCGATAGAGACACGAGTTGTCTATTGCATTATGGACCGACCCAGTCCGGCAAGCTTGTTGAAAGGGAACGGCTTTTCAGGGCCGTTCCACAGCGTTATTTGCCACTCACCTTGTCCAGGTCCAGGTTCAGCAGCAGCACGTTCACACGCGGCTCGCCTAGCAGGCCGAAGGTGCGGCCGGTGATGTGCGCAACGACAAGCGCGCGAACCTGTTGCTCGCTGAGTCCGCGCGCCTTGGCAACACGCGCAGCCTGGTAGTAGGCCGCATCGGGCGTTATGTCGGGGTCAAGACCCGAGCCGGACGTCGTCACCAGATCAATGGGCACCGGCTTGCCAGGATTCGCGGCCTGCAGCTTGTCGATGTCGCCCTGAATGCGCTGGACGAGCTTGGCGTTGGACTGCGCCAGGTTCGAGCCGCCCGACGAAGTCGCGTCGTAGCCGGCGCCGGCTGCAGATGGCCGCGGATGAAAATACTTGTCCGCGGTAAAACTCTGCGCCAGCAGCTGGGAGCCAATCACATGACCGTCCTTCAGAATCAAACTGCCGTTGGCCTGGTGCGGAAACACCACCTGCGCAATGCCGGTGATGAAAAGTGGATACAGCAGCCCCACCAGAATCGTTGTCAGTATTGTGAAGCGGATGGACGTGCCCCACACCGAGTGTTGCGTCTCCTGCGTGGCTGCTGCATGTTCCGTTGTCTGCAATGTCGCTGTCGTGTGCATATTGGTTCTCCGTGTTACGCCAGGTGCATGGCTACGAGCACAAGATCAATGGCCTTGATGCCGATGAAGGGGATGATGACGCCGCCCACGCCGTAAAGCAACAGGTTTTGCCGCAGCAGCGCCTCGGCCGCCTTGGGCTTGTACGTCACGCCCTTCAGCGCCAGCGGAATCAGCGCGACAATCACAACCGCGTTGAAGATCACCGCCGACAGAATCGCCGATTGCGGCGTGGCCAGGTGCATCACGTTCAGCGCGTTCAGCACCGGGAAGGCCGCGGCAAACATCGCCGGAATGATGGCGAAGTATTTGGCTACGTCGTTGGCAATCGAAAACGTGGTCAGCGCGCCGCGCGTCATCAGGAGCTGCTTGCCAATCTCCACAATCTCAATCAGCTTGGTCGGGTTGGAGTCGAGGTCGACCATGTTGCCGGCCTCCTTGGCTGCCTGCGTGCCCGAGTTCATGGCCACGCCCACATCGGCCTGCGCCAGTGCGGGGGCATCGTTGGTGCCGTCGCCGGTCATGGCTACCAGTTTGCCCTTGCCCTGCTCACGCTTGATCAGGTCCATCTTGTCCTTGGGCTTGGCCTCGGCCAGAAAGTCGTCCACTCCAGCTTCGCGCGCAATCACCGCCGCGGTCAGCGGGTTGTCGCCGGTAATCATGATGGTGCGAATGCCCATGGCGCGCAGCCGCGCCAGGCGCTCCTTCAGACCGCCCTTGACGATGTCCTTCAGGTAAATCACGCCCAATGCGGTCGAGTTCTCCGCCACCACCAGCGGCGTACCGCCCAGCCGCGCTACATCTTCCACCGCGTCGCGTACCTTCTTCGGCAGTTGCGTCCCTTGCTCTTCAAGGAAGCGTGCAATCGCATCCACCGAGCCCTTGCGAATGCGCACGCCCGGCAAGTTCACTCCGCTCATGCGCGTTTGCGCGGTGAAGGGAACAAACTCCACATGCGCGCCTTCCAGATGGCGTCCGCGCAGGTTGTACTTCTCCTTGGCCAGCACCACAATCGAGCGGCCTTCGGGCGTTTCATCGGAAAGCGACGCCAGCTGCGCCGCGTCGGCCAGGTGATCGTCCGAGATGTCAGGCGCGGGAATGAACTCCGTGGCCTGGCGATTGCCCAAGGTGATGGTACCGGTCTTGTCCAGCAGCAGGGTATTCACGTCGCCGGCGGCTTCGACCGCGCGTCCGCTCATGGCCAGCACGTTGTACTGGACGAGACGGTCCATGCCGGCGATGCCGATGGCCGAAAGCAGACCGCCGATGGTGGTGGGAATGAGGCATACCAGCAGCGAGACCAGCACAAACACGGTTTGCGGCGCGTGCGAGTAGATGGCGAAGGGTTGCAACGTGACCACCGCCAGCAGAAAGACAATTGTCAGGCCAGACAGCAGAATGCTCAGCGCAATCTCGTTCGGCGTCTTCTGCCGCGAGGCGCCTTCCACCAGCGCAATCATGCGGTCGAGGAATGTCTCGCCGGGGTTCGAGGTAATTTTCACCTTGATCCAGTCACTCAGCACCTTGGTGCCGCCGGTTACGGCCGAGCGGTCGCCGCCCGCCTCGCGAATCACCGGCGCCGATTCGCCCGTAATCGCCGACTCGTCCACCGAGGCCACACCTTCAATCACTTCGCCGTCGCCGGCAATGTAGTGTCCGGCAGCAATATAGATGACGTCGCCCGCGCGCAACTGCCCGCTTGCAATCTCCTCAAAGCTGCCGTCGGCCATGTAGCGCTGGGCCACGGTCTCGCCCTTGGCTTTGCGCAGCGTGTCGGCCTGCGCCTTACCACGGCCTTCGGCCATGGCTTCAGCAAAGTTTGCAAACAGCACCGTGAACCACAGCCACAGAGTGATCTGCAGGTTGAAGCCGAAGCCGGGGCGCCCGTGAATGGCATTGTCCAGCAGCAGCGCCGAGGTCAGCAGGCTGCCAATCTCCACCACGAACATCACCGGGTTCTTGACCATGATGCGCGGGTCCAGCTTGCGCACGGCATCCACCGATGCCTGGGCCATAATCGCGGTATTCCACAAACTTGTTTTCTCTGCCATGTTCTTCTCTCTTGGTTCGTGCAACCGTGGCTAGAACAATTGACCTGACTTCAGCAGCAGGTGCTCGAGGATGGGCCCCAGGCTAAGCGCGGGGAAGAAGGTGAGCGCGCCCAGAATCAGCACCACGCCCACCAGCAGCACCGTGAACAGCGGAGTGTTGACGGGGAATGTGCCCGGCGAGGGTGGCACCGATTTCTTCGCAGCCAGATTGCCGGCCAGCGCCAGCACGGGAATGATCATCAGGAAGCGGCCGATGAGCATATCCCAGCCCATCGCGACGTTGTACCACCACGTTGTGCCCAGGCCCGCAAACGCAGAACCGTTGTTGCCCGCGCCCGATGTGAAGGCATAAAGCACCTCGCTCAATCCGTGCGGGCCGCCGTTGTTGGTGGTTGCCAGCCCAATGTCAGGCAGAATGACGAAGACCGCGGTGAGCGAAAGAATAATCAGAGGGAAGATGAGTACGTACAGCATCGACATCTTCACGTCGTAGGCTTCAATCTTCTTGCCTAGATACTCCGGTGTGCGGCCCACCATGAGGCCCGCGATGAAGACCGCCTGCACAACGAAGATGAGAATGCCGTAGAGTCCCGCGCCCACGCCGCCGAAAATCACCTCGCCCAGCATGATGTTGGTCAGTGGCACCAGTCCGCCCAGCGGAGTAAAGCTGTCATGCATGCCGTTGACCGCGCCGCAGCTTGCATCGGTGGTCACTGTGGCGAAGAGCGCGGTTTCCGTGATTCCATTGCGCACTTCCTTGCCTTCCATGTTGCCGCCCGGTGCGCCGACGGTCGCCGTCTGCTGCGCGCCGTGGATCAACGGATGAGCATGCGACTCCGCCCAGTAGAGCGTGGAGAAGCCCGCGGCGAAAAGCA
>DASVLI010000061.1:0-68749 GCA_036384955.1 Occallatibacter sp.
TCGATGGGCAAATTTTCGACGCGCGGCCGCAGCCACATATCGGCCACGCGGCCCAACGGCAACGCCACATACGAGCGCATTCGATGCGCGGCACGCCGTTCGTGCGCCAGCGCGGCAAAGCCCGCGTCAAGTTCCGGCGTCAGCTTGTAGCCATTGCCGTTGTACTCCCCAATCAGCGCGGCTGTGCGCGCGCGCTGCTCTGCCGAATCGAAGGCTCGTTCCGGCAACGCATCGATGCTGAGCTCGTCGTCGGGCACATTCCAGTACACGGTGTAGGTCGTCGCGAAATCCAGGCTCCAGGTCTTCACCCAGCCCTCCCAGCCGGGATACACCGGATCGCCCGGGTCAGTAGCCGACTCCGGCGCCAGCGGCTGGAAAACGTGAAAGACACGCGCATTGCGCACCGTCCACAGCACGAATGGCAGCAGCGCCAGCGCGACGCATGCCAGCGCCATGCGACGCGTGCGCGCATTCCAGGCCCCTTGCCGCCGCAGGCCAATCCACAGCGCCGGCGCCAGCACCAGCCCCACCAGCGCGCCATCGGGACGCAGCAGCGCGGCCCACGTCACGGCAAACGTAAACGCAATCGCAAAGCGCCAGCCTGGCCGCCCCAGCAAACGCACCACGGCCCACAGCGCCAGCGCGATGCAAAACAGCGTCGGCCCTTCGGTGAGCGGATTGGCCTCATACACGGCCGTAAACGGGCACAGCGCGGCCAGCCACAGCGCGGCCTGCGCGGCAGCGGCCGAGCGGCCCGCGGGCACAATTCTGCGCGCAAAGTCAGCCAGCAGAATGCACGTCAGCAGCCCCAGCGTGATTTGCACCCACGCAGCAGCAGCGTAGTTCTCCATGCCGAAGACGCCAAAGCACGCCACCAGAAAGCCCGGGTAGCCCGGCAGACGAATCAATGTGGGAAAGCTGGCCCCGCTGGCTAGCGTCAATGCGTAACGGCCGTGCTGCATCAGGTTTTTCGCAATGCCGCCGTACACCAGCGAGTCGCCGGAAACCTCAAAAATGCGGCTGTAAAACCACAATCGCAGCGCCAGACCCGCGCTCAGCGCGAAAACTGCCGACACTCGCCCCGCAACACCAACGGGTGAAGGAGTAAACAGCGGACGTTGACTCTCCCGAGCAGCTTCCATACGATTTTTAATGTATAGCGTAGACCGCCTCCCCGGTTTTCGCGTGCATGGAAGTGTAACGAACCAATGCCGGAAAACCAGATCTTTTACGACCCCGAACGCAAACGCTGGAAGCGGCTACGCCGCGTCTTCGATATCACCGCGGTTCTTATCACGCTGGTGATGGCCGCCTTCATCTTCAATGTGCTGCGCTCCCGGCCGCTGCCAGAGCTGCTGGCCCCGGCGCCAAAACACAATTACAAGGCGGTGCGCGACTCCAACACCGCGCGCGCCAACAAGCCTCTGCATCCGGCGCGGCGCAAGACAACGCGCAAAGCCTCCGACATCCCCTTCAACACCGGCGAAGGTCTGCGCGCGGCCTACTACGTGCCCTACGACGAAGCCAGCTACTCCTCGTTCCGCCAGCACGTGCACCAGATCGACATGCTCTTCCCTGCCTGGCTGCATGTGACCACTGCGCAGCCGCACCTGATGGGCATCGACAACGACTCGCACCGCACCTACCCGATTGTGGACCGCGGAACCGTGCATGACCCGGATGACCTGGGCCGCGTGAAGCGCGTGATCGCACAGGCCAAGGAGGACACTGAAGTCTTCCCGCATCTGGACAATTTCGACTCCGCCACCGGCAAGTGGGACGCGAACTTTGGCCAGGTGCTGGCCAGCGAGGAACAGCGTACTGCGTTGTGCGAAGAGATTGTGCAGTTCCTCACCGCCTTCAAAACGGCCAAGGGGGACTCCGCCTATCACGGCCTCTCGCTCGACATTGAAAGCCTGCCAGACAGCGCTACTCCCGCCTACATGGCCTTCATTCATGAGCTGTACGGCGACCTCTCACCGCTGAATCTGCGGCTCTACGTTAACGTCGCTGTCTCCACCCCGCCCGCGCAGCTCAAGCAGATGGCCGCCAGCACCGACGGCCTGATTCTGATGAACTACGACGAGCACGAGGTGGAGAGCGAGCCTGGTCCCATCGCCAGCCAGAGCTGGTTTGTGGCCAACCTGACCAACGCGCTCAAGGCGGTGCCGAAGGAAAAGATTATTTGCGCGCTCGGCAACTATGGCTACGACTGGACGCTCTCCATTCCCGACGCGCCGAAGCGAGGACACAAAGCCGCCAAGCCCGAGGTGCTCGACACCGAGGACCTGCCCGTCTCCGATGCGTGGCAGCGCGCCTCCGATGCGGACGCCGATCTCGACCTCGACTACAGCTCGCTCAATCCGCACTTCGAGTACATCGACGAAGACGCGCATCAGCGCCATGTGGTCTGGTTCCTCGACGGCGTAACCGCGCTGAACGAAATGCGCGCCGCGCGCGCCATGGGGCTGCAAACCTTCGCGCTGTGGCGGCTCGGCTCGGAGGACAGTTCGCTGTGGAGCGTGTGGGACAAGCCCACCAGTCCCGACTCGCTGAATGCGCTGGGCCCGGTTGCGCCCGGCCACAGCGTGAATTCGGAAGGCGAAGGCGATATTCTGCGCATCACCGGCCTGCCCAAGCCCGGCAAGCGCACCGTACAGGTGGATAACGACGAGCCGGACCTTCGCAAGCGTCTCATCATCGACGAACATCTGGACGTCTACCCGCAGTCGTTCACCGTGCAGTACACCGGCTACAAGGCCAATCAGGTCGCGCTCTCTTTCGACGACGGTCCTGACCCCAAGTGGACCCCGCGCATTCTCGACGTCCTGAAACAGAAAAACGCCAAGGCCACGTTCATGATGATTGGCGACCAGGCGCAGGAGAACATCAGCCTGATGCGCCGCGTGGTGCGCGAGGGGAACGAGATTGGCAACCACACCTACATGCATCCGGACATCAGCGACATCTCGCGCCGCCAGCTGGAGCTTGAGGTGAACCTGACCGAGCGTCTCTACGCCAGCAAGCTTGGCGTTCAGCCGGTCTACTTCCGCCCGCCCTACGACATCGACGAAGAGCCGGACACCGATGACCAGGCGCTGCCCGTCACCCACGTGCAGCAGATGGGCTACATCATCATCGGCAACAAGATTGACACCAACGACTGGGACGAGCGCGTGCACAAAACGCCGCAGGAAATCACCCAGTCGGTCTTTGAGCAGTTGGACCGCATGAAGACCAAGCCGCAGTTTCGCGGCTCCATCATTTTGCTGCACGATGGCGGCGGTGACCGCTCGGCGACTGTAGCTGCGCTACCGGTGCTCATTGACGCACTGCGCGCGCGCGGCTACACCATTGTGCCCGTCTCCTCGCTGATGAACAAGACCACGGCCGAGGTAATGCCCAGCCTCACCTTCTGGCAGCAGATGCGCGCGGTACCCGACTCCATCGCTTTCTCCATGCTCTCCATCATCGGCACTTTCATCGTGTCGGTCTTCTTCGTCGGCGATGTTCTGATGAGCGCGCGCCTGCTGCTTGTCGGTTTGTTCGCCATCATCGATCGTCTGCGCCGGCCGCACCGGCAGGCGTCGCCCGGCTTTATGCCGCGCGTCGCGGTGCTGGTCCCGGCCTACAACGAAGAGATGGTCATCGTGCGCACGGTTCGCTCGGTGCTCAACTCCGACTACCCCAACCTGCACGTCATCGTCATCGACGATGGATCAAAGGACAAGACCGTCGAGCTGGCGCGCGAGGCCTACGCGGCAGAGACTGCCGACGGCCGGGTGCAGGTGCTGACCAAGCCTAACGGCGGCAAGGCCGCCGCGCTGAACTTCGCTCTTGCAAACCTGACCGAGGAGTTCTACGTCGGCATCGATGCCGACACCGTCATCGCGCCCGACGCCATCAGCAAGTTGATGCCGCATTTTGAGGATGAGCGCATTGGCGCCGTGGCCGGCAATGCCAAGGTGGGCAACCGCGTCAATCTGTGGACGCGCTGGCAGGCTCTTGAGTACATCACCAGCCAGAACTTTGAGCGGCGCGCGCTCGATCTCTTCCACGTCGTCACCGTCGTTCCCGGCGCCATCGGTGCATGGCGCACCGCGGGCGTCAGGCTGGCCGGCGGCTATCCGCTTAACACCGTGGCCGAAGACGCCGACCTGACCATGAACCTGCTCGAACATCAGTACAGGGTGGTCTACGAGGACCGCGCACTGGCCTTTACCGAGGCGCCCATTGATGCAAAGGGCCTGATGCGTCAACGCTTTCGCTGGTCCTTCGGCATTTTGCAGGCAGTGTGGAAGCATAAGCTGGCCTTTGTCCGCAACAAGGCCATGGGCCTGTTCGCGCTGCCCAACATTCTCATCTTCCAAATGCTTCTGCCGCTGGTTTCGCCGTTCATCGACCTGATGTTCCTGGCCGGCGTGGTGCATTTCTTTATCGACCGCCACTACCATCCCGAGGCCGCATCGGCCGCCAGCTTTATGAAGCTGGTAACGTACTTCGTCGCCTTCCTGCTCATCGATTTCGTCACGTCCGCCATCGCCTTCTCGCTGGAGCGGCGGCATCCGGCCAACAAGGGCGATGGCTGGCTGCTGTTCCACATCTGGCTGCAGCGCTTCGCCTATCGGCAGGTGTTCTCGATTGTGCTGTTCAAGACGCTGAAGCGCGCCATTGACGGCAAGCCCTTCAACTGGGACAAGCTGGAGCGGACCGCCAAGATGAGCAAGGCTACCGACGCGCTGACGGAAACCCGCTAGGGCAGGCAAAGCTTTCTCGCATCGTTGTTCCGGCATTCCGTCGGCCGGGGACTCACGCAAAAATTCCTCATTTGGTCCGAGTTCCTCTGCCACGCACCCCTGCAAGCCGCACTAACCAAGGGTTCATGCTTCGTGCGCCCCTGCCGATAACTGGAATGTCGAGCGCTCATCCTGGATCGGAACCGGACAATGAGGCTTAGCCAGGGACATTGAGCGCGACAAGGCGAAAGGAATCTCAAATATGTCCGCTCTTCAAAATCTGCCTGTTGCCCGCAAGTTCGGGTATGCGTTCGGACTGGTCTGCGTCCTTTGCGCGGCGCTTGCCATCTACACCGTTTTTGCGCTCCGCAGCATCATGGCTGCCAGCGACGATGTCAGCACCAACAGCTTTCCCACTGTGATTTCGCTCGCGGAGATCCGTTCCTCGTTCAATCGCATCGCGCGTTCTGACCAATCAATCCTTTTGTGCGTAACGCCGGATTGCATCAGCAGCGAGAGCGCGGAACGCGATAAACAGCTGACCCGCCTTGAATCCGCGCGCAAGACGTACGAACCGCTCATCAGCATTCCCGGAGAACGCGAACTCTATGAAAAATTCGCCGCAGCGTTCAGCCGTTACCACGACGTCAGTGATCGCTCGCTCGCTGCCATGCAGAGTAGCAAAACAGGCGACGCCATCGACCTGATGACTTCGCAATCGACCAAGGACCTCTACAATACTTTGACTCACGCCCTGTCGGATGACACGGATCTAAATGTCAAAGCGGGAACCAGTGAGGCCAATCTCACCTCTTCGCTCAGTCACCGCACCATGTGGATTAGCATCGCTGTCAGTTCCATCACCATTCTGTTCTGCGCGCTCATCGGCATGGTGCTGACCCGGCTGATCGCTCCGCGCCTGGCCATTGTGTTGGCCGCCCTGGAGCGTCTGGAGCAGAAAGATCTCAGTATTGAGATCGAGGACATGGGCCAGGATGAGATCGGCCGCGTGGCCGGTGCACTGGTAGTCAGCGTCGCAGCCATGCGTTCTGTCTTGGAATCGGTGGCCCGCGGCGCGGAAACACTCTCTGCCGCCACCACCGAGATGAGCGCACGCTCCACGCAGTCGGCGGGCAATGCCAAGGCGCAGTCCGGCAAGACCAACCAGATTGCCGCCGCCGCGCAGGAGATGACCGCGACCATCGGCGAAATCAGTCACAACTCCGAAAGCGCGGCCGCGCTTAGCCGCCAGTCGGCAGAGATGGCTGACCAGGGCGGCTCGGTGATGCACCAGGCAGCCTCCACCATGGAAAAAATCGCCAAGGCCACCAGCGTCGTCTCCGAAAAAATGGGCTCGCTGGCGCACCGTTCGGAGGAGATTGGCAAGGTGGTCAGCGTCATTCAGGAGATCAGCGAGCAAACCAACCTGTTGGCCCTGAACGCCGCCATTGAAGCAGCACGCGCCGGCGAGCATGGGCGCGGCTTCGCGGTGGTCGCCGGCGAGGTTCGCCGCCTGGCTGAGCGCACCAAGACCGCCACCGAAGAAATCGCAGGAACCATCCGCTCCATTCAAGAGGAGACACGCAGCACCTTGGGCGTGATGGAGGAGAGCCATTCAGCCGTGGAGAGCGGCATGAGCGAAACCGCGCGCGCACGGCAAAGCCTGGAGGCCATTATCGAGTCCTCCAAGCAGGTGGAGAGTCAGATTCAGATGATCGCCACGGCCGCCACCGAGCAGACTGCGGCCTCGGGCGAAATCTCCGAAAATGCCGGCCACATTTCGCAGCTGGCCACGGAAAACTCGCAGGGCGCAGAGGAACTGGTCGATGCGCTCAAGAATCTTGCCTCGCTGGCCAACGACCTCGACGGCATGATCCGCCAGTTCAAAATCGACGACGGTGGGCGCTCCGGCGGAAATCTCTCCGCCAAGGGCCGCCCGGCTCGCCAGGGCGCGTTGCGTCCAGCCCACGCCTAGAGCGACTATGGAAGCAGACTTCGGCCCCGGCTTTGAACAAGCCGGGGCCTCTTTTTGGGAGCACATGCCCGCAATTTGCACTCAGGAAGCGAATTCACACAATGGCACTCGGCGGCGGCAAAGTGCTATGGTAGCCTCCGATTAAGGGGTCCGTTGCATCGGCGCACTGCCGGCGCCGCAATTTTCCTCCCCAAAGCACAATGGAGACCCGCGCATGAGCGCAGTCAAGTACGATCTGGCCGTGGTTGGTTCCGGACCTTCGGGACAGCGCGCGGCCGTGGCTGCTGCCAAGGCAAAAAAGCGCGTCGCTATTGTGGAAGCCCGGTCCGTGGTCGGCGGCGTCTGCATCAACACCGGCACCATCCCCTCCAAGACCATGCGCGAAGCCGTGATGCATCTCTCCGGCTACAACTACCGCTCGGTCTACGGCCTGAACTACCGCGTGAAGGAAAAGATCACCATGGCCGATCTCGCCTTCCGCGTGCAAAGTGTCATCAAAACCGAGGTTGACGTCACCGAAGCGCAGCTCTCGCGTAATGGCATTGACGTAGTGCACGGCGTTGCCCGCTTCGTCGATCCGCACAAGCTGTGCGTCGAAGGCCCGCAAACCGAAACCACCATTGAGGCGGACCGCGTGATTCTAGCGGTGGGAACCCGGCCTGCCAGCTCGCCCAAGGTGCCCATCAACGGCCGCACCATCGTCAACAGCGATCAGGTGCTGGACGTGCCCGACCTGCCGCGCTCGCTCATCGTCGTCGGCGGCGGCGTTGTCGGCGTCGAGTACGCCTGCATGTTCGCCATTCTCGGCGTGCGCGTCACTCTGATTGAAAAGCGCAACAAGTTGCTTGAATTTGCCGACCAGGAAATTGTAGAAAGCCTCAGCTACCACCTGCGCGACAGCCGCGTGACGCTTCGCCTGGGCGAAGAGGTGGGCAGTGTGGAAGAGCTGCCCGACGGCACGGTCATCGCCAATCTCGAAAGCCAGAAAAAAGTCTCCGGAGACGCGCTGCTCTACGCCGTGGGCCGCCAGGGCAATGTGGACGAGCTCAACCTGCCGGCCGCGGGTCTCGAGGCCGACAATCGCGGCCGCATCCCCGTGGACGAGCATTACCAGACCAAGGTGCCGCACATCTTTGCCGTCGGCGACGTGGTTGGATTCCCCTCGCTCGCCTCGGTCTCCATGGAGCAGGGGCGCATTGCGGCCGCGCGCGCCTTCGACGACCAGGCCACGACCTCCAATCCGAGCTTCTATCCCTATGGCATCTACACCATTCCAGAAATCAGCTTTATCGGGAAAACCGAGGAGCAGCTGACCGATGAGGATGTGCCTTACGAGGTTGGCATGGCCTACTACCGCGAAACCGCGCGCGGCCAGATTCGCGGCGACACTACCGGACGCCTCAAGCTGGTCTTCCACCGCGACACGCGCAAGGTGCTTGGCGTGCACATCATCGGCGAGGGCGCCGCGGAGCTGGTGCACATTGGCCAGGCCGTTATGACGCTCGGCGGCACGGTGGACTACTTCATCGATACGGTGTTCAACTATCCCACGCTGGCCGAGTGCTACAAGGTGGCCGCGTTCAACGGCCTGGGACGCCTGCATCGCTACCAGTCCTAGCGCTTTGCCAAGGAGGTTCGATTGAGCACGGCGATTGGCGTGGTTTTAACGCACAACATCGTGGCCGGCCTGCTGGTGGATCACACCGTCACCGGCCCAACGCTCCACTTTCCCGCGGACAAATCCGAACTCGACGCACTGGTCTCCATGCCTGCCAGCGAGATTGTTGCGGTCATGGCGCAGCAGGTTGCCGATCTGGCTGCAACGGCCACTACACCCATTGAAGGCATCGGTGTCGCGGTGCCCGGCATTGTGCGCCGCGGTGTGGTGGAGGAGTCGCCCAACCTGACGCAGTTGAAGGGCGTCACACTCGGCGACGATCTGACCCAGCAGCTTGCCGCCAGGGGCATCGCCGCTCCAGTGCACATTGCCAACGACGCCGACGCCATCGCCGCGGGCGTGGCTGCCACGCGCGGCCACCTCAACAAGCTCACCCGCGTCTGGACCATCGGCAACGGTATCGGCTATGGCCGCTGGCCGTATGTTGAAGGCGTCTGGGAAGGCGGCCACGTGGTGGTCACGCTCGACCCCGACGAACGCTTTTGCGGTTGCGGCGGCATCGGCCACCTCGAAGGCATTGTCGGCTATCGCGCCATGCGCCTGCGCTTTCTCGATATGGAGCCGGAAGAAGTCTTTACCAACGCGAAGAAGGGCGATGCGCGCTGCCGTGACTTTGTCGACATGTGGCACCGCGCGCTGGCCGCAGCTACAGCCAGCTTTATCCATCTGGCCGGCCCTGGGCGCTTCTACTTCACCGGACGCTACGTCGGCTTCCTCGACCTCGACCAGTTGCGCGGCCACCTGGAAACCATGGTGAAGATGAGCCCGCTGCTGCGCTACTGGCTTGAGGTTTTGGAGCCCAATGACGAAACCGCGCTCATCGGCGCGGGCGTCAGCGCATTGCGCGCATTGTCGTGGTAGGCCGCGCCTAGTTGCGGCGCTGGTAGGTGCGCGAACGCCGGTCGTGCCAGCTCAGGTTGTCCTCGTCGAACAGCGCCCAGGCCAGTCCCAGTCCCAGCGGCAACAGCGAAAACAGCATCGAGTGAAAGCGCGCAATCAGCTGCTCGCGCGAGGGCCTGCGGTCGTCAAAAGTGCACAGGTCGAGTCCCGCATAGCGCATGCCGGGCGTGGTTCCGAACTTCGTCAGGAAGAACCACTGGTAGGCAATTGCCACGGCTCCCAGCAGAACTACTCCTGCAATCTCCGCCGTCTTGATGGAGAACGCGGGATGCAGATAACGCGCCACCAGAAAGACAAGACCCGCCACCGCCGCCGTGACCAGCGAGAAATCCACCAGCGCCGACATCAGACGCGAGGAGAACGGCGCCAGATCGATGGTCTGAGCCATGGGCAGATTGTGCGCAATCGGGTAGTCTTCAAACTCCGAGTGCTCGTCGAACTCCATGCTCGACCACTCAGGCGCGGTCCACTCCTGAGCCTCGGTAAACGTGAAGCTCGCGCTCATCGCCTCGGGCTCGGTGCTCACCGTGCCGGGGTCAACCTCGAAGATGCTCAGCTGCCCAGGGCTTTCCACCGCCGTTGCACCTGCAGTGGGACGCATGCGCCGCGTGGCCACCAGCTCGCGTGGAAATTGCAGCAGGTTGGCGGGAATCGGCTGCGCCGGCTCCACCACTTCCGCGCCGTCGCTCTCGGTGGGCGCTCCCATCTCTTCCCAATTCCAGCGGCTCTCGGTTGCGGGCTTGCCGGCTGTTTCCATCCGAAACTCACCAATCGGCGGAGCGGCTTCCACGACGCTCAGCTGCGCCGGTTCGTCTGCTTCTTCAACGCTGGGATGCAACTGCTCCAACGCCGCCTGGGCGGCAACATTGGCCTCCAGCGCGACGCGTGCTGCCGCCTCGGCCGTGCGCAGCTTGGCGCGCGCCTCTTCGGCATAAGCCTCATTGAAGCTGGGAGCATTGGCATAGCGTGCCGCCACGCGTGCCGCCGCCTGCGCGGCGCGCGAGCTGCTTGCCATATGCCGCGGGGTCGCCGCCGTTTGCTCCGGCGCGGGCGACTCCTTGCGGCTTTTGTGTTCTGCCAGACGGCGATTCACTTCCTCTTTCCAGGAAGGAACCGCAACGGCCTGGTTTGATGCTGTGCTCAAGATTTCCTGGCCCCTTTCAAGGTTGTTCCGGATTTGCAGCGGCTTTCGCTTCTCACCTTGCTACCGGCTGACTGCCCGCTGACAACCTTGAAGTGCTTCCTGAACTTCTGGCCCGTATTTGCTATGCTGAGCTTGGTTCTGGAATGCACTCTCGCACTTTCGTGTTTATCACGCTGCTAACCCTCTGTCACTCAGTTGTTGACGGACAGGTGTTAACCAGCGAGTTACCCGCGCAGTCTTCTCTCGCTTCCGCCGCGAGCGCGAAGCCTGCCGGCAGCACCAGTGCGGACTTGCCCGACGACCCCGCGCGGGAGCTGCTTCCCACCGCCACACCGGAGCCGCAGTCGAAGGCAGGAATCCCGGTGCACTGGAGCGCCGGCCTCCAAACCCGCGTGGGAACGAAGTGGACCTTGAGCGGCGGCGTTGAATTTCTCTATCGCGATTACGTGCTCCGCGCCGACACCGTCACCTTCGACGAAGCCACCTCCGAAGTCGAGGCCGAGGGCAATCTCCAGGTGCGCGGCGGCCCGCAGGATGTGACCATCAATGCCGCACGCGGCGAGATGCGCCTGAACGCGCATACCGCGCGCTTCTTCGATGTGCGCGGCGCCATCGGTGTGCAGCGCCAGGGCAGCGCCACCGTCTACTCCACCGCCAATCCGTTTCTCTTCTCCGGCCGCGTGCTGCTGCAAACCGGCGAAGGGCAATACCGCATCGTCGATGGCACCATGACCAACTGCCGCCTCCCGCGCCCGGACTGGCAGCTCATCGCGCATTCCATTCGTGTCGACGACAAGACGGCATCCACGAAGAACACCGTACTGAAGGTGCTGGGCATTCCCATCTTCTACCTCCCGTACCTCAAGCACCCGGTGGACGAAACCGGCCGCCAGAGCGGCCTGCTGATTCCAAACATCAGCAACTCCACCATCAAGGGTTTCATTCTCGGCGAGCAGGTCTACATCGTCCTCAGCCGCAGTGCGGATATGGTCATCGGCAGCGAGTACTACTCCAAGCGCGGCTTTGCCCCCAATGGCGACTTCCGCTATCGCGGCAACGGACTCGACTTTGTGAGCGTGCGCTGGAATGCCCTGCTTGACCGTGGCGTTGCCGACACCTCGTCCGGCACAGGCCTGGTGAACCAGGGCGGCCTTGACATCGTGGCCGCCGGCCGCCGCGACTTTACCGAAAACACCCGCCTTGCCGGCGAGATTGAATACCTCTCCAGCTACGTCTACAAGCTGGTGTTCAACGACAACTACAAGCAGGCCGTCAGCTCCGAGGTGAAGAGCGTTGTCGGCCTGACGCACAACACCAACGGCTATATTCCCTCGGGCTATGTCAGCCGCGTGCAGAACTTCGCCAGTTCCACAGAAGGCGACGAAGTCCGTATCCTGCACCTGCCCAGCCTGCGCTTCGATGTGCTGGATCGCCCGCTTGGCTCCTCCGGCGCCTACTGGGGCGCGGGCTCATCGCTCAGCTACCTGGGCCGCTCCGAGTTCGGCTTCCACGCCCGCAACGTGGGCCGTATCGATGTCTATCCGCACCTCTCGCTGCCCATCGTCGGCGCCGGCTGGAGCATGGTTCCCGAGGTAGCGCTGCGCGAGACCTTCTACTCCGGCAGCCAGACCCCCGACCTGCTCAACGCCAACAGCGGCACGCCTTCCATCAGCCATGACCCGCTGAGCCGCAGCGAGCTCGAAGCCTCACTCGACCTTCGCCCGCCCGCGATGATGCGCGACTTTCAGCTGGCACGCTGGCATAGAACGCTGCGCCACGTCATCGAGCCTGAGATCTCCTATCGCTTCGTTGGCGGCATCGGACAGAAGGCGCGCAACGTCCTCTTCGTCGATACCACCGACACCGCCACCAACACCAACGAGGTCGGCTTCTCGCTCACGCAGCGGCTCTACGTCCGGGATGACAAGCCCGTCGCCTGTAATCCGGGCGACCAGTGCCCTCCGCCGCAGCGCGAGTGGGCCAGCTGGCAAATCGCGCAAAAGTACTTCATCAATTCCGACTTCGGCGGCGCACTCATTCCCAACCGTCGCAACATCTTCGATGCCGCACTCGACTTGAGCGGTGTCGCCTTCCTTACCGCGCCGCGCAATCTGGCGCCCATCACCTCGCGCATGCGCTTTGAGGCCATTCGCAACCTGCGCATCCAATGGGATCTCGACTACGATCCGCGCATAGGCCGCGTCGGCGCGGACAACCTCTACGCAGGCGCCGTCTTCGGCAGCACAACCATCGGCGTGGGCCACTCCATGCTCAATGCCGTTGACCAGCACGATGGCGTCGCAACCCTGATTCAGAGCCAGCAGCTCCAGCCGTTCATCAACATCGGCAAGCCCAGCCAGGCTGGCTTCAATCTGGCCGCCAATGGCGGATACGACTTTGTCCGCGGCGCTCTGCAATACGCCGGCGCGCAAGCCATCTACAACTGGAACTGCTGCGGCCTCAGTGTTGGGTACCGCCGCTTCGCGCTTGGCACCGTCCGCGACGAAACCCAGTATCTCTATAGCTTCACAATCTCCAATTTCGGCTCGGTGGGCGATATTCGCCGTTCCAACACCGTCTTCCGCGACCCCAGCCTGCCCCCGTCGTTCTAGAATTCGCCGCGCCGCTGCTCGCGTTTCCCGCCAGCTTCCGTCCACCTTTCAGGGAGCTTCACGCCACTTGCGCGCGCTTGGTGCGAGCCCGTTGGAGTATCCTTTTGGGAGAGGATTTTCGCTTGTCGCGTACACACTGTTTGGCTGTACTCCTGGCTCTCTGCCTCGCTGCCGGCTGCAAGGCGCAGCCCGCCTCCACCGCCCAGAACAACGACCCGGCGACCAATCGCCGCATCGAGGTGCAGGTGCGCAGCCGCTACAACGTGCCGCCGGATTACACCGTAAGCGTGGGCGCGCGCAAGCCCAGTGACATAGCCGGCTACGATTCCGTGCCCGTGACGCTTGGGCGCGGCGGCCGCAACACGGTCGTTGACTTCCTTCTCTCCAAAGACGGCAAGACCCTGGCCAAGCTGCAGACGTTCAGCCTCGTCGACGATCCGGCACTGCACATCAGCACCGCCAACCGGCCGATTCGCGGCAACCCTGCCGCCAAGGTCACGGTCATTAACTTTGACGACCTGGAGTGCCCCTATTGCGCGCACATGCATCAGTCGCTCTTCCCCACCACGCTGGAGCGCTATCAGGGCAAGGTTCGTTTCATTTACAAAGATGACCCGCTGACACAGATTCACCCGTGGGCGATGCACGCCGCGGTGAATGCCAACTGCCTTGCGGCGCAGAGCGGGGATGCTTACTGGAAGTACGTGGACTATCTCCACGCGCACGGGCAGGAAGTGAATGGTACCGAGCGCAACGTGACCAGGAGCGTGGAAACCCTGGATAGGCTGGCACGCGAGCAAGGCACTGCGGCCAAGCTGGATTCGGCAAAGCTCGACGCGTGTATCGCCAAGCAGGATGAAAGCATCATCAAGCAGTCGATGGAAGAAGCTGACGCATTGGGTGTCGAAGGCACTCCGGCCCTCTTTGTGGAGGGAGAACGTACCTTTGGCGCCATGCCCGAACGCCAGCTTTGGCTTGTGATTGACCGGGCGCTGCGCGCAGCCGGTGAAGTACCGCCACCGTTGCCCGCGGACGATGCAGGGGATGCGGCTGGCGGCGGCAAGTAGCAGCGAAGCTTGTTCCCCCGGCATAGCCCGGGGATTTATCCTAGTAGGCCGGGGGGCCCGATGGCCCCGCAGGAGAGTCCAGGTTGCAGTTCGCACAACTAACCCGTCCGTCCGCTGGAAATGCCGCGCGTGTGATCCTTAGTGGCTTGCTCTTGTCCGTCTTCCTTGCCGGCTGCAATCGTCCGCCCTCGCCCGATGTGATGGCCACGGTAAACGGCAAGCAGATTCTGCAGGCAGACGTGGAGAAGTACTACAAGGCCAGCCTGGGAGACAATCCGCAGCAGCCCAGCTCCGAGCAGGCCAAGATTATGCACCTGAACATCCTTCACCAGATGATTCAGGACGAAATCCTGCAGCAGCGCGCCACCAAGCTCAATCTGGCCGCCTCCGACGAGGATGTGAATGCCAAGCTGACCGAGATGAAGGCGCCCTACACGCAGGAGGAGTTCGACAAGCAGTTGAAGCAGCGCAATATTACCGTTGACGATCTGAAGCGTGACATCCGCCGCTCACTGACCAACGAAAAGCTGCTCAACAAGGAAATCGAGTCCAAGATCAACATCACCGACTCGGACATCAGCGGCTACTACAACGCGCACAAGGCCGAATTCAGCTTCATCGAGCCCATGTACCACCTGGCCGAGATCGTGGTTACCGCCGGCCCCATGCAGCAGACCGGGAACCTGCAGAACAGCAAGGCCTCCGGAGACGGCGACGCCAAAAAGAAGATCCAGACGCTCTACAATCGCCTGCGCAGCGGCGAAGACTTCGGCGCCGTGGCCATGAACTTCTCCGAGAACCCCAAGAACGCCTCCAATGGCGGAGACATGGGCTTCATCGGCGAGTCCACACTGCGTACCGACCAGGACGCCTTCGGCGCCATCGGCAAGCTGAAGCCCGGCGAGATCACCGATATCATCCCGGCCTACGATGCGAGCGGCCCTTCGCGCCACGTCATCGGCTACGTCATCTACAAGCTGTTCTCGCGCGAGCCGGCCGGCCAGCGTGACCTGAAGGATCCGCGAGTCCAGCAGACGATTCGCCAGTACCTGCGCGAGAGCCACGCCCAGCTGCTCAGAAACGCCTACTACGAAATGCTGCAGGACCAGGCCAAGATCCGCAACTACTACGCCGAGCAGATTCTGAAGGACGAGGGCCGCTAAAGCGGCTCTCGTTAAGCTTCAACCCGCCCCCGCTCCTCCCGCAGTCCACTTCCCCTTGCACTTCCCAGCCACGCACGCGCCTTTGCACGCCTCCAGCCTGTATGAGATGGGGTATTCACACGCGCCGATGGTGAAGCTGAGCGGAGCTGATGCGTTCTCTGCTCCTGCCAAGCCGCGGCTGTTCGACAATCTGGCGCGCAGCGCTCCTGGTGGAGAGCCGTGCTTGCGTTTGCCCGCCACCTGCAGGCACAGAAAAGCCCTCGCCGAAGCGAGGGCTTTAGTCTTGCTCAAGTACGGCCGGCAGCTTACTTCATGTTGCCGTTCGAATCCATCACGATACCGCCCTGGCCCTTGTCCTTCTTGGCTTCGTTGATCTTGCGGCTGCCCATCGCCTTGGCGCTCCAGTCCTTGGCAGCGGCCACATCGTCCTTCACAGCGGACGCGTCCGCGTAATCGACATCGGCCTTGCGGCGATAGATCAGGTTCAGGTACGACATGGCATCGTCGTAGTTGGCGCGGTTGGCCACGGCATCGTTCAGATATTTCAGGCCTTCCTCGACCAGCGGGCCGTTCTGCGCCTTGATGGCTTCAAGAACCTTCTTGGGAGCCTTGACGTTGCCTTCGCCGTCGTCGTTCAGGCCGGCTTCGCCCAGTGCCTTCAGAACGTTCTGGTGCGCCAGCGTCCAATCGATCACGCCCACCGTGTAGGCGGCTTCGGGATCCTTGGGGTCGACGGCAAGAACTTTCTTCTGCCACTCCTTGGCTTCGTCAAACTTCTTGATGCCAAAGTAAATGCTGGCAACCTGCTTCAGGCTGCCCACATCGTTCGGGTTCTGCTTCAGAACATCCTGGAAGATGCTGATGGCCTGCTGTGCGGTCTTCAGGTTTTCCGGCGTGTCCAGGCCAGGCACTACATTCTGTGCAAGAGCAGTGCCCAGGTAAGTCTTCGCCATGGGCAGGTTGGGGTCGAGTTCGGTGGCCTTCTGGAAATGGCCGATCGCCTCTTCGTACTTCGCTGCCTTATACGACTCCACTCCCTTATTCAACTGGTCGCGGGCTGCCAGCTTATTGCACCCGCTTACGGAGAGCGTCAAGCCGGCCAGTGCGATCGCGAGAACCGTGATACGTACGGGTCCATTCATGTTTTTCTTCATCTCCTTCAGGCCGTGCCGTATAACGCCGCGCCTGGAATCGTACATCATACGCTGGCCGTGGACGGGAGACTCCCTGGTCAGCGTAAAAGTTCTGCTTGTGCTGGCTGCCTCTGGTCCGCGCCACTCCCTGAAGGACGGACAGAACAGCAGCGAATTAATGTGCAGCCTGAACCTCAGGCGTCATCAGGCCAATCTGATCCACACCTGCCGCGTGACCCAGGTCGATCACTTCGGCAATCTGATTAAAGCTCAGCTGGTCGTCGCCCCGGATGAACATCTGCCGCCGCGCGCGGTTGGCATAAATACCTGCCAGCTTTGCGGAGAGGTCGGCACGGGCCACGTCCTGCTGATTGATCCGGTAGGAGACACCGCCGTCCTGAAGCCGGCTGACTTCAAGAACCACAGCGTCATTCCGCTCCGCCACAAACTTCTGCGCCGGCCGCGGCAGTAGAGCGGATTCCCCCCTCGGCAAGGCGGGGACAATCACCATGAAGATGATGAGCAGCACCAGCAGCACATCGATCATCGGCGTAACGTTGATCTCCGAGGTCATTTCCCCGTACTTGGCGTTTGTTGCCGTCATGATAGTGTCCCCCTTTCTTTCCGATCGGAGAGAAACTTAACCGCTTACTGGCCTGCCTGAATCTTTGGCGTCATCAGGCCGATATGGTCGACGTTCGCTTCGTGGGCAATGTCGATGACGTCGGCAACATACGAAAAGTTGATGTCGTCATCGCCCCTCACGAACATCACGCGCTCGGCGCGATTGGAGTAAATGTCGGTCAGCCGCGCCTGCAGATCGGCATGCGCCACGTCGGTCTCGTTGATCTTGTACGCCGGAGCTGCGCCCGGACGATAAATGATCTGCACGACGACGGTGCGGTCGTTCTGCTGCGTCTGCTTCTGCGGATCCTTCGGAGGCTGGGGCACCAATGCGTCAAGGCCCTTCGGCGTCACCGGCACGATGACCATGAAGATGATCAGCAGCACCAGCAGAATGTCGATCATGGGCGTAACGTTGATGTCGGACGAGTAACCCCCGCCGCCTCCCGTTGTCATTGCCATGGCTTCAAACTCCTAATATGTGCTCGAAACTCGTTCTAAAAACAGTGCAGCGGTCATGCGAATACTACTCGCCGCCCGCCAGATTTCCTTCGCGCTTCTGTGTCAGCAGGCCCACTTCGTCAACGCCGGCGGTACGAACGGCGTCAATCGCGTCCTCGACAGCGCGGAACTGCGCGCGTGCATCCGCACGTACAAAAATCATTTTGCCGGGTGTATCGGCCAGCTTGTCGCGCACTTTCGCGCCAAGCTCGCTGGTGGCCACGTGGTCCTGGCCCAGGAACACACCGCCGTCGCGCGTAACTGCGACCACGATGGCGTCTTCCTTGTCGGCATCGGGCATGGGTACTGGGTTATTCACCTTCGCCATGTCTACCTGAACTTTGTTCTGCAGCATGGGGGTGATGACCATGAAGATGATCAGCAGCACCAGCATCACGTCCACCATGGGGGTGACGTTGATGTTGGAGTTGATCTTGCCGCCTTCGTTGCGAACTGCAATTGCCATGGTTAGGGCTCCGTGCCTTTGATTTTGTTCTCCGGACTCAGTCCGGATGGCCAGTGAACCGGCTCAGCCGATGCGAGGTGAAAACCGGCGGCAGGAGAGAGTTTCCACTCTCCTGCCACACTAGTAATTCCCGCTCAAACCGGCAGTCGCTCCAACTACCGCTTGTTGCTCTGCTTGATGAAGTAGTCGATCAGCTCGCTCGAGGAGTTGTCCATTTCCACGTCGAAAGCTTCAACGCGGCCGGTGAAGTAGTTGAAGGCCATAACGGCAGGAATGGCGACGAGCAGACCGAAAGCCGTGGTAACCAGGGCTTCGGAAATACCGCCGGCAACCGCGCCGATACCCGAAGTCTTCTGGGTGGCGATCTGCTGGAAGGCGTTCAGAATGCCGACGACCGTTCCGAACAGTCCGACGAACGGGGCCGTGGAGCCGATGGTGGCCAGAACCGAGAGGCCCCTCTTCAGCTTTGCGTGAACAATGGCTTCGGCACGTTCCAGAGCGCGCTGCGAGCTCTCAATGGTGTTCTCGGTGGCAGCGCCACCTGAAGCACGGAACTCCTGCAGACCGGCGGTAACAACCTCGGCCAGGTGCGACTTCTTGTTGCGGTCGGCAATCTTGATGGCCTCTTCGAGCTTCGAGTCCTTCAGGGCGCCGGCAACCTTGGGCGCGAACTCACGCGACTGCTTGCGCGCCGCGGAGAAGTAGATGTAGCGGTCGATCATAACGGCCAAAGACCAGATCGACTCAATGAACAGCAGAATGGCCACGGCGCGAGCCAGCCATCCCATGTGTTCCCACAATCCCATGGGGCTAAAGCTGACCGTCGACTCACCTTCCTGGAAAAAGGCGAGGCTGGTGACCGCGTGCGATGCGAAGTGTGTAAGTTGAGCGAGAATCACTTGAATCGTTCCTCCTAAGGAGTTTCTTGTGTACTACCTGAGGCCCACCATGGCGGGCAACTGCTGGGGAATGCGGCCCAAAATCAGTTCGCATTCAGACCAAAACGAAAGCCCCTCCACGCTTACGCGGGGAAGGGCCACAGAAATCATCCACCCAGGGTGAAGATCACGTTCACCGTGGTTTCAACTTCGACCGGCTCGTTGTTCAGCAGGTACGGACGATAGCGCCAGGTTCTCACGGCGTCCATCGCGGACTGCTGCAACATGGCCGGACCGCTGATCACGTGCAGGTTCTCAATGGTGCCGGTCTTGGAAATGGTGGCTTGCAGCACAACTGTTCCAGAGACGCGGGCAGCTTTGGCGATAGGCGGATAAATCGGCGTCGTCTTCGAAATCAGGTTGCCGACGGCAACACCGGCGGAGATGGCAATCTTCTTGGGCGGTGCGGCTTTCACCTGCGGTGCGTTTCCGCTACCGAAGACGCTGCCCATCACGCCGCCGCCACTTCCCCCGAGTCCTTCCATGCCGGCCACGCCAAAGCTGGAAGGCGGTGCTTCCCTCTCGGCGACCATCTTGATGTCGTGCGGAATCTTGGTTGGCGCCGTCAGCTGGTTGTTCATCATCTCCGAACGCACCTGCACCACGTGTACTTCCGGCGGCGGCGGCGGCGGGGGCGGCGGGGGCGGCGGCGGAGGAGCCGTCAGCACGGTAAGCATTGCGGCCTTCGGCAGCGCCTCAGGATAAATCAGCGGGATCAGGACCAGGAGAAGCAAAACTGAACCGTTGGTGATAAATGTCACCATCATCCAGTACTTGCTCTTGCTCTTGATTTTGCCAGCGGATTCAAATGTGGAATCTTCAAACATGGCCAGCCTCGAATCGGGTGTTGGTTACCTTTCCATTTAGACACCACGGAACGGGGGAATGTTCCAGAGCGCTAGTGAGATAACCGGGAGCTGCTTCACCTATATCAGAACAGCAGGAGACTTGCAAAACCTGCTGCGGAATTTGTGCAAATGCGGAACAGTCGCTCCTAACGCGCCCGCTTCGCCGGCGGCAGGATTGCTGTCTTGCCGTTCTTTGAGCGCCACTGCTGCCAAGCCACAAGCATGGGAGCCGCAACCGCAATGGATGAGTATGTGCCAATCAGAATACCGACGACAAGTGCAAACGAGAAACCTTTTAACACCTGGCCGCCGAAGATGTACAGCGACAATACAGTGATAAACGTCAAACCCGAGGTCAGCACCGTCCGGCTCAGCGTCTGGTTGATACTGCGATTGACCACGTCGGGCAGCGTCTCCCGGCGGCTCAAACGCAAATTCTCGCGAATTCTATCGAAAACCACGATGGTGTCGTTCATCGAGTAGCCGACCAGGGTCAGGATGGCGGCAATCACCGTCAGCGAGATTTCCTGGTTGGTAAGCGAGAAGAAGCCCAGCGTAATCAGGGTGTCGTGGAAGCACGCCACCACGGCCGCAATGCCATAAATCAGCTGGAAACGAAACCAGAGGTAGATCAGCATGCCGGCCATTGAGTAGGCCGTGGCCAGAATGGCCTTGCTCTGCAGCTGCTTGCCCACCGTGGGGCCTACCACCTGCACGTTGCGGATCTCGAAGTCGCTGCCGTAGTGGGCGCGCAGCGCGTTCTCAATCTCCTGACGGCCGGCGTCGAGCGCGTTTTCGTTCTGCTGTTCGGGCAGGCTGATCAGAACCTGATTCAGGCTCGGGGCGTCGTAGTTCACGATGCTGGCATCGCGAATCCCCGCCGCATCCACCGCGGAGCGGATCTGACCGACGTTCGGCGTCTGCTTGAACTGCACCTGAACCTGCGTGCCGCCGCGAAAGTCAACGCCCAGCGGAACCGGGCTGCCGATCTTGGACCAGTGCATCCCCATGGAGATGACGCCGGCGACGCTGAAGATGAGTGAAAAGCCGAGGAAATACCACTTCTTCCCCAGCCAATCGATATTCACGCTGTGAAACAGTTCCACGTGTTTTCTGCCTTCCTTGCAGCCAACGCAAACTGGCGCGGCTTTGTCTGTACAGGCCGCGCCACAGGGCGCGGCGAAACCTTAAATCGAAACCATCTCGCCCGGCTTCAGCTTGTTCAGGTGCGCGTCGAAAATTACACGCGACACATACACCGCCGTGAACAGGTTGGCCAGCAGACCGATGGTCAGCGTGACCGCAAAACCCTTCACTGGGCCGGTGCCGAACAGGAACAGAATGGCCGCCGAAACAATGGTCGTCACGTGTGTATCCACAATGGTCACCCACGCATGCGCAAAGCCCTGGTCCACAGCCGCCGAGGCTGCCTTACCCGCGCGAATTTCCTCGCGAATGCGCTCGAAGATCAGCACGTTCGAGTCCACGCCCATGCCGATGGTCAAAATCACACCCGCAATGCCCGGCAGGGTAAGCGTAAACGACATGCCGCCATTGCCCGAGGACTCGGCCACCCAGCTCGACAGCCCCATCACGCCCAGCAAAATCACCAGGTTGAAAATCAGGGCCAGATCGGCGTTGATGCCCGCGCCGCGGTAGTAGACCAGCATGAAGATCATCACCACCATCACGCCCGCCACCGCGGCGGTCACGCCGGCGCGGATCGAGTCGGCGCCCAGCGAGGCGCCCACCGTGCGGTCTTCCAGGTAGTCCAGCGAGGCCGGCAGTGCGCCGGTCTCCAGCAGCTTGGAGAGCTTCACAACCTCTTCCTGGCTGAAGGTGCCCTCAATCACGCCGCTGTCGCGAATGGCGCCCTTGATGACCGCAACCTCGCGCACCGTGTTGCTCATCACGATGGCCATGTAGCGGCCCACGTTGGCGCTGGTATAGGCATAAAATTTGTCGCCGGCATGGTTGGTCAGCGTGAACTGCACCTGCTGCTGACCGGTGTTGGCATTGGTCGTCGGCGTGGCGGAACGGAAGTCGTTTCCGGCCACCACCGCGGCGCGCTGCAACACGTAGAACTGGTCACCGCTTGCGGCGCCCATGGTGCCGCTGCCGCGCACCAGCATGTCCTCGGGGGGCAGCGCTCCACCCACACTCTGGATGGCTTCCTGCTCGGAGCCGTAGCCGTGGTCGCCCACCACCGGATGAATCTCAAGCCGTGCCGTGGACTGGATGATGTCCTTCACCTTCTCCATGTCCGAGATGCCGGGCAGCTCGATCAGGATCTGGTTCTCGCCCAGGCCGTACTTCTGCACCACCGGCTCGCTTACGCCCAACGAATTGACGCGCTCGCCGATGGTATCGATGGCCTTTTGCACGGTCACTTCATTCAGCGCCGAAATCTGGTTCGGCTTCATGGTGAGCACAAACGGGCTGCCCGCCGTGCCGCCGGAAATGTTGTACTCGTTGGAGTACTTCGAATCCAGCATCGCGCGCAGGGCCGAAGCAGAGGTCGGCGAAGCGCCGTCGATCTGCACCACTGCCGGCTTGGTCGGATCGGGCTTGTAGACCTGCGAAACGGTGACGTTCGCGGTCTTCAGGTCCTGCTCCAGGCTGGCTACCGCGTTGTCCGTCTCCGCGTTCAACGCCTCGTTCACGCGCACCTGCAAAATCAGGTGAACGCCGCCCTGCAAATCCAGGCCCAGGTGAATGCGCTTCGTCATCGCTTCAAGCAGCGCCTTGCCGCTCAGCCCCGACGGGATACCAAAAATGCCGTAGATGCAAAGCACGAAGACCGCAACGATCGCCGCAATTTTGCCTTTAAGATTCTTCTTCATTCTTCAATCCACTTCTCAAATGCCGCGTGCATATTCCGCGCGGGTACGGGAACCGCTGGTTATTCCGAGGCGGATTCCTGCGTCACCGACGCAATCGCGTTCTTGGACACTTCGAGTTTGATGTTGTCTGGAGCGACGCGAATGATCACCGTGTCGTCCTTGATGGAAATGATTGTGCCCCGGATGCCGCCGGCCATGGTTACCTTGTCACCGGACTTGATGCTGCCGAGCATCTGCTGCCACTGCTTTTGCCGCTTCTGCTGCGGCCGGATCATAACGAGGTACAAAACCGGAATCAGCAGCAACGGCAGAAGTACGGAGATGCTGCTGCCCGCGCCCCCTGCGGGCGCTGCCGCCCACATTGCAATGCCTGCAACCACAATCGTCCTTTTCATGCCCCGGCCTTATTCGGCTGAGGGCGCAGGCGCGCGCCGCGGCGCATCCGCCTGCCTTGAATATTTGTCTACCGGAATCTCCCGGCCGTTGAACCACACCGGCACGGCTCTGGCGGGAGGGCTCAGTCCAACTCTGCGGATGATACGCGCAAAGACGACCCGGACCCAACAACCGTCTGCTTCCTGTTCGACACAACCTTCCCTTCACACTCCAAACCGTTTGAGCCGCAGGCCTGCCGCGGCGTAAACCGGCTGATTCGGAAAGAAAAGCCTATCCATGATAAGAAACGCGCAGCCATGCGCGTGTCAAGGCTTCGCATCGGGCTATGGGGCGGGTTTAACACAACGCCCGCAAGGCTTTCGCCATCAATTCGTACGTGCCTGCGCTGTCTCGGCGTCGCTGTCAGCATCCTCCACCAGCACCGCCGAGCCCGCCACAATCTCAAACGTTGCCGCGTCGCGGCCCGCCGGATGGAAGGTTACCGCGAAGGGCTTGCGCTGCCACTCCGGCAACTGGCACACCGTTTGCGACGCACCCTCGAACGCCGCAAGTTTTTTTGCCAGCACCGGCTTGTGTACCGCAATCTGCGCCACCACCGCATACAAACTCTTGCCGCTCGCCGTCACGCCGCAATAGGCCGCGTAGTCGCGGAACCACGCCACACGGCTCACACCAGGGTCGTAATCGGGCAATTTCAAAGCGGTTATGCGGCCAGTGCCCTTCTCCACCAGCAGCCAGGGCCCGCGCTGCCACACCCAGCGGCTGGCCTGCGCCCCGCGCTGTGGCTCGTCGCCGGGCAATTCATCGTTTAAACGCACCACCCGCCGCACCACAAAGCTGCGATCTGTGACAGCATGCGTATCTCCCGTCGTCCACTCCTTCACCTGCGCATCCACCACCAGCGGGCGAATCTTCAGCGAGTCCTCCTCCGGCAGCGCGCCGGCCGGGTCGCCCACGCGCGAGTAAGACACCGTCTTGTATGCGCCCAGAGAAACGCTATGCACCTTGCGCGGTGCCGCCTGCGCAGCCATGCAAGCCAGCAAAAGTCCCAGAATCGAAATCCAGCGGAGAGCCATCCCTTCCCCCTCGCAGCGCGCACGGCGCCGCGGCCACGGCAATGTTGCCGAGCGAAACAATGGCAAAATCAAGGGAAAGTAAAGCCGAGTCTCCAGTGCATGCGGTCCGCGCCGGAGTTTTTTTGAAGTGATGCCATTCTAGGCGCGGTTTTCTTGCCGAGCAAGCGCAGGCGGCACTTCCCAATCACCGAAGTGCCACTCGCCGGTGACTAAATCCCGGCTGCTTCCACCGCACGCGCCGCGCGGAAGGCCGTCGCCTCGTTCAAGTGCGCGGCCAGTACCTGCATGCCTACCGGCAGCCCCGCGGCCGTTTTGCCGCACGGCACTGTCACGCCGCAAATTCCGGCCAGGCTTGCCGTCACCGTGTAGATGTCCGCCAGATACATGGCCAGCGGGTCGCCGGTCTTCTCGCCCAGCTTGAAGGCTGGAATCGGAGAAGTCGGCGTCACAATCACGTCCACCCCGGCAAAGGCACGCAAAAACTCCTCGGCCAGCAGACGGCGCACCTGCTGCGCCTTCAGGTAGTACGCATCGTAATAGCCCGCCGAAAGCGCATAGGTTCCCAGCAAAATCCGTCGCTTCACCTCGGCGCCAAAGCCCTCGTCGCGCGAGTGGCTATACATCTCGGCCAGCGTGCCCGACTCGGCCGAACGATGCCCGTAGCGCACGCCGTCAAAGCGCGCCAGGTTGGCGCTGGCCTCGGCCGTGGCCACCAGGTAATAGGTCGGAATGGCATAGCGCGTGGTGGGCAGCGAGACCGGCTTGACCGTGCAGCCGGCCCCGCGCAGCGCGTCGATTCCCTTCTCGATGCAACCGCGCACTTCGGGATCCAACCCCTCGGCGAAGTATTCCGCCGGCACCCCCACGCGCAGCCCGTCCACGGGCTTCTCCGCTTCGGCGGCAAAATCCGGCACTGGCGCGGTCGAGCTGGTCGCATCCATCGCATCGGAGCCCGCAATCACGCCCAGCAGCGTGGCCGCATCGTGCACATTGGCCGCAAACGGGCCCACGCGGTCCAGCGACGAAGCAAACGCAATCAGTCCGTAGCGCGAGACGCGCCCGTACGTCGGCAGCACACCCACTACGCCGCAAAAACTGGCCGGCTGGCGAATCGAACCGCCCGTATCCGTGCCCAGCGTGGCCACCGCCAGATTGGCTGCAACCGCTGCCGCAGAGCCGCCGCTGGAGCCGCCCGGCACCCGCTCAATATCCACCGGGTTGCGCACCGGCCCGTAGGCCGAGTTCTCGTTCGACGAGCCCATCGCGAACTCATCGCAGTTAATTTTTCCCAGCAGCACCGCGCCGGCCGCTTCCAGCTTGCTTACCGCGGTAGCGTCGTAGGGCGGATGATAACCCTTCAAAATCTTCGATCCGGCCGTAGCAGGCGCGCCCTTCATCACCAGCACGTCCTTGATGCCCACCGGAATGCCCGCCAGCGGACCTAGCTCGTCACCCCTGGCTGCGGCCGCATCCACGCGCGCAGCCTGCTCCAGCGCGCGCTCGCGCGTCAGGCTCAGGTACACATTCAGCACCGGATTCTTGCGCTCGATGCCGGCATAATAGCTCTCGGCCAGTTCCATCGCCTTCACGCGGCCAGCGGCAATCTCGCCGCGCAATTCGGCAATGCTCCGGGGCTTCTCCACAAAAGTTTCGGATGTCGTCATTTCGTCCGCCAATTTGTCTCTCGTCCGTGTCTGTTGCGTTGCTAGCGCTCAATCACCTTGGGAACTTTGAAGAACACCTGGTCGCTCTCCGGCGCCTCCGGCATTACCACGGCGCGATCCAGCGAGGGCACATTCACATCGGCGCGCAGCGCACTTACGCCGCCGCCCAGCTCGCTCACCTGCGCCAGCGGCGCAACGCCCGCCGTATCCAGCTCGCTCAATTGCGCCACATATTCCAGAATGGCGTTCAGGTCGTGCACCATGGCGCCCGATTCCTGCTCGGTCAGCTCAAGGTGCGCCAGCTCTGCGACCCGCTCGACGTCGTTCACGGTGACTTTGGCAGACATGTGCCGGGGTTCCCCTTGCTTGTCGATTTGCCCAGGCGCGGAGATGCGCCCGAAGCTCAAGTATAGCCCGCGCATGGGTCATCCCCGCCCGCCGTGAGCACACGCG
Source organism: Occallatibacter sp. (assembly GCA_036384955.1). Lineage (GTDB taxonomy): Bacteria > Acidobacteriota > Terriglobia > Terriglobales > Acidobacteriaceae > Telmatobacter. The sequence goes on from DASVLI010000061.1 coordinate 26,218, forward strand.
CCAGGTTCGAATCTAGTCCACGGTCAGCGTCACACTCGTCGCATGCGACAGACCGCTTGCCGAGGCCGTTACGTTGATGGTGTACGTCCCGGGCGGCGTCGCATTTCTGCCGCCACCGCCACCCACGGTTGAGTTTCCGCCCGCCCCCGCGCAGCCGCTCACTCCGGCAATGGCCACCGCCAGCAGCGCTGCCCACAGCAGAGCCTTGCGCCGGCGTCGCAGCGCCAGCGGCAACAGCACCAGGCACAGCGCGAATGGCGCCTCACGCGCGGGCGCCACGCGCGGCGGCTCCACGGCGGCCGTGGCCACACCCGTCGTTACCGTCAGCGTAATGTTCTGGCTGTTGCTGGCCGGCACCGTCGCACTTGTTGGGTTAAAGCTGCACATGCTGTGTGCGGGCAACGAACCGCACGCAAACGCAAACGTGCCCGACGAGCCGTTCAGTGGCGTCAGGGTCAGCTTGAACTGCGTAGCCTGCCCGCTGGCCGCCGATTGGCTGCTCGGCGCAACCGTCGTCCAGGTAAAGTCAAACCCCATGCCCGAAAGCGCAACCTGCGCAGCTGCCGGTAAATCGCTGCTCGTCACACTGAGCGTGCCGTTCTGCTGCCCGGCCGCCGCGGGCGCAAAGGCCACACTCGCCGTGCAGCTGACGCCTACTGCCAGCGAACTCGCGCAGGTTGTGCCAGTAATGGCAAATCCCGCGCTCGCGCTCAGCGCCAGATTGCCCAGCGCCACGCCGCCCGTATTCGTCACGGTCACCGTCTGCGCCGTACTTGTCATTCCCACGCCCGTTGAAGCAAACGTCAACAGCGCGGGCAGCACTCGCACCGCTCCGGCCAGACCGCCCTGCCCGGTCAACGAAACTACCGCCGCTGTATAGGTCGCCGACGCCACGGTGAGTGAGCCGCTGAACGATCCATTTGTCTGCGGCGTAAAGGTTACGCCCACCGTGCAGCTGGCGCCTGCCGCAAGACTCGTGCCGCAGGTGTTCGCCGTCAAATCGAAGGGCGAAGCCGTCGTCAGCGTCAACCCTGTCGCAGCCAGCGCGCCGGAGTTGGTCACTGTCACCGTTTGCGCCGCGCTCGCCTGCCCCAGCGTGGCCACAGTAAACGTCAGCTGCGCGGGAGCTGCATTGATTCCTGCCGCAGACTGCCCGGTGCCGCTCAAGGCCGTCTGCGCCGCCGTCACTCCGGTTGTCGACGACGAAATCACTAACGTGGCCACGTTGCTGCCCACTCCCTGCGGCGTAAACACCACGCCCGCCGTGCAACTGACGCCTGCCGCCAGCGTGGCGCCGCAGGTGGTTGAAGCCACCGCAAAGCTCGCGCTGTTCGCGCCCGCAACCTGGAAGCCGATATTCGCCGCCACCGACCCGCCCGCATTCGTAATCGTCACCGTACGCGCCGCGCTTGCTACGCCCTGCGTCTGCGTGCCAAAGCTCAACTGCGTAGGCGAGGTCGTCAGCACCGGCGCTGCGATTCCCGTCCCGCTCAGCGCCACGGTCTTCGAGCCCAGCGCGTCATCCAGCGTCAGCGTGCCGGTTTGCGCTCCGGCCTGCGCCGGCGCGTACTGCACGCCAATTGCGCAGCTTGAGTTGCCCGGCAGCGCCGTTCCGCAGCCGCTGGAAATCTGGAACGGCCCACTCACCGAAACCGCAATCGTCCCCAGCGGCAAATCGCCGGAGTTGGTCAGCGTCACATTCTGCGTGGCCGAAAGCTGCCCCACCGGCGTTGCCGCAAACGTCAGCGAACCGGGCGAAAGCGTATCCGTCGCCGCAGCTGCTCCGCTTCCCTTTAGCACCACCGTCTGCGTCCCCGCCGAGTCGGCAAGGCTCAGCGTTCCGCTCACCGCTCCCTTCTGGACCGGCGTCAGCGTCACGCCAATCTGGCAGCTCGCATTGGCCGCCAGCGTGCTGCCGCATGCATTGCTGGCCACGCTGAACGGCGCCGTCGCGCTCACACTCGAAATCGAAATTGCCGAAGCGCTTGTGTTATTCAGCGTCGCCGACTGCACCGTGGACGCGGTTCCCACCTGCACCTGGCCAAAATCAAGCGACGTCGGCATGGTGTACACCGCGCTTGCGCCTGTTCCTGTTCCGCTCAGCGCCACCGTCAACGGCCCATTTGAAAGGTTCGCGTTCACCGCCAGCGTGCCGGTGCGCGTGCCGTTCGCGCCCGGCGTAAAACTCACCTGAATCGTGCAACTCGCGCCCGCGCTCACACTGGTGCAATTGTCCGTCTCGCCAAAATCTCCGCTCACCGCAATCGAAATCCCACTCATCGCCGCGCTACCGGTATTCGTCAGCGTCACACTCCGCGCCGCGCTGGTAGTGCCGTAGGCCTGGCTGGCGAACGTCAGCGACGCCGGACTCACCGCGCCGGTCGTCAGCTGCGTGCCTGTCGACCACAAATCAGCCAGCCAGATGCCGCGTCCGTATGTGCCTGTCACCAGCATGCTCTGCGAAACGCTCAGCGTCACCGCCGGCGCATTGGGCAGCCCCGTGCCAAACCGCGCCCAGCAATTCGAGGGCGCACTGGTGCAGTTGCTAATCTGCCGCGTTGCATACACCCCGGCATCCGTAGCCACATACACCGTGTTCGCGTCCTGCGGATCCACCACCACGGCATTGGCCGGCGAAAACGGCAGATTCGACATTACCGATGCCCAGTGCGCCCCGCCATCGGTCGAGCGATACACCGTAATCACCGGCTGCGACGGATTCGGCACGCCCGCCACCGCCACATATACGGTGTTCCCCGTCGCATCGTGCGGGTCAATCGCGATGCCGCTGATGTCCTCTGCGTAGTGGTTCATCAACTTTCCATCGTTGCTCACCGGATGGAACGTCAGGTCCTGCCACACCGGCGCCGAGCCACCGGGCGTCACAACCGCGCGAAACACATAGCCCGGCGTCGTGCCGCCGCCGTTCAGCGCGCCGTACATGCCCGCGTACACCACCTCGCTGCCGCCGCCAATCGGCATGGCCGCCAGAGTTCGTACCAGCGCGTCGCCGTTGCAGTAGCTCTTTCCCGCCACTCCGTCCAAAAATCCGCTTATCGCACTTGCACTGGTCCAGCCGCCGCTTGCCGGTCCACGCCACACGCGGCATGTGCCCACCAGCAACTGTGTCGGGTCCAGCGGATCGACCACAAACGCTGCCGGAGCCGTCATCGTAGTGCCATCGCCGCTCACGTCGGACTGCCCCACGGCAGGCGTCGTGCCAAAATCCGCTTCCGTGCAATCGCCGCTCTGCGTGCACACGTGGATCGAAACGCCCGCGCTGTTGTTCACATACCAGTTGCCGGCCTGGTCCATCGCCACCAGCCCGCCCTGGCCGCTCAAAATCTCCGGCCACTCGGCCACCGCACCGCTTGTGCTCTTCACGCCCGCTGCGCCGTTCACGCCCAGCCCGGCCAGCAACTTGTACGGCGTCGCCGGAGATACCGCCACCGACTCCGACTCCGCCAGCGAGCCCAGGCTGCCATTCAAATTATTGAAGTGCGCCGCGTCCGCCGCCGAACACACCGAGCCGGTCTCCGCAATGCCATCGGTCGAGCGCCACAGCCCGCTGTCGTTGCCCACAAACACTTCCAGCGGATTCGCCGCGCTCCAGCCCAGCGCGTGCGGATACGGCGCCACCTTTGCGCCCGCGCAGGTAAACGCATTCGTCGTGTTGCGCCACACACAGCCCGTCGCCAGGTTGCACTTCCACAGGTCGGCATTGCCGGCCAGCAGCATTGTGTCCTGCCCTTGCGGAACCGCCGCCAGCGCCAGCGTGTAGTCGCCATTCAAAATCGTCGTCGCACCCTGCGTGGTGTTCGTCTGCAGCGCAACCGTGCTCCACTGCGTGCCAAAGCTCATCGTCTGGCTTGCGCAGATGCCGCTGCTCAGCCCGCACGCATCCTGCCACAAGCCCTGGTCCTGATTGTTCACATCCACGGTCCACGCAAACGTGTCGCCGGTGGTTGCATTCACCGCCAGTGATCCGCGAAAGATGGGGCACGCCACTGAGCCCAATCCGCCTGTATTCGCAGGACACATCGACGTCGTCAGCCCCGCGCCCGGCTGCGCCGTCAGCCGTGTCCACGTTGCGCCGTCGGTGGATTGGTAATAGCCGTGATAACGCACCGCCGCCACAAACACATGCCGCAGCTGATTCCAAACCACCGCCGTGGCCGCATTGCCAATCGCCAGCGTGGTTGCGCCGTCCTTCAACGTCGCCATCGTCCACGTCGCGCCGCTGTCGGTCGAGTAGTACAGGCCCGGATAGCTCGCACCCGCCCACTCGGCGTTCACCAGAGTGCCCTCGTACGCCTGCGAAACCGCGGCCACCACCACCTGCGGGTTCACCGTGCTCCACGCAAAGCCCGCAAAGCCTTCGCCCGCGAAGGTGTACCACTGGTTGGCCGTGGTCGCAATCAGGCTCCACGTGGTGCCGCCGTCGGTCGAACGCAAAATGCCCGCGCCGTAATAGGAATCCATCGCATCGTTCGGGTCGCCGGTCCCGGCCAGCACCACGCCGGTAGCGCCCGGCTGCACCGTCAGCGCTCCAATGCTGATCGACGCGTCGCGCGCGGCAACAATCGCCTGCAGCGAATCGGTCATCGGCGTAAACACAATATTCGACGCCGTGCCCGTGCTTGCATTTTCCGAGAGCCACACACCGCCGCCCGTGGTGCCCATATACAGGCGATTCCCTGTCGCGTCCGCCGGGTCAAATGCCATCGCCGAAATGCGTCCAGTCACCAGCCCGTAGCGCAGCGAACTCACTGCCGTTGGACCCAGCGGCTGCCATGCCGCCGTGCCAGCACCAGCATCATTTGCCTGCACGCTCACCGCGGCCGCTGGTCGCTGCACCTGCGCGGTACGCGGCCTTACGGGCCAGCCGCGCTGCGCCATAAAGCGCCGCGCCGCCGCCACACGCGGTGGCAGTGTCCGCGACTGCACGGCAACGGGAGGGCTGCTTTGGCCGTGCAGTCGCGGAGACCACGCCGTGCCCAAAGCCACCATGCACACGGCGAGCCGCACCAACGCAATCCACGCGCCAGTGGCAACATAAAAGCGAAGTTTTGTGATTGAAACCGAAATTGTCACACGCGCCCGGGATCCGAATCCCGCCTCCCCTCTCCAATCCTCTGAGGGGGACATGAGCGAAATCCAATAAATTACCCAACGCGAAACAAACAAATTCCGGGTTTAAGAATGTGCTTCATTCTAGTCCAGATATGGGAATCGTCGAGTGACGAAGGGCACTCCTTCCCTGCACCGTTAGTGGCAGTCGTTTGGGTACTAGTTCCCGCACACGGTACCCCTCCTACGGCAGATGCGCCCGCTTGTACGCCTCGGCGTCGAATTTCTTCGCCAGCGCCGCTCCGCTCATCGGCCGTATCAGCCCAAAGACAGGGCGGCTAAACCACGGCCGGTCATGCCGCCCCACAATGGCCCAGGCAATGCCCGCGTAGCCGTTCGGGTCGCGGCCGTCCAGCTGGTAGCGGTCGTTCAAGGTCACTGCCCACTCAAACGCGCGCGCCGGGTCCGGCGCCCACTCCAGAATCTTCTTCGCCCAGTACATGCGCATGTAGTTGTGCATCCAGCCGGTCTGGACCATCTGCCGCTGGGCCGCATTCCACAACTCGTCGTGCGTCTCGCCGCGCTCCAGCGTGGCAAATTCGTATCGCCGCCGCTCGTCGCCCGCATGCTCGGTCAACGTTTTCTTCGCCCACGGCGCGGCGCTCTCCCATGAGTTGTACTCCGGCTCGTACTTCACAAACAGAACCGACAGCTCGCGCCAGCCAATCACCTGGTCCAGAAATTTTGCCTTCGCACCCACCGGAATCGTACCCTTCTCCGCCGCGCGCTCGACCGCCAACGCTATCGTCCGAGGGCTGATGTGCCCAAAATGCAGATACGGCGACAGCCTGCTGGTCCCATCGCGCTCCGGGCGATTGCGGCCCGTCTCATAGTTGGCCAGACCATCCTTCACAAACGCCGCCAGCCGCTTCCGCGCCGCATGCGCTCCTCCGGTAAAGCTGTCCACCGGCCTCACGCTGCGGTCCAGCGCGCCGAATCCCTCCGTAATGTCGCCATGCAGATCGAAGCTCTCGAATTTCTTCCACGGCTTCCACGCATGTGCGGGCCGCGGATTCCTGTGCGGCACAAGAAACTCCGGCAGCGCCCGCTGCAAGTGCGGCCGGAAATGATGCAGCAGATGAAAGCTCTTTCCAAACACCGCCGACGGCACCACCACGTCCGCATCCACGGTCCAGAAGGGGAACTTCAATCGCCGCGCCAGCACCGCGCGCCAGCGCTCCGGCTCGCGGCAGGGATTCTCGTCACCCACCACCAGCGCCGCCTCCGTCTCTTCGAGAAACGCATCAAGAGAATTGCCGGGCCAGCGCCTCAGCACAAAACCCACGCCGCGCGCGGCTGCGTCTGCCTCCACATCGCGCAAACCCTGCGCCATAAAGTGGTAGTGCCGCAAATTTGCATTCGGGTAATTGGGAATCACCGAGAAGAAAACCACCACCGGCAGGCCCAGCGCGTTCGCCGCCTCAATCGCCACATCCAGCGCGGGGTTGTCGTCAATGCGCATGGCGCGCTGCATCCAATACACAACGCAGCGCCCGCCCGGCCGCGGAGCGCCCTCGCGCCGCACCTGCACGCGCGGATCCGCCGCCAGCCGCGCCAGTTCCAACGGACTTGCTTGGGTCGCCATGCCTTGATTGTGCTCGTGTTTCGCCCGGCGTGCCCAACCTACACGCATCGGCTCAACAACAACCCCGCCCACGTTTCACCGCGTCAAAGCCAGATACGCCTCAGTGCTGCACGCTGCCGTGCTTGCCCGCCTCAAAGCTGCGCCGGTCCACCCGCGGCAAAGCCCGCGCCACCTTGTCGGGAACCAGCGCGAAATGCCGCGCCGCAATCAGCGCCTCGGCCACGCACCACACATCCTCTTCGGCCGTCATCCAGTGCTGCGCATCCAGCCGCGCCAAATCCACGGCAGCCGAGTAGGCCCGCAGTGTCCGCTCGCCGCGCAGGTTGAAGTAGCTGTCAAAGTAGCTCATCGCCAGCTCGCGTAGCGTGCGATACACCGGCGCGCGAAAGCGCAAACCCGCATAATTCGACTTCGCCACGCCGCCCCACAGTCCGCGCTCGCGGTAGAGCGCAATCACGTGGTCATCGTCGCGCACCGCCTCCAGGTCCATCAGCAGCGGCCTGTGCCCCTGCAGGCGCAACGCCGCGGCGGCCAGCAGAGCGCCCTCCAGGCAATGCCCTCGCCGCTCGCGCAGCGCACGCTGGGGAGAGCGCGCCGTGTCCGCGTAGTCGTACGGCAGCTCGTCGATAAACTTCTGAATCCGCGCCGGTGTCTTCAACGCGCGCAGCGTCCGCGCATCCCTGGCCGAAAGCCCGAAGCTCTCGCGGCTCAGGGTCCGCACCGCACCTTCACTTTTGCCTTTGCTTTTGGCTTTCACTCGCAGCTCACTTTTCGCCGGCGTCGTTCGCGATTATACCCACCGGCTGCCGCACATGCGCACAACAAAGGCCGCCCGTGGGCGGCCTTGTCGAGTCACTTCTGTGAAGGGTACGGACTTCAGCCCGTACGTCAAAACAAGATACAGAGCGCGGGCTTTAGCCCCTGAGGCGCGCTTTTGCTCTTGTTTGTCTCGTGGCTTACCAGCGGCCCCACGCGCGGCTCATGTAGTCCGACAGCGTCATGCCGATGAGGATGAAGAACGTGAATACGCCCGCGCCCACTGTCAGCTTGGTCAGCTTGCTGGAGTACTTCACGTGCATGAAGTAAAGCACCACCAGCACTGCCTTGATGACCGCGATGCCGAGAGCAACAATCGGGTTCAGCGGGCCCATTTCCACGTACGACGCGGCCACCGTGGCCGCCGTGCACACCAGCAGCGCGCCAAAAATGAGCAGATACACCCTGGGGCTTACGATGTGGTGCTCTTGGTTGTGATTCTGATTCGCTTCGCTCATGCGTCGTGTCCTTTATTGCGGATGCCGGCTGATCAAATAGAGCAGCGGGAACAGGAAGATCCAGATGATGTCGACAAAGTGCCAGTACAGGCCAAAATTCTCGACAAACGTCACATGCCCGTTGGTGTACGCGCCTGCCTGTGCCCGCACCAGCATAAAGCCAAGAATGGCGATGCCGATGATCATGTGCAGCGCGTGCATGCCGGTCATGGCGAAGTAGAGGAAGAAGTAAAGCTCGGTGTGTACCGCCATGTCCGCGGCAATCGGATGCTTGTCGTCGCCGGCCTTCACCGCGGCCTCGTCGGTTGAAGGATTGAGGAACGAGTTCAGGCTGTAGTGCAGGCCGGGAATGTGATGCTTCTCCCACTTTTCGTGGTACTCAATGCCCTTTACGCCAAGGAAGGCCAGGCCCAGCACGAAGGTCAGCGCCAGGCACAGCACCAGGCCCGACTTCTTCTTCGTCTCCGCGCACCACACGCCCATGGCCATGGTGAACGAGGAGGTAATCAGCACGCCGGTATTCAGTGTGCCCCAGAAGATGTCCAGCTGGTGCGACGCGGCCACAAACGCCGGGTAGTACCAGTTGCGGTAAATCAGATACGCGCAGAACAGGCCGCCGAAAAACATGATTTCGGTCAGCAGGAACAGCCACATGGCAAAGTTGGTGGCGTCGTTTTGCTGCGCAATCGTCTCAAAGTGATGGCGCTGGTAGGGCGGGTGCGCGTGGTGCCCCTGCTCTGCCGCGCCGGCAATGGCTGTGGTCTCAGACACTGGCTACCTCTTTTTCTTTCTGGCGCTCAAGCCACTCGTAGTCGTAGGCCTCGTGATCCACAATCGGAATCTCCAGGAAGTTTTCGGTCAGCGGCGGAGACTGCGTCTGCCACTCCAGCCCCGTGGCCTGCCACGGATTGTTGCCGGCGATGGCGCCGTACTTCAGCGACCAGGTCAGATACAGAATCGGCAACAGGTAGCCCACGCCCAGAATCGTTGCGCCCGCCGTCGAGAAGACGTTCAGCACCTGGAACTCCGGCGGATACGACGCATAGCGCCGCGGCATGCCCAGCGTGCCCAGAATGAACTGCGGGAAGAACGTGAAGTTGAAGCCGATGAACGTGACCACCGCGGCCAGTTGCGAAATCTTCTCTGGATACATGCGCCCGGTCATCTTGGGCCACCAGAAGTGAATGCCGGAGAGGAAGGCCATCAGCATGCCGCCCACCATCACAAAGTGGAAGTGCGCCACGATGAAGTAGGTCTCGGTCAGGTGAATGTCGGTGCCCGCCGTGCCCAGAAACACGCCCGTCATGCCGCCGATGGTGAACAGCCCCATGAAGCCGAAGGCATAGAGCATCGGCGTCTCAAAGGTGATGGAGCCCTTGTAGAGCGTGAAGGCCCAGTTGAATATCTTGATGGCCGAAGGCACCGCAACCAGCATCGTCAGCAGGCTGAACACCAGCACCGCGTAGTTGGAGATGCCCATGATGAACATGTGGTGCGCCCAGACGAAGAAGCCGAACACCGCGATGGCCACCGAGCTGAACGCCACCGCCGTATAGCCGAAGATGCGCTTGCGGCTGAAGGTCGAAATCACCTCGCTGATAACGCCCATGCCCGGCAAAATCATGATGTACACGGCCGGGTGCGAGTAGAACCAGAACAGATGCTGAAACAGCAGCGGGTCGCCGCCCTTGGTGGGGTCGAAGACGCCAATGCCGACCGTGCGCTCCAGCACCACCAGCACCAGCGCGATGGCCAGCACCGGCGTGCCCAGCACCATCAAAATACTGGCTGCATAGTGGGCCCAGATGAACAGCGGCATGCGGAACCACGTCATGCCCGGCGCGCGCATCTTGTGAATGGTCACGATGAAATTCAGGCCGGTGAAAATCGAACTGAAGCCGGCGATGAAGATGGCCAGGCCGGTCGTGATCACGTGTGTGTTCACGTAGTGGGTCGAGAGCGGCGTCGTGAAGGTCCAGCCCGTGTCCACGCCTCCCACTGCCATCGAGTAGAGCGCCAGCATGCCGGCGGCCATATACAGGTACCAGCTCAGCAGGTTGATCTTGGGCAGCGCCAGATCCTTCGCGCCCAGCATCATCGGGATGAAGAAATTGCCCAGCGTGGCCGGCACCGACGGCACCAGGAAGAAGAAGATCATCACGATGCCGTGCATCGAGAAGACCTTGTTATAGGTGTCGGTGGCCATCAGGTCCGACTGCGGCGTCAGCAGCTCCAGGCGGATAAGCCCCGCCAGCGCGCCGCCAATAAAGAAGAAGAACGTGATCGAGACCAGGTAGAGCATCGCGATACGCTTGTGGTCACCGGTCAGCAGCCAGCTCAGCAGTCCGTTTTCCTTGGTCAGATAGTTGGTCTTCGGCAGACGCGCGGTTGCCTGGTCGGGAAGAACGACGATCGTATCGCTCATTGCTTCACCATTCCTTTCGCGGCAGGTGCGGCCGCAGTCTTGCCTTCACCGTTGGGTAGCAGCTCGGTGGTGTTGGTCGTCTGCTGCACGCGGTAATCGGAATCGAGATTTTTGATGTACTCCACCAGCGCAATCACGCCTTCCTCGCTGATCTGCCCCTGGTAAGTGGGCATGATGGGCGCGAAGCCCTGCGTCACGTGCTGCGAGGGATTCAGAATCGCGTCGCGCAGGTAAGCGTCGTCGGCCGTAATCGGCTGGCCGCTGCTCAGCGTCAGCTTGGAGCCGTATACGCCGGCCAGATTCGGTCCGCGCGCATTGGGTTTCGTGTTGTGGCAGGCGTTGCAGCTCAGGCTGGCAAACAGCCGCTCGCCGTTCTGCGCCAGTGAGGCGCCGCTGGTGGAGCTGGCCAGCCACCTCTTGTAATCCTCCGGCGTCATCACCACCACATCGCCAATCATGTGCGAGTGCTCGGTGCCGCAGTACTGCGTGCAGAACAGGTGATACGTTCCCGGCGTCGTGGCCTCGAACCACACCGTTGTGTAGCGGCCCGGAATCGCCTCGCGCTTCACGCGGAAGGCCGGAATCGAGAACGAGTGGAACACGTCCTGCGAAATCAGGGTCAGCTGCACCGGCTGGTCGGTGGGCACATGCAGCGAGTTGATCTCGTGCTGGCCGCCCGGATGCTCCGCCTTCCACATCCACTGCTTGCCCACCACGTAGATGTTCATCGCGTTCACCGGCGGCGTGTAGACGCGGAAGTAGATCAGCGCGCCCCAGACAAACATCACCAGGAACAGGCCGAGCGGAATGATGGTCCAGGTCGCCTCCAGCAGCGTCGAGCCCTCGATCTGCACCGCCACCGGATGGCGGCGCTTGCTGTACAGAATCGAGAACGCTGTAATCAGCAGGACGACGATGGTCAGGCCGATCAGGCTGACCAGCACCATGAAGAAGTACAGCGCGTCCATCTGAGGCGCAATCTTCGACGCCTCCGGCGGGAACAGCGCGAAGTTCGTCATCCATTTGACGAGAAATTGCCAAATTACCGGACTGATTTGCGACATTCGGTTATCCGTTCACCTTTGAAACTTGTTGTGCGCTGTGCGCCTGCCGGTAGTCCCGGCGGAACATCAGCGCCATGAAGCCCCCCAGCAGAAGCACGGTCACGAATCCCCCCAGCTGCACCACGCGCGCCACAATCAGCGAGTGCGTGTTGCGTTGCGGGTCGTAGTGATAGCAGTAGGTAAGAATGTTGTCCACCGGCGAGCCAATGCGGTTCGCCGAAGCTTCGTTCAACCCCAGCAGCAGATCCTTCGGCGAGTACTCCACGCCCATGTAGTACTGCGCCAGCTTGCCCTCGGGCGTCACAATCTGGATGGAGCTGGCGTGCGCGAACTGCGTCGCTCCGCCCGGCGCCTCGAGCTTCACGTACTTAAAGCCCACCGCCGCGGTCAGTGCATCGATATTGGCCTGCGTGCCGGTCAAAAAGTGCCAGCCGTCAGCAGTCTCCAGGTGGCCGTAGCGCTTCAGATAGCCGCGCTTCTTGGCCGCCGCCAAATCCGTGCCTTCATTCGGATCGATGCTGACCACCACCACGCTGAAGTCCTTGCCCGGCTTGTAGCGCACCATCTGCAGCGCGCTCGTGAGCCCGTCCAGCTCCTCGCTGCACAGCATGGGGCAGCGGTAGTACACCAGTGCCAGGATCGCCGGCTTTTTGCCGAAGTAGTCGCTCAGCCGCACCGCCTTGCCCGCGTCGTCGGTAAAAGCCAGCGAAAGCGGAAGCTGCTGATTCAGGTGCTGCGCAATGCCCACGCCGTTCAACACCGAAGGCGCGTCATTGTCCGGTCCCTTTGCCTTGTCGCCGTAGGTTGAAACCTGCGCGCCGGCCGGCTGCGCAAGCATCAGCAAACAGCCCACAATCCCGGCCGTGGCAACTGCTGCCGCACGAGCCCAGATACTGCGGATTGTGATTTGGCACTGCATGGTATTGACCCCTTTTCCTGCTCTTCCTTGCGCTGCGGTTGTGGGCTAAGGGCGCTTACTCCTTCGCTCCCGTTTCCTTCGCCGTTTCGGCTGCGGCCTGTTCCTGCTCGTAGGCCGTGCGTGCAAATCCATTGGTCAAGGGCGCGGTCACGGCGGGCTTCTGCTCGCCGGCCATCGACGGCTGCAGGGTTGCCGCCGGCGCTACCGGCAGTCCGCGCTGCGCCACCAGTTGCATGGCCCGCTCAATCGGAATCCGTACCTTGCCCGGCTTGCCGTCAATCGTGGTGTAGTTGTCCAGCAGCAAATCCTCGCGCTGGTGCAGGTCGGCCACATCCTGGTTGCCGTCGTCGGTCTGCACTCGCGGCGAGGGGAAGGTCTTGGTCAGCTCGGCCATCTTCTGCTGCATGGCCGGGTTGGTCGGCAGGTTGCCCAGCTGGCGAATCTCCACCGACTTCGACCACTTGGTGTTGGGCCCGTCCTCTTTGTTCAGATACGCGTTGATTACCTTGCCGACGCCGTAACCCACCGTCGCCAGCACCACCACAAGGATGGCCAGCGCCGACAGAAACACCACGATGCCCGAGACGCGAACGTCGGACTGCTCGTAGCCCTGCGAGGCGTCAATCTCTTCCGGCTTGTACTCGTGCGGATCAGGCGTGTGCATGTTCGGGCTCCAGAATCTCCGCCAGATGCGGATCGTTGGTCTGCACCAGCGCGCGGGCCTTCAGTTGGCGCGCGAAGAACGCGAACCAGATGGCGACCATGGCCGTGGGAACCGCGATGTACTCCAGAATTCCCCAGCTGAAGTGCAGGTTGCGCGCCGCGTCCGGGAAGTTCGGCTCAATCAGCCAGAACAAATCGAAGGCCTTGGCGAAAATCATCCACTGGCACACGCGCGTCAAACGCTTCTGGTTCCGCTTCAGATCGCGCGACAAAAGCAGCGTGAACGGAATCAGCCAATGGAACATGAAATCGAGGGTGATGATGATGCCCCAGTGGCCGCGAATGCGGTCCAGGTACCAGGGAATCTCTTCCGGCAGGTTGCCCGACCAGATGATGAGGAACTGGCTGAAGGCCAGATAGATATTCAGCATCACAAAGGCAAAGGTGAACTTGCCCAGGTCGTGCTGTTCGGTTTGCCGCAGCAGTGTCTTGAAGGGCTCGGCCTTCGACAAGGCAATCGAAACGATAATCCCCAGCGCCAGCACCTGATAGCCCTGTCCCACCAGGAACAGCAGCCCGTACACCGACGAGTACCAGGTCACGTCCATCGACATCACCCAGTAGATGACCGCCGCCGTCATGGTGATGGCATAGACCACCACGCCCGGTCCGGACAGATTCTCCAGCTTCTTGATCCAGTACGGCGTCGTCTCTTCGCCCTGCGTGTCGCGCTTCAGGCCCAGCCGGTTCAGCCGCACCATGTAGAGTGCCCACACGCTGAAGCAGAACAGGCTCACGGCCCAGAACATGGTGGGCGAAAGCATGGGGCGCTTGAAGTCCAGGCAGTGCGCCTGAATCTCGGTAATCAGCCCCGCTTTCAGCGCCGCGGCCGTGTCCGCCGGGTTGGTATACAGCGCCCACAGGTACAGACGCTTGATGAAGAAGGCCATCACCAGCCAGTAGGCGATCACGATGGGCAAGGTGCGGCTCATCGCCTCCAGCGGCCGGCGCAGCAACAGGCCCCATTTGCCGCCGGTGCAGTACTGCACCATCAGCAAAGCCATGCCGCCGCAGCAAAAGCCGAAGGTCAGCATCAGTCCCAGAACCCAGGCGCGCAAAACGTGCTCAATCGAGCCGTCGGCCAGGGCTAGCCCCGCGGCAACCACCGCGGCAACCGCTCCGACAATCAACGCCTTTGTCCGCCAGCCGTCGACAAACGACGGCGCTTCAAGCGAGGCAGGCAGCGTCTTGGTGTGTGATTCGTGAGCCATTCGGTCTCTCGTCCTTACTTCGCGGCTGCTGGAGCCGGTTTGCTTGCTGGAATCGAAATCTTCGGGTCGGCCGGATTTCCCGGCGCCATCGCCGGCGTGCCTTCGTTGGTGTGCGGATACGCCTGCACCGCCGTCGGCGGCAGCGCCCACGGCTCGGCATCTCCTGCTGGCAGGCTCTTCTCCGCCGCCTCTTCCTTCAGGCTCTTCACCTTCACGCCCGCTGGAACATCGGTCGCCGGCGCGTTCTGGCTCAGCTGCAGCACGCGAATGTAAGCCGCCACCGCCCAGCGATCGGCCGGCGTCAGCTGCGCCGAGTAGTCCGGCATCGCGCCATAGCCGTGCGTCATCACGTAGAAGTAGTGCGACAGAGGCTGCGACATGCGCACCTGGTCATGGAAGTTGGCCGCCGGCTTGTAGCCGCGGTACACAATCTCTCCCAGGCCGTTGCCCACCCGCGAGTGGCACGGTGTGCAGTACACGTTGAACCGCTCCTGCCCGCGCTTGAGCACCTCAAGCGTCGCCGGGAACGGCATCATGTCGCGCTCTTCGCGGTAGCCGTTCGCACCTTCCACCACACCGGTGTAGAAGTAGCTGTCGTCGTGCAGCTGTCCGCGCGCCACGGTGTTCAGCACCTGCGGACGCGCACCGCGATGATCGGCGAACATCTCCGAGCCGCGCTGCGGAAACATCTTCGGCTGGTCCTGCATGTCCTGCCGGCATCCGGTCGCCAGCGCCAGAATTGCCGCGCCCGCCACCAGCACGCCGCGCCGCAGGGCACGGGAAGCTGTGAGCTGTGAGCTGAAAGCTGTTCGCTGCTTGCCCATCAGTACTCCACCTCCACCACCGCAATCGGGCTCAGCGTCTTCAGGTACGCAGAAGTCTCAATCAGGTCAAACTTGGGGTCCAGCGCCTCAAGGCACAGGAAAAACTTGTCGGTCGTTGCGCCATCGCGAAAATTCGGCGCGTTGAACAGCGGGTGATACAGGCTCGGCAGGCCATTCAACGCCAACATGCCGAAGGCCGCCGAAAGCCCGGCCCACAAAATCGTCCACTCGTAGGCGGGCACAATAAACGCCGGCCAGGAGTAGGTGGGCCTGCCGGCAATGTTCAGCGGAAAGGCCAGCGTCGAAATCCAGGTCTCCAGCGAGAACATTGCGCACAGGCCAATCATTGCGCCAATCAGCGTCAGCAACGGCACCTTGTTGCGATGGAAGCCTATGGCCTCCGCGGCCTCTTCCACCGGATAGGGCGTGTAGCAATCCATGCGCCGCCAGCCGTCGTGGCGCGCCGTCTGCGCGGCCCGCACCAGGTCGCTGGGATTGTCGAATTCGGCCAGCAGGCCGTAGGTTCCTTCACGAGGGGGCATATTAGTCTGCGGCCTCCGCGGCCTTCGGCTTGATCTTGGCCGAGGGCAGCATCATCTTGATTTCGTTCATCGGGATCATGGGCAGGAAGCGCACAAACAGGAGGAACAGCGCCGTAAACAATCCCAGCGTGCCCACATAGGTGGCGTAATCCCACTTGGTCGCGCGGTAGGTACCCCACGAACTCGGCAGAAAGTCGCGGTAGAGGCTGGTCACAACAATCACAAAGCGCTCAAACCACATGCCGATGTTCACCACAATCGAGATGAAGAACATGTACGAAATATTGGTGCGCAGCTTGCGCGACCACAGCGTGGTCAGCGGGATGGCCAGATTGCAGGTCACCAGCACCCAGTAGCTCCAGCCCATGGGCCCGAACATGCGGTTCCACATCATGAAGGCTTCCCAGTGCGAGGCCGAGTACCAGGCCATAAAGACTTCCATGCCGTAGCCGTAAGCCACGATGAAGCCCGTCGCCAGCATCACCTTGCCCATGTTGTCGATGTGCCGCTCGGTCACCAGCTTTTCAAGTCCGTAGTACTTGCGCAGCGGAATGGCCAGCGTAAGCACCATGGCGAAGCCCGAATAAATGGCGCCGGCCACAAAGTAGGGCGGGAAGATGGTGGTGTGCCAGCCCGGCAGCACCGCCACCGCGAAGTCGAAGCTGATGACCGTGTGCACCGAGAGCACCAGCGGCGTGGCCAGTCCGGCCAGCAGCAGCGAGGCCGTCTCGTAGCGCATCCAGTGGCGCACCGAACCGCGCCAGCCCAGCGAAATCATGCCGTAGAAGTACTGCGCTACCTTCGACTCGGCGCGGTCGCGCATGGTGCCAAAGTCCGGCACCATGCCGATGTACCAGAACACCACGGAAATCGTTGCGTAGGTCGAAACCGCGAAGACGTCCCACAACAGCGGCGAGCGGAACTGCGGCCATACGTTCATCGTGTTGGGGTACGGGAACAGCCAGTAACCCAGCCACGGACGGCCCACGTGAATCAGTGGGAACATGCCGGCGCAGACTACGGCGAAAATTGTCATCGCCTCGGCAAACCGGTTGATGGAGTTGCGCCAGCCCTGCTTGAACAGCAGCAGAATGGCCGAAATCAGCGTGCCTGCGTGGCCAATGCCGATCCACCACACAAAGTTGATGATGGCAAAGCCCCACGCCACCGGCTGCGTAATCGCCCAGATGCCGACGCCCTTCAGGAAAAGCCAGGTCACGGCCACCATCAGCAGCGTGGCCACCGCGCCGCCCACGCCAAATACCGCGAACCAACCCAGCGGCGTATGCGGCGTCAGCACAATGCGCGTGATCTTTTCGGTGACCGACCGGAAGGTCTGCCCTTCACCAACAACCCGGTATTCACCCGTCTTCGGGTCAACGCCGGCGCTTTTCACCTTCACTTCGCTGGTTGCCATCGTGTGTTCAACCCTTCGCCGGCGCGTGTTCCACCGGCGCTTCTTCCAGTTCGGAGTTCGGATTCAGAACCGCCGCCACATACGTGGTGCGCGGACGCGTATTCTGGTCGGCCAGTACCTGATAGCTGCGCTCATCCTTGCGCAGCGCCGCCACGCGGCTGGTCTTGTCGTTGATGTTGCCGAAGGTGATGGCTGAAGCCGGGCAGGCCTGCTGGCAGGCCGTCTGCACTTCGCCGTCGCGGATGGCGCGATTGTCCTTGTCCGCCTCGATGCGCGCCACCGTAATGCGCTGCACGCAGTAGCTGCACTTCTCCATCACGCCGCGCGAGCGAACGCTCACGTCGGGGTTGCGCATCAGCTTCAGGCTCTCGGTCTCAAAGTCACTGAAGAGCAGGAAGTTGAAGCGGCGCACCTTGTACGGGCAGTTGTTCGAGCAGTAGCGGGTGCCCACGCAGCGGTTGTAGACCATCGTGTTCAGGCCTTCCGGCGTGTGCACCGTGGCGCCCACCGGGCAAACCTGCTCGCAGGGAGCGTTCTCGCAGTGCTGGCAGGCCATCGGCTGGAAATGCGCGCGCGGCGCCGACAGGTCGCCTTCAAAGTAAGTGTCGATGCGCAGCCACTGCATGTTGCGGCCTACCCGCACCTGCTGCTTGCCCACCACCGCGATGTTGTTTTCCGCGTAGCAGCTCACAATGCAGGCGTTGCAGCCGGTGCAGCTGTTCATGTCAATTGACATGCCCCAGGCATTCTCGTCGTAGCGCCAGTTGGGGAACAGCGTTGTGTCCATCGTGGGCGTCTCACGGCCTTCGCCCTCGTGCGCAAACTCGGGATTCTTCTTGAACTCTTCCAGCGTGGCGTAGCGGATAATGCCGCGCGGCCCCAGCGCCTCATCGGCCTCAAGCGAATTGTTGCCGGTACCCTGCTGGCCAAACATCGCACCACGGTGGTCCTGGTAGTGGCTCTTGGTAATCGCAATGCCCCACTTGCCATCCACCTTCTTCACCGTGCCAGCCGTATAGAACGGCGCGTCGGCGGTGCGAATCAGATAGGCATTGAAGCCCAGCCCCTCGCTCGAACCCACGCGGCCCGCATGCGGCCGGCCGTAGCCGAGATAAACCGTGACGGAGTTGTCCGGATGTCCCGGAGCCACAATCACCGGAGCCTTCACCTTGCCGCCGGCCGTCGCAATCTCAACAATGTCGTCTTCTTCCACGCCCAGCTTGGTCAGCGTGGCGGCGGAAATAATCGCCGCGTTGTCCCAGCTCAGATTCGTCACCGGCTTGGGCAGCTCTTGCAGCCAGCCGTTGTTGGCATAGCGCCCGTCGTAAATCGTCGGGTCAGGCCGGAAGATAATTTCAAACGAATCCTTCGGCGAAGGCGCAGGCACCGAAGCATTGAAGTCTTTCTGCGGAATGTTGGCGACCGCATACGCCGTATCGGCAATCCAGCCATCGTGCAGCGCCTTGCGCCAGCCGGTCTCAAAGTCGCCCTTGATGTTGGCCTTCTGCGTGGTGCGCACGGCTTCGTACGCGCTCAGCGTCGGCTGGTCCAGCAGAGTCTGAAAGACATCGTGCGCCGTGCGTCCGCCGTAGAGCGGCTCAATCATGGGCTGCACCACGG
This sequence comes from Occallatibacter sp., assembly GCA_036384955.1. Taxonomy (GTDB): domain Bacteria; phylum Acidobacteriota; class Terriglobia; order Terriglobales; family Acidobacteriaceae; genus Telmatobacter. The sequence continues at coordinate 44,952 of DASVLI010000061.1, forward strand.
AAACCGTGCCGTCATACGCGCGCGCATCCGACCACGACTCCAGATAATGCGCCGCCGGAATCTGCCACTCAGCCTCGCGCCCGGTCTCGCTGTAGTGCTGGCCCAGCTGCGCCGTCACCTTCGCCTTGTTGAAGGCGTCGGTAAAGTTCAGCCCCGCCGGAGCCGTGTACACCGGGTTCGAATCCAGCGCCACCAGCCAGTTCACCTTGCCTGCGTTCAGGTCGGCCGCCAGAGCCTTGAAGCTGGCCAGCTGATTCGAGGGCACCGGCACGGCCGTCTCGCTTGAGATCGTCACCGTCTTGCCCACATTGCCCAGCGCGCTGTTGATGACCGTCGCAATCTCGGCAACCTTCGGATCCTGATACAGGCCCGGAATCACCACGCACTTGCCGGCATTGGCCTTCAGGTCCTTGGCCAGCGCGGCCAAAAACTTTTGTTGCTCGCCGGTCCAAGCGTAGCTCGGAGCACTTACGCCGGCGCCCACCGCCGCGGCCAGCGCCGCCGCAAAGGCCGGAATCTCGCTTGCGCGCAGCCCCAGACGATGCTCGGCCTTCATGCCGGTCGTGGTCGTCGAGCTCTCAATTGCGTAAACCCGATTCAGCTTCTCGGGATTCTTGCGCCGCGCGGCATACTCGGCCACCAGTTTGTGGAAGCCGGGGAACGACGCGCCCGACAGGAAATCCGCATCCAGCGAAACCACCACATCGGCGTCAGCCAGCGAGTACTGCGTCGCCGGGCCCGACTCCAGCCACGTGCCTGCAATCGCCGGGTCGTACTGCACCAGCGTCGCCTTGGGATAAGCCGCCTGCAAAGCCTTCCACTGCCTTGCGAGGGTAGGCGACGTAATCGTTGCGCTCAGGAAGTAAATCCCGCTGCCATCCTTTGAGGCAACTGCAGCCTCGCGCAGAGCCTGCGCAAACTCAGCCCACTCACGGTTCTCGCCGCGGAAGGTCACATGCTGCGCGCGATCCGGATCGTAGAGATTCAGCAGCGAGCCCTGCGTGTAGGGGTCCGATCCGCCGTGGTTGTACGGGTGCTCGGGATTGCCATCCAGCTTGATGGGACGGAACTCGTCAGACTTGACCAGCAGCGGCACCGCGCCCGTCGGAAAAGGATGCGCCGTGGCAAAGTACATCGGCTTGCCCAGAATCAAATCCTCGGGAGCCTTCACGTAGGGATAGATCGGTTCGTCGGGCTGCTTGGTGCAACCGGCCAGGCCGGCCAGCGCCATCGACGCGCCCATCAGCTTCATAAAGCCGCGGCGCGAAACCGGATCCACCCACTCCTGCGCGGCCGAGGGAAACTCTTTCTCGACAGCCGCCTGGAACTCGGGCGAATTCGACAACTCGTCGATCGAGCGCCAATACTTCTTGCCGCGCACGCCCTTCAGCTCTTCGCGTACCTGGGCCAGCGTCATGGGCTCCGCCGCGGCGGAAGCCTTGTTGGTGTCCTTATCCACGCTCATCCCCGTCTCGTTTGTCATGCCCTGCTCCGGTTTGCGGCTCATCGATGGCAAACCTCGCAGCTGGTCAAATCCTTCGGATTGCGAATCTTGTATTGCTTCAGCAGGAAGTGGCCCAGCTCATCCTGGCTGGTGAACTTCCGGTAGCTCAGCGAAGCCGGAATCATCGTGGCAGGCGCGTCAGAGACCGCACCATGCGCCGCGCCCATCGCCGGAGCCTGCAACGCGGCAACCTGAATCCCGCCCGTGGCCGGGTCCTTGGTCGTGCAGCTCACGCCCTGGGCTGTCGGAACGCCGCTCTTGTCGTCGCCCGTCACCGCGCACCACACCGGGCGCGTCTCGGCCGGCTTTTCCCAGGCCATGTTGTAAATCTCGCTGGTCGGCCGCAGATTCTTGGCCGGGTTGCGATGGCAATCCAGGCACCACTCCATTTGCAGGGTGTTTTGCGCGTACATCAGCGGCATCATGTCCACGCGCCCGTGGCATGTGGCGCAGCCAATGCCCTTGTTTACGTGGATGGAGTGATTGAAGTAGGCGAAATCGGGAAGGTCGTGAACTCGGGTCCAGGCCAGGCTTTTTCCGGTGGCCCAGCTGTCGCGCACCGGCTGCAGAAGCTGCGCATTGGTCCAGATCTGCGCGTGGCAGTTCATGCAGGTCTTGGTGGGGGGAATGCCCGCATAGCCGGACCTCTCGACAGTCACGTGACAGTACTGGCACTGGAGTCCCAGTCCCTGCACATGGTGCTTGTGGCTGAACGGCACCGGCTGGTCGGGACGCTGGCCCTGACGAGTCACCCACGGGGAACGCTGCAACTGGTCAAGCGTCACCCCGATCCCGATCACAAGCAGCCCCGTCAAAACCAGGCTCGCGCGAGCCAAGGCATTGGAGCTGCGGTCAAATATCTGCGCCATGAATGCTTCCTGCTTACTGCGTGTTTATGCCACGGAATGTGCACGCCGTGTCGACGGTCACACTAGTCTTGGTTATTTTTTGGCTTCGGGTAAAAAACACCTGTACGGAGGAAGACCCCGAAAATTCAATATAGCAGCCTAAAGCCCAAGCGCAAATGCACTTGCACTCCAAAAGGCCAAAATTGTCCTCACCGCAAAATGTTTTGCAATCTACTGAAAACAAAATGCATTGTGATGAACTTGGAGAGAGGGAATACAACCCCGTTTTCCTCGGCCGCAGCGTACCGGGAAATGAGATTGGGCCCATTTTTGAGGCCTATAAATGGGGTCTGCCGCACGTTTTCAACAGCCTGGTCCGCTCTTTCGACCGGGAATCCAGCGCCAAAACCGCGCGTGCCCCACACCATACAACACCGCCTGCACTCCTGGCACCTGCGCCGCGCCGCTGGCCCGCCGCAGCCCTTGCAGTAAAATGATTCCGAACCGCGCTCATGCCTCGCTTTTATTTCCGGCCACATTCCGGACTCGGAAGGCGTGTACCGATTTGGAGCCAGCGCATCCCTCCCAGCGCACTTTGAGGATTCGACATGAAGTTTGCAGGACTGGCGGTTATGCCCGCGGGTTTCTTCCTTGTACTCGCTGCCGTCCTTCTCTTCCCTTCACCGCTCCCACGCGCCGTCTTCATCCTTTGCGGCATTGCCGTTGAGCTTGCCGGCCTGGCCGTCGCCATCCGCGGCAACATGCCTGCACGCGGAGGCCGCCGATGAATCCCGCATCCCCCATGAGCGAAAGCGGCTTCGCCCTCGCCTTCGGACTCCTACTGCTGGCTCCGCTGGCGCTGGCCGGTGTGGCCCTCATTAATACCGGCCTCGGCCGCTCGCGCTCCGCCGCGCAGTCTCTGCTTGGCGCGCTGGCTATTGGAGCCGCTGCCATGGTCGTCTTCGCGCTGGTCGGCGCAACCATCGCCGCTCCGGCCGCTGGCGCAGGGCACTTCCTCGCTCTTGGCGGCAAACCCTGGAGCTGGGCCGGAACCGGGCCCTTCCTCCTCAGCGGCTTTGCCAACCTCTCACCGCGCACCCAGCTCGGCATCCTTTTTGAATTTTTCGCCGTCGCCATGGCCGCGCTCATTCCCTGGGGCTCCGGTGCCGACCGCCTGCGCATGTCCGCCGGACTGGCCATCGCCGCCGTACTGGCCGCGTTGGTCTTCCCCTTCTTCACTCACTGGATCTGGGGACCGGGCTGGCTCGGCAGCCTGGGCAAAAACTTCGGCCTGGGGGCTGGTTTTATTGACACCGCAGGCGCGGCCAGCTCCCACGTCCTCGGCGGCTTTGCCGCTCTCTGCGTCATCTGGATCGTCGGGCCCCGCCACGGCAAGTTCCCGCGCGAGGGCATCTCCACCGCCATCCCCGGCCATAATGCCGTCTATGTTCTGCTGGGCTGCTCGCTGGCCCTGGTCGGCTGGGTTGCGTGGAACACCGCCGGCGCATTGCTCTGGCTCGACGCCCCGGCCACCGCCGCGCCCGTGGTCGCCATCAATACGCTGCTCGCCGCCGGTGGCGCGCTGGGCGCAACCTTCGCCGTCACCCGCCTGCGCTTCGGCAAGCCCGACGCCAGCCTCTGCGCCAACGGATGGCTCGCCGGCCTGGTCATCTCCTCGGCATGCTCCGGCGTGGTCACGCCTGTGGCTGCGCTCTTCATCGGCGCTGTGGCCGGCGGCTGCACGCCGCTGCTGGTTGAAGTTCTCGAACTTGCCCTCTCGCTCGACGACCCCTCCGGCTCGCTCACCGTGCACCTGGCCAGCGGACTCTGGGGCCTGGTTGCCGTCGGCATCTTCGCTCCCCGCTCAGGACAGTTCCTCGCTCAGCTCATCGGCATCGCCGCGCTGCTCGGCGTCGCTCTGCCGGTGATGTACTTGCTTTTTGTGCTGGTGAATCGCGTTCTGCCCTTCCGCGTCGATCCGGACGGCGAGCGCATCGGCATGGATCTGCACGAGCTAGGCGGTGCGGCCTATCCCGAGTTCGTCGTCCACCGCGACGAGTCGTACCGCTAAGCCGCGCGATACTGTTTCATCAAGGACCTGAAACCGCATGGGAATGCTTACCAGCCTCTTCTATCCCTGGGGACTCATCCTCCAGGCGCTGGCTATCGTACACTTCATCCGCCGCCGCCCTGACACCTACTGGCTCTGGATCATCCTCTTCCTCGGCCCCATCGGCGCGCTGGTCTACATCTTTGCCGAGGTCATTCCCGACTACGGACTGCTCAACCAGTCCTTCAAAGGCATCTCACGTGGCAACCGCATCAAGGCCCTCGAACTAGCCATTCATGACAACCCCTCGGCAGGCAACTACGAGGAGCTCGGCTGGCTTTACATGGAGAACCGCAACTACCTGGCCGCGCGCGCCGCGCTCGACAAGGCCATCGCCGCGCGCATCGATACACCCGATACCTTTTACCGTCGCGGCGTATGTTCTCTCGAGCTCGGCGATGCGCCTGCCGCCATCGCCGACATGGAGCCGGTCGTCACCCGCGCGCCCGACTACGACTTCCACCGCGCCGTTGGCCTGCTGGCCCACGCCTGCGCCCTGGCCGGCCAAAGCGAAAAGGCCGAGGCGCTTTTTCTGCGCGCCACGGCCATCTCCACACTCTCTGAGACCTACATCAATTTTGCTTCGCTGCTGGCGTCGCTCGGCCGCGGCTCTGAGGCCCGCCAGTGGGCGCAGAAAGTGCTGGATAAGCGCAGCACCATGCCCAACTATCTGCGCCGCCGGGAGCGCCCCTGGTTTCGCCGCGCCGCAAAAATCATCAAGCAGACCGCGGCAGCAGCCTAGCCCTTACCGCTTGGCCAAAAACAGCATCAGCCCAAACAGCAGCAGCGGAATCAGCGCCAGCGCCGCGTACAGCAGCGCCTTCTTCGGCACCGGCTGCACCTTGCCCTCGTAGCCCGGCCCCTTGCGCGGTTCCTGCACGCCCACCTGGTCCTGATGCTCCAGGTCCCACGCCATCTCATGCGCCGTCGGATAGCGATGCCGCGGATCCCGCTCCAGCGCGCGGAACAGAATCTCCTCAATCGCCGCTGGAATTTCCGGATCGATCTCCCGCACCGGCTTGGCGTCGTGCTGCAGGCGCTCGTTCATCGCCGCCAGCGGATTGGGCTCCGCGAACGGCACCGTACCCGTCAGCATCTCGTAAAACATGATGCCCAGCGAGTAAATGTCGCTGCGCTGGTCGCCGCGGTGGCCTGAAACCTGCTCCGGCGAAATGTAATCCGGCGTGCCCAGCGTCGTAAACACGTTCACAAACGTCAGCCGCCGCGCGTCTTCTTTCATCGCAATGCCGAAGTCGATAATCTTGACCCGGTCCTCGCTGTCCACCATCACGTTTTCAGGCTTCAGATCGCGATGCACAATGCCGTGCTTGTGCATGTAGTCCAGCGCGCCGCATAGCGCCAGCATAATCTTGACCGCACGCTCCACGGGCAGCTTCTTCTGCTCGTTCAAAATGGCGCGCAGCAGCCGTCCGTCGGCCCACTCCAGCACCATGTAAGGGCGGCTGCGCTCTTCGCTCGCAATCGCCTTTACAATTCCCGGATGATCCAGCAGCAGCCCAATCTCTTCTTCGCGCTTGAAGCGCTCGAAGAGCACCGAGTCCGATTCCAGCTCCGGGTTCGGCACTTTAATGGCCACCTTCTGGCCGGTCTTTTCGTCCACCGCCTTGTACAAGGTCGACATGGCGGTATGCGCCACCACCGTCTCAATGCGGTAGTGGTCCAACAGTTCACCTGGGGCTGGCTGGCTCATGGCTCAATATGCGGGGTTCGCATAAGGATTGTTGCATGTGTCCGCGTAAGAAATCCGTCAAGGAAACGAAAAGAATCCTGAAAGACAAGCAGTTGCACGCCGCCGCCGTTTTATGATGGGTGCGATGAAGCGCCAACTCAGGGCCACGCTGACTGCTCTTGTCTGCCTGGCCGCAGTGTGCGCCCCGGCCCACGCCGCCGGCCGCGCCAAGCCCAAGCCAACGCCCACGCCCGCCACCCAGGAAACTGGATTCCTCAACCGCAAGCTCGTCTTTCGCGGCGTCACCTACCGCTTCCAGGTCTACCTGCCAGAGGAGTACCGCCCCGACGACAACAAGCGCTGGCCCATCATCCTCTTCCTCCACGGCCGCGGCGAACGCGGCGCAGAGGGCATGTGGCAAACCCAGATTGGCCTGCCCCAGGCCGTGCGCGACCATCCGGAGCGCTGGCCCTTCATCATTGTCATGCCCCAGTGCTCGCAGTTCGCCTATTGGACCGACCCCGCCATGCTCACCATGGCCATGGCCACGCTCGACCAGGAGACCGCCGAGTTCCACGCCGACCCCCAGCGCACCTATCTCACCGGCCTCTCGCTCGGCGGATACGGCGCATGGGAGCTGGCCCGCAACTACTCCCGCCGCTGGGCCGCCATCGCCATCGCCTCCGGCAGCATCTTCTGGAGCTACTCGCCCGATCGCTGGCGTCAAAGCATCACCCTGCCCGGCGAATACGCCCGCGCCGTCGGCCGCACTCCCGTCTGGCTCTTCCACGGCGCAGACGACCCCATCGTGCCCCCGCGCGGCGACGAGCTGCTGCTCTCCGCCTTCAAAGCCAATGGCGGACACATCCGCCTCTGGCTCTATCAGGGCCTCAAGCACGACTCCTGGACCCGCGCCTACAACGAGCCCGACCTGCCCCGCTGGCTGCTCGAGCATCGCGCCGACCAGCCCGGCACCCCCTACGCCGAGCGCGTCTCCGTCCCGCTCCATCCGCCGGCCATGCGCCTTACCCCGCAGCAGCTTGAAAATCTTGCCGGCGAGTATCGCGATACCCACGGCCAGGTTGCGCTCACCCTCTTCCGCCAGGGCGACCAGCTCTACCAAAAGGACCAGCACGGGCAAATCTCCGAGTTGGCCGCCGAGTCGCAGAACACGTTCTTCTACCCCAACGGCAGCACCGTCAGCCGGCTGCTCATCGAGCGAGACTCGCTGGGCCGCATCACCGCCCTCACCTTTCACGACGACCGCCACGACGAGCGACTGGAACGAATCCGCCCCATCGCGCGTACTCACTTCCAGTACGATGAACGGCCCGCGCGCAGCGGGTTCGGGAGGTAGCCCATGTTTTGCAGCGGATGCGGTACCAATCTTGCACCCGGTCAGCCGGTCTGCCCGCAGTGTGGCCGGCCTGTCGCGCCGCCGGCGCCTCCTATCCCCAATCTTGAGTTCCAGGTCAACAACTTCGCCGGCCGCGTCCGCGCTCTCGGCATCGTCTGGATGATTTGGGGAGCCATCTCAATTCTCTTCGGCATCCTCGGCATGTCCTTTGCCAATTCGTTCTTCCATGGCGGCTTCGGCCCCTGGGGACACGGCCCCTGGGCCAATGGCGGTATGCCGCCGTTCATGGGGCCCGCCTTCTTCCACTTGATCTGGGTTTATATCGTTATCCGCGCCGCGCTGGCCTTCGCCGCAGGCTACGGATTGATGCAGCACGCCCCGTGGGGCCGCGGCGTGGCCATTGTCGCCGGCTTCCTTACCCTGCTCAAGTTCCCCTTCGGCACCGCCCTCGGCATCTGGACCCTGGTCACATTGATGGGCTACCGCAACGCCACCCTCTACGACCAGCTCTAAACAGCTAAGCCTCGCCAGCACGAAAATGGGTTTCCCATCCTTGCGCAGCAAGGGTGGGAAACCACGACTCTCCTGCGAGCGCCGAGCGAGCGTCTGCTGCATGCAACGCCGAGCGCCGGACGCAATGCCTCCCGTAAGGAGGCAACGAAAATAGCCCAGGGCGAAAGCCCTGGGAAGAAGCCCCAAACCACCCGCCGCCCCGGAGGGGCGGCACGACACAAAACCAACCCTTCCACCCCAAACCTCAAACACCCCATCTCACGCCCTGCACATTATTTCCCCTGCAAAGCGCACAATAGCCGTGCCTCAAAAACTCAGCAGGGACCGGGCTTGAGCTAGCAGCTAGGAGCTAGCAGCTAGAAGCTAGAAGCCGCTCCACTAACTCTTTTAAAGCTAATAATTTGCGCCTAAGCCCTTTGGAATCAAATATGGGCCAATTGCGATGTTCCCTAAACCCTTGAGAATCAAATATGGACATTGAAAGCAATAGGGGCGCCCCCCCCCCAGGGCAATGAATTTAATCGCAAGGTTGCGCGCTCTCGTTTGTGCAAAGCAAAAGCCTTGCGCGGAACCGTCCGGCCTTTCCGCGCGTAATCCACACCTGTCCCGTGTATCCTTCCCACGACAAGGAGCCAATTAATGCAGAGCCGGATTCAGGGCACTATCCTGCCCGTCCTCGATGTGCAGCTTGAACCCAACGAGAGCGTCTTCTCCGAAAGCGGCGAGCTTTCCTGGATGACGTCCAATATCCAGATGACCACGCACACCCAGATGGGCGGAGGCGGCGGCCTGTTCGGCGTGCTCAAGCGCGTGGCTGGCGGCGGAAGCCTCTTCATGACCGAGTACCGCGCCATGGGTTCCACTGGCACCGTTTCGTTTGCCACCAAGGTTCCCGGTCACATCGTGCCTATGGAAATCGGCCCCGGCCAGGAGATCATGGTGCACCGCCACGGCTTCCTGTGCGCCACGCCTCAGGTCACCATCGGCGTCGGCTTTCAGCAATCGCTCGGCGCGGGCATCTTTGGCGGCAGCGGCTTCATGCTGCAGAAGGTGGCCGGCGTCGGCACGGCCTGGATTGAACTCTCCGGCGAGCTGGTGCAAAAGACTCTGGCGCCCGGTGAAACGCTGCTCGTGCATCCCGGTCACGTGGGCGCGTTTCAGGCCTCGGTCTCATTCCAGATCACCACCGTGCCCGGCATCAAGAACATGATCTTCGGCGGCGACGGCCTCTTCCTGGCCGCGCTCACCGGCCCTGGAACCATTTGGCTGCAGACACTGCCCATCTCGCGCCTGGCGCACCAGATTGCCGAGTACCTGCCACAGGGCGAAAGCCGCGGCGTTCCGCAGGCCGCCGGCGGCGCTATTCTGGGCGGCATTGTGGGTTCTATTTTGAGCGGCGGCGATCGCTAACGCGCCGCTGCTCGCAATCCTGCATCCACTGCGACCTTCATCACGCCGCAGTTTGCCATAAAGCGCACCAGGCTGCCAGTCAGCGGCTGCATCGGCTGCGGCTCGGTCGAGGCCAGGCGCATTGCGCCCGAGCCCTGCGCGTCCAGAATCAGGTTGGCCAGGTTGCGCGCCAGCGGCAGTGGAAAGCTCTCCGTGACAAACACCATGCGGCCACGCGTGGTGATGAGCACCGGCCCTTCGTTGGTCGTGAAAGCCTGCTCGTCGCCCGCCGGCGAGGGATTGCTCTGGCCCTGGCTCCACACGCCGCTCTCCGCGCTGGTCTTGTGCAGGCCGGAGTACTTGCGGCCCAGTGCCTGCGCATATAGCTCCGCGAAGTTCTCGGCCGAAGCGTCGCTCTTGAAGGCGGCAAGATACAAGAGCGCGATCGACTTGGTGGTCGACTTCTCGGCCTCAGTGGCCGAGCGAAGTTGACCTGCCCAGTAAATGCCGCCATCCCAGGCCGGCGAAAGATCGCGCGTCGCCTTGTCGCCACCGAAGATGGCGGTAAGAATGTGCAGGTCCAGCTCGCCCACCTGGCCAATGTCGTAGGGCTTGTACTGCGCGTCCACCAGTGGATGGATGTTGGGCAGCAGAGGCACCGGCGCGTGATGCCCCGCCTCATACTCACGCGGATTGATAATCTCCCACGAGGACGACGGCGGCCGGTCCAGCGCGCCGGCAAAGGCCGCGGTCCGGCCCTGGTCCATCCACACATCCTGCGTGAAGCTCAGCCCTTCGCGGTAGGGAAACATCATCGACTCGGTAAGCAGCAGCGGCGCCCGCGCCATAATTGGCGAGTTGTCCGAGGAGAGCATTTGCTGCTTGATGTACTCGACAACCTCCGGATCGTCGATGAGGCTGTGGCCCATCGGCTTCAGGATGTTGTCCATCATTACCGCCGTGGCCTGGCCTTCCACCACCGCCTCGCGGGCCGTATCCATCTCGTCGCGGCTCAGATGGTCAATGTCGTCTGAAGCGGTCTGCGAGGGATCATCCGGCGTCTGGTCGCCCCATTTTTCGAGGTCGACGTGCTGGTCCTGCAGCGCGTGGGTCAGCTCATGCGCCAGCACCGGCTTCTGCTCGTCTATGCCAATCCAGTCCAGCATATTCACGGTCTTGGTCTTGGGGTCGTAGTAGGCCTCAATCTGTTCCTTCAGCAGTTGGAGCAGAAAGGGCTTCAGGTCAAAGTCGCGGTCCAGCAGGCCAAACTTCTTCAGCACAATCTCACTGCGCTGCATGCGCTTGGCGTCCTGGTCCTCGTCGAACTTCAGGCGCAGGTAGGCCTCGACGTCCGACCGCGTGGTCATCTGCCGCTTTACCGTGGCCTTGATGGGCAGACCGCTCTCGTCGGAGGAGAACTTCATCAGCGTGTCGACCAGGCCGAAGAGTTCCTTGGCCTGCTCGGGGGTGATGTGGGTTTCTGGCTTGCTTTCGGCCTTGGCGTCGGGCTTGGCCGGTGCGGCTTGCTGCTGCGCCACAAGCGATTGAATTGGCAGCAGAAGCACGGCGCACAGACACAATGCGCGCCACAACCACCGGCTACAGAAGGGACTAGGGACAGCAAGCGGCTCTCGTAAAGTGCTGACGCGATGGCTCAAAAGGTCTCCTTCCAAATTAGACGGCGGCGTGCGGATTTGGTCCGGACTGGTTGCGTCAAGACCGGGCGAGTCCAGCGGATTTTCAGGCTTCCCTGCGCCAGGGAAAAGCATCTTATCTCAAGGCTATAATCAGGAAGCTGCGGCGCGCTAATTTTCGCAAGGCCCGGCGCTGGAACCACCGCAGAAAGGCCTTACCCCCATGACCGAACTGGCCATCTCTCAACCCCGCACAATTACGCCCCTTGCCGCACTTTCCGCATCCACCCCAAAACCTGCCCCGCTGGCGGAGTACCACGGCGTGCAAACGCCCGCCGCATTGGAACCGCTGGAGCAGGAGCTTGCCGCGCTGGCGCTTGGCGCCGCTGTGCACGACCTGGGCTGGCTGCGCCGCACCGCCGTCCGCGGCGAAGACCGCTTTCGCTGGTTGAGCGGTATGGTGACCAACACCGTGAACGATCTTGGACCGCGCCACGGCGCATGGAACCTGGTGTTAAATGCGCAGGGGCGCATCCTGGGCGACATGACCGTGTGGCGTGAGGAAAATCAGCTGACGCTGGAGATGGCCGCGGACCAGCAGGAGAAGCTGGTCGACCATCTCGAACACTTCATCATCATGGACGACGTGGAACTGGCGCGATTGGGCGAGGAGCGCGGCGCGGAAGAAACCGCTCTGGGCTTGACCGGCCCTGACGCCGATGCCGTGCTGCAGCGCATGAGCCTTGCTCCGCTGGCCGAGCCCATGACCGCGACCGAGCAGGAGTGGAACGGCATGAATCTGCGGATTCACCGCCAATTCGGCACGTTGGCAAAGCACTACGTGATTTGGGCGCCGGTAGCAACGCTCGGCATTCTGTGGCGCGCGATGCTAACCGCCGGCGCAAGCCCGGTAGGCGCACAGGCCATTGAAGCTTTCCGCATCGCCGAAGGCATTCCAACCTACGGCGTGGACATTGTGGAGCGCGACCTGGCGCAGGAGACCTCGCAGATGCGCGCGCTGCACTTCAGCAAAGGCTGCTACCTGGGCCAGGAGATTGTCGAGCGCATCCGCTCGCGCGGCAACGTGCATCGCCATCTGCGCCAGCTTGAGCTTGATGGGCCGATACCCGCAGTGGGAACCGAGCTGATTTTGGCGCCGGCAGAAGGCGCGTCCGAAGGCGAAAGCAAGCCTGCCGGGCAGCTGACCAGCGTGGCCGAGCTGCCGCTCGAAGGCGGTGTGCGGCGATTCGCGCTGGGCATGATTCGCGGCGAAGCCGAAGCCCTGAACAAACCCTTGCAGTACACGGTGAACGGCGAAACGGGAGTGGCTCGTCTGCTGGCCGCGCCGCCGGTTCTCTAAAATAGATAGGAAGAAAGCAGGAAAGATCAATCCGATGAGCGATACCCCCAAATTTGAAGTCATCGATCGCCGCAAGATGAAGGCGATGGAAGAGCAGGACGAGCCCAAGCCGGCCGCGGTCGTTGAAGAGGAAAAGCCGGCTGAGCCGAAGGTCGGTCCGCACCTGGTGGAAACTCCGCCCGAGCCAGTGGCCACGGAGGCCGGCGACGAGCCCGCACTTCCGCCCGCACCGACTGCCGAAGAAACGCACCAGCAGAAGACGGCCTATGACGCCTCCGCGCAGCGGCTGGAAGACCTGGTTCGTGCGCAGAATCCCGCTGCCGGTCCGCAGCCGCCGGTCACTTTCGAGCACCTGGTGCAGCAGCTCTATCTCTCCGCCATGATCCAGATGGGTGCAGGCGCGCCTGAAGGCCAACGGCCGCGCGTGGACATTCTCGGCGCACGCCAGACCATCGACATGATGGCCGTGCTTGCGGAGAGAACCAAGGGCAATCTGAGCGAGGCCGAGGACCGCATGCTGCAAACCGTGCTTTTTGACGCGCGCATGGCCTTCCTTGAGCTGACCAACATGATTACTCTGCAGAGCGTGCCCACGCCGCCTCCCGCGCAGTAAGCTCGAAGTCAGGGATTTCGGGACAGGAAACTGTCTCCGCCGGAGCGCAATGGAAGCTCAACTGACGTTCCTGGGAACTGGCACATCGATGGGCGTGCCGACGCTGGGCTGCGGCTGCGCGGTCTGCACGTCGGCCGACCCGCGTGACCGCCGCCTGCGCCCTTCGCTGCTGCTTGAGTGGCAGCACGAGGGCCAGACGCGGGTGGTGGTTATTGACACCGGCCCGGACTTCCGCACCCAGGCACTGCAGGCTGGCATTGCGTCTCTCGACGCAGTCTTCTACACCCATAGCCATGCCGACCACATTCTTGGCCTCGACGACCTGCGGCCGCTGAGCTACATCGCCAACAAGCGCGGCGGGCCAATCCCGCTGTTTGCTTCAGACGAGACAGCCGCCGTGCTGCGGCACGTCTACAACTACACATTTGCGCCGGACGCGACCTACATGCACCGCGCCCGTGTAGAGCTGAAGCCGCTTGCGGAGCAAACGACCGTGCACGGCGTGGACTTTCAACGCGTGCCACTGATGCATGGCGAGATGCAGATTGCCGGCTTCCGCATAGGCGGCGTTGCCTACCTCACCGATGTGAGCGCGATTCCCGAAGCGAGCTTTGCGCTGCTCCAGGGGCTTGACTGCCTGATTCTCTCCGCGCTGCGCCATGTGCCGCACCCCAACCACGCAACGCTGGCGCAGGCTGTCGATTGGGCGAACCGCATAGGCGCACGGCAGACGTGGTTCACTCACATCTCGCACGATCTGGGCCACGAGGAAACCAACCGCTCGCTGCCCGCAGGCATGGCGCTGGCCCACGATGGGCTCGTCCTCCACGCCGAGATCGGAAGCGCCGCTTGATTCCGATCTATCACTCGCTCAGCCGCATCGCGCCCTGCACCCGCCGCGCCGTCGTCTCCATCGGCAACTTCGACGGCGTGCATCGCGGCCATCGGGAGATTCTCAGCGCCGCGGTAGCAGAGGCGCGCAAGCTGAACGCGCGTGCCATCGCCTTCACCTTCGATCCGCATCCGGAGCACTTCCTGCGTCCCGCCGAAGCGCCCAAGCTGCTGACGCCCATCGCCGAACGGCTGCGTCTGCTGGAGCAGACGGGAATCGACGCCGTCGTCATTTTGCCCTTCGACCGCACTCTGGCCGCCATGTCTGCGCGCGCTTTCGTGGAACGCATTCTGGTGCATCACCTCTGCGTGCGTTCACTGCATGAGGGCGCGAACTTCCGCTTCGGCTATCGCGCCGAGGCTGGAATTACTGAGCTGCGCGCCTTCGGCGCCGAGCTTGGCTTCGACGTGCACATCCACGACGCCGTCCACGTGCATGGGCTTGAAGTTTCCAGCTCGGCCATTCGCGCCGCTGTGGCGGAAGGCGACATGCAGCGCGCGCGCTGGATGCTGGGCCGCTCCTTCAACGTGCTTTCCACGCCGAAGCGCGACCGCGGCGTAGGCACGGAGCTGCTGGTGCCGACCGTCAACCTGGCGCCGTACGACGGCCAATTGCCGGCTGCCGGAGTCTACGTTACGCAGCTGCGTATCGCGGGCCGCTGCTTTAATGGCGTGACCAACGTGGGCAATCGGCCCACCTTTGAAGATGTGGGCTTCAGTGTGGAGACGCATCTGCTGAACTTTGAGCCGGTGGAGATGAACGACGAGACGCCGCTGGAGCTGACGTTTCTCTATCGTCTGCGCGGCGAGCAAAAGTGGCCCAGCACAGCCGCGCTGAAGGCGCAGATTATGAAAGATGTGGCCCGCGCGCAGAAATACTTCCGGCGCATTCCGGCCTAAGGCCGCGAGGAACGCGGCGTTGCAGCGGGTTTGGCAGGGTGCGCGGTAGAAGCCTCATCCGCATCGCTCTTCTCATCGCCCGGAAACTGCTCTTCTCCCTTGCCGGCGATGGCCACCTTCATTACTTCAATCCAAATAGGCAGCGCCGCACGCGCGCCGGTTTCCTTCTCGCCCAGCGTCTCGCGGCTGTCGTAGCCGACCCACACACCGCACGTCACCGAAGGCGAGAAGCCAATAAACCATGCGTCGGTAAAGTCCGACGTAGTGCCGGTTTTGCCGCCCAGCGGATGCTTGAGCGCCGCCACAGCCGCGCCAGTGCCGTGGTCGGTCACCGCGCGGAACAGCGTCATCATGGAACGCGCGGTTTCCTGGCTGATGACCTGATTAATCTCCGGCCGGTCCTCCCAAAGTGTGATGCCATCGGCATTGCTCACCTTGCGAATAAGCCGCGGCGAGATGCGAATGCCGTCGTTGGGAAAGACCGAGTAGGAGTCGACCTGCTCCTGCAACGTGATTTCCGCCGCGCCCAGCGCAATGGGCAGATACGGCGGAATGTCGGTAGTCACGCCGAAGCGATGTGCGAGATCGATGACCTTGTGAATGCCCACATGCGCGGCCAGCTTGACGGCCGGCACATTGCGCGACTCGGCAAAAGCGTTCAGCAGAGTCATGGCGCCCTTGTAGTCGTTCTCGTAGTTGTGCGGCGCATAGCCGCCAAAGTTCACCGGCGAGTCGACAATGATGTCGGTCGGTTTGGCGCCGTCTTCCATGGCAGCCGTGTAGACATATGGCTTGAAGCTGGAACCGGTCTGGCGCTCGGCCTGTGTGGAGCGGTTGAATTGCGAGAGCGCCCAGTCGCGTCCTCCCACCATGGCCAGCACGTCGCCAGAGGTGTTGTCCATGGCGTAGACCGCCGCCTGCGAGCCCGAATCCTGCTCCAGCGTGGCGCGGCGCAGCGTGCCTTCCATCGCGTCGGAAAGATGGACGTAGATGATGTCGCCGGCATGCACCAACTGGTCGCCCTCACGCTGGCCAGTCCACTGCCAATCCTGCGGTAGCAGCACAATCTGGGCGTTGCCCACCCGCGCCAGAATCTCCAGCGGCATGGCGCGCGTCACCAGCGCATGCACGTAGTCGCCCGGGCCTGCGGCATTTACCCAGTCGGGATGCTTGAAGTCTGCCAGCGTGCTGCCGCCGGCCAGCACGTTTTCCAGCTTGCCCTTCCAGCCGCGACGGCGCTCATAAACAGCCAGGTCGTCGCCCACCGCGCGATTGGCGGCACGCTGCATGTCGAGATCGAGCGTTGTCTCCACGCGCAGGCCGGCCTCGTGCACCTGCTCCACGCCGAATTGCTTCTCCAACTCGCGGCGCACTTCTTCCTGGAACCACGGCGCCACGGGAATCTCAGTCTGCGTCAGATGCAGGCCCAGCGGCGTGGACTTGGCTTCCTCGGCTTGCTGGTGGGTGATGTACTTGTCAGACTCCATCTCGCTAAGCACCAGATTGCGGCGGCGCAGCGCCTTCTCCGGGTTCAGCAGTGGCGAGTAGCCGACCGGTCCCTTGGGCAGCCCGGCCAGCAATGCGGCTTCGGTCAGCGTGAGTTGGCTGGCGTGCTTGGAGAAATAGAATTGCGAGGCCGCCTCAAAGCCATACATGCCGCTGCCGAGATAAATCTGGTTTCCGTAGAGCGTAAAAATCTGTTCCTTGGTGAAGGCCTTCTCAATCTGGATGGCAAGAATCGCCTCCTGCAGCTTGCGAGCGGCGGTGCGGTCGGCGGAGAGGAAGAGATTGCGCGCCAACTGCATAGTCAGCGTGGAGGCGCCTTGCGCGCGGCCGTGGCTGCGGATGTCGTACCAGACGGCGCCCACGATGCGGAAAACGTTTATGCCCCAGTGCGACTCGAAGTTCTTGTCTTCGATGGAGAGCACGGCCTGGCGCAGCACGGGAGAGAAGTCGTTGTAGCCGACGATGACGCGATGCTCCAGCGCGAAGCTGCCGATGAGACGACCTTTGCGGTCGTAGAGGTCGGTGGTGGTGGAGGGGCGGTAGCGCTCGAGGTCGTGAATCTGCGGCAGGTCAATGGAGTACACCAGCATGAGCCCGGCCAGCGAACCAGTCACGACAGAGAGCAGCAGCAGCACGCCAAAGGCGGCGCGGCCGGCCAATTTGTAGCGGCGCATCAGCGGTCGCGCGAAATCGGGATCAAGCCGATGCGAACGGCCCAGCCCGCGCAACTCTTGGGGCTGATTGGGGGTAACAGCCAACGAAGTCAGGCCTCATGGACGGCGCGGCGCATGCGCGCGGCACTCGTCTCGACCTAAGGCTAGCACGGGGAGGAATGCAGAAACGCCGTGGCCCGCAACCTGCGAACCACGGCGTGCAAGATGGAACCCGCGATATGAAATCGGGCCTTAGCTGTTCTTGGCCTTCAGCAACTCCAGCGCCTTGTTCAGCGGCAGGTCGTCTTTGGAGGGCGGCGGGGTAGCATCGTCGTCCAGACCATCGTCCGCGGCCTGTTCTGTCGGCACGGTGGGGATAATGGCTTCGTCCTGGATCTTCTTGCCGTCCGGGCTCTGATACTTGGCCACGGTCAGCAGCAGCGCAGCGCCGTCGGGCAACTCAATCGTTTTTTGCACCGAGCCTTCGCCGAAGGTGCGCTCGCCCACCACATCGCCACGCTTGTTGCCCTCAATGGCTCCTGCGGCAAGCTCGGCCGCGCCGTAGGTGCCGCGATTCACCAGCACCGCAAGCGGCGCCGTGGTCAGCTGCTTCGACGCGTCGGCAGTGAAGGTTTGCGTGGCAACCTTTTGCCCGCCCAGCGTGGCCAGCGTGCCCTGCGCGATGAAGAAGTTCGCCAGACGCAGGCCCTCGGCGGGCTCGCCGGTGGTGCAGTCGCGCAGGTCCAGCAGAATTTTGCGCGTCTTGCCGGCAGCTTTAATCTTCGCCGCAATCTCGTCCACGCGGTCGGTGGTCAGTGCGCCGGGCTTCAGATAGAGAATCCCGTTATTGTCGTAGGCCTGCTCGCGCAGCGCGGGCAGCGCAATGGCGGTGCGGGTCAGCGTAATCTTGTCCGGGTCGGCCTTACGCGGGCGCACCACGGAGAGCGTAACGGTCGAGCCTGGCTTGCCGTCGAGCAGCAGGCGAATCACTGCAAGCGACATCTCGCGCGTCGACTGATCGCCGATCGACTCAATCACGTCACCGTCGGAGAGGTGCTCGTTGTCTGCGGGCGAGCCCGGCACCACCGAAACGATGGCCGCGTAGCCATAGCGCTTGGAGACCGTGAGGCCCACCTGCGCCATGCCGGCAGGATGTTCTTTGTAAATCTTGTACTCGGTGGGAGTCAGATAGCTGGAGTCTGGATCGAGCGACTCAAGCAGCCCGTGCAGCGCGCCCGTGTTCACGTTGTTGATATTGGGCTCGGTCACGTAGTCGGACTGGATGCGCTTCAGCACCTCAGCGTAGACATGCATCTGGCGGTAGGCGCCGTCCTGGTCGCCGCCCGCGTGCACACCAAACCAGCCGAACTGGGCAAGGGCAAAGCCGAGGCCCAGAACCGCGAAGACGCCGACAGCAAGAATGAACACAAATCGCTGGAACAGTCGGGACACACACACCACCGGGGCAGCCCCAGGGGTTCGGGCCGCTCACACTATAGACGCAATGATAGCGCAGATGGGTTGCGACGCCGGGACGCAAAAGTAAGGGTCGGGCGGCCCTGGATAGGGCCAAAGCAATCGTGGGAAATGAGTTGTGCGCTGGAACTGGTGGCGGAGGACGGGATCGAACCGTCGACCTTGGGGTTATGAATCCCACGCTCTAACCATCTGAGCTACTCCGCCGATTGGAAGGGGACGCGGAACAACCGCGCCCTATTGATGATACGGGCGCCTGAGAAACAGGTCAAACCCCGAAGAGCACCGTGGTCACACCCGGTCAACCCGGCCACGGGCTGCCGCACCATTTAGACTCGCCAGCATGAGTGCTTTCCGCATTGCCGGGGTCATTCCGGCGCGGCTCGGTTCCACCCGCCTGAGCCGCAAGGTGTTGCGCGAAATTGCCGGGCGGCCCATGGTGGAGTGGGTGTGGCGCGCCGCTGCTGCCGGCGGCCAGATGGACCCGGTTCTGGTGGCGACGGACTCAGACGAAGTGGCCGAGACGTGTGTCAGGCGCGGTGTGCCTGTCGTGATGACCTCACCCGCGTGCGCCAGCGGCTCGGACCGCGTGCGCGAGGTGGCGCAGTCGGTCGAGGCCGACATCTACGTCAACATCCAGGGCGATGAACCGACCCTGACACCGGAGTTTTTTGTGCCCCTGCTCCAGCTGTTCGAGCGGCCGGAGGTGGAAGTGGCCACGCTGGCCGTACCCTGCGCGCCGGAGGAGATTGCGAACCCGAACGCGGTCAAGGTGGTGACGGCGCTGGACGGACGCGCGCTCTACTTTTCGCGTGCCACCATTCCCTTTGACCGCGACGCTGCGGGCTTTACCGGCTATCGCAAGCATCTGGGCATTTACGCTTACCGCAAGGCGGCGCTGGAGCGCTTTGCCGCGCTGCCGCCATCGCCGCTGGAGAAGCTGGAAAAACTGGAGCAGCTTCGGTTGCTTGAGAACGGCATCGGCATCTACGTGGCAGAGGCTCCTGCAGACACGATTGGCGTGGACACCGAAGAGGATTTGGCGCGGGCCGAAGCTGTGCTTAGAAAGCGTTTTACTCAGTAAACGCATTGAAGCGGAAAGGAGACGATGAACGATGGATAAGAATTCAATTCTGATCGAACTTTCAGAATCCACTCGGACAAGTTTCGGTAAAGTTGATTTTCACGAGCAAACCATTCCTCAAAAGGTGTTCTCCGCTCTGTGGGCGTTGGAAGGCGAGGTCAACAACGGAGGCTTCTCGCAGTATTTCTTTAACGACAGTTGCGAGACTGCGTGCTTTGTGGTTGAGGCTCTTGAAACAATTGGAGCGCCGCAGACCGCAGACCTGTGCAGACAGGCAATCGCTGTTGCATTCCCGGGCGGCCTTCCTAGTGATGCTGAAGAGATTCGTGCCGCTGTCGAGTCGTTCTCTGATGACCAAGTGCAGAAACTCGACGATCTAGATCGCAAATTCTATCTTTATCCTCACGACCTTACGACATTGCTGTATGCATTTGTTGAGCAACATCCGAATGAGTTTGGGACGCTGCCGGCAACGGAGTAAGGTCAGTAAAAGCATAAAGAATTGCGCGCAAGAATCGGAGTGCTGCGCCGCTGCGCCTGGGGCACGATGGCTACATGAACACTCAACTCTGGCTTTCCATGACGCAGACCAAACAAGGCGGAATCGACAACGAGCAGGCGTGGCGCCAACTGGAAGCGCGCGACGCAGCGGCCGGCTTCTTTTACGCCGTCACCACCACCGGCGTGTTTTGCCGGCCCAACTGCAAGAGCCGCCGCCCGCTGCGGCAGAATGTACGCTTCTTCGCATCCACTATCGCCGCGCAGGCCGCGGGCTTTCGCGCCTGCAAGCGCTGCAAGCCGCTGGGCGCAGCACCGCTGGATCCGCTCGCGGCTGTCCGCACACACATTGAAAAGAACCTCGACCGCCGCATCGTCCTGGGCGAGCTGGGCCGCATCGCCGGGCTAAGCCCGTTCACGGTGCAAAGGCTCTTCAAGCAGCAGATGGGCGCAAGCCCGCTGCAGTACCAGCGCGCACTGCGCGCGGGGCAACTGCGCGGCGCACTGAAGAAAGGAACGCGTATGACCGACGCCGTGTACGAGGCGGGCTACAGTTCGCCCAGCCGCGCCTACGAGGGCGCAACCCTGGGCATGACGCCCTCGCGCTTTGCCCGCGGCGGCAAGGGCGAGCGCATCGGCTTTACCACGGCACGCACGCCCTTTGGATGGATGATTGTGGGCGCCACGGCGCGCGGCCTGTGCTGGCTAGCGCTGGGCGCGACCGCGGCTGAAGCTGAAACCAGCCTGCGCGAGGAGTTTCCCGAGGCGACGTTGAAGCGCGACGCCGCGCTGGGAGCATGGATTGAGCGTGCGCTTGAGAATGTCCGCGAGGGCGCAGACCTTGGCGGCGAGCAGGCGCTCGACCTGCGCGGAACGGTCTTCCAACTGCGCGTGTGGCAGTCGCTGCGGCAAATTCCGCGCGGGACAACGAAGAGCTACAGCCAGCTGGCGCGCGAGATGGGCATGCCCAACTCAACGCGCGCCGTAGCGCGGGCCTGCGCGCTCAATCGCGTGTCGCTGCTGGTGCCGTGCCATCGCGTGGTGGGTGCAGGCGGCTCGCTCACCGGCTACCGCTGGGGCGTGGAGAAAAAGCAAGCGCTGCTCGAAGCCGAGCAGCGCCAGGGCTGATGTCGCCAATTTGTGGAAGCTTACAGACGGTTGCCGCCCGCCGCCTGAATGGTCTGCCCGTTGACCCAGTACGAGTCGTCGGAGGCAAGGAAGGCCGCGATGGTGGCGATGTCGCTAGGCTGACCGATGCGGCCCAATGGAGTTTCGTCGATCACCTTTTTGTGGAAGTCACTGCCGAGGAAGCCAGCCGCATGAACGCCTTCAGTCTCCACCATGCCGGGGTTCAGCGAGTTGACTCGAATCTGCTTGGGACCGAATTCCTGCGAGAGGGCCTTGGTGATTGAGTCAACGGCGCCCTTGGTTGCCGAGTAGACCGAGGCCGCGGGCACTCCGCCGGCTGCCACTGAACCAATGTTGATGATGCTGCCGCCCTTGGGCGAGAAGCTCTTCACCGCTGCCTGCGTGGCCAGCAGCAGGCCCAGCACGTTGAGGTTGAACTGCCGGTTGAAGTGCTCCGGCGTGACAGCTTCGATGGGGGCGAACTCGTAAACGCCCGCGTTGTTCACCAGCACGTCGATGGGGCCGAATGCCTTCGCCACCGCGTCCACCAGCGGACCGGCAGCGTCGGGCTGCGCAAGGTTTGCCTGCACGGCAATGGCCTTGCCGCCGGCAGCCTTGATGTCGGCAACCACCTTTTCGGCTGCTTCCTTGCTGCCCGAGTAGTTGACGGCTACAGCCGCGCCGCGCGCGGCGAATTCCTTGGCGATGGCGGCTCCGATGCCCTTGGATGCGCCCGTTACCAGTGCCACCTTGCCCTGAAGGTTCTTCATTTCTCTTCTCCTCAACCGGAATGCCATCGCTTCGACATTTCGATAACTGTCGAATTGATTAGGCAAACAGGTAAAAGGATTCAGAGCGATTGTGAATTTATTGGGAAGGTGCGGCGCAGCCCGGCCCGGCCAGCGCTCCCAGCGACTCGCTGATGGCGGCCAGAACGTTCGGCTGCAGATGCAGATAGTGGAACTTGCCGGCGCGCTCCACGCGGATCAGGCCGGCGGTTTCCAGCTCCTTGATGTGGTGCGAGAGCGTGGCCGGCGCAATGGCCAGCGCGGCTTTGGCCTGCATGCAGCCCATGGGACAGTTGGCAGCGGCAATGCGCTCCAGCAGCTCAAAGCGCTTGGGATCGGCCAGTGCCTTCAAAATAGCCGTGCGCTGCGCGCGCGTCAGCCGCTTGCTCTTTGCCATCGCCGTTGCTGCCTTTTGTGCCGTCACTGCCGTGCCACCCCGAACATTGGATGCAATGCTAATCGCTCACGCACTATGCACGCGACTTTGCCGCCACGGCCATCACGGTATGAAAGTGCGGCGGCTCGTTCTGGTGGTCCACCTGGGCAATCTGGATTTGCGTAAAGCCGGCGGCGGAGAGCATCTGCTCCAGTTCCGCTTCGCCAAAGCCTAGCCACTCGTCGGCATAGATTTCGCGCGCCTCTTCAAAACGATGCTTTAGCAGATCCAGCACGACAATGCGGCCGCCGGGCTTCAAGATGCGCGCAGTCTCGGCCAGAGCGCGCGCAGGATGCGCGGCATGGTGCAGTGACTGCGAGAAGAAGGCCAGGTCGACCAACGCCGACTCGATGGGTAGTTCTTCCATGTCGCCCAACCGGAATTCGATGTTTGAAATCGCCGCGCGCTGGGCCTGCTCGCGGCCCACCTCCAGCATTTTTTCCGAGGTGTCGACTGCTATCACATGCTGGGCGCTTTTGGAGAGCAAGAGAGCGAAGCTTCCGTCGCCGGCGCCGAGATCGGCCACAACCATTGGCGGCAGCAGGCGCAGAAAGGCCTCTGCGTAGCTTTTCCAGCTCTTGCCGGGCACGTAGTCCTTGCCCAGGCGGCCGGCCATGGAGTCGAAGAAGGCGCGCATGCGGTCCTGGCGCTTCTTGACGACGCGGCGCATGGCGGCACGGTCGGCGGCGGCTTCGGGAATCTCCTTTTGGGCCGATTCCAGCAGGTTTGAGATGGCTGCGGCGTTCTCCGCCGATAGGCGATACAGGTTGCTTTTGCCCGTGCGGCGGTCCTGTGCCAGACCTGCCTGCTTGAGCTGCGACAGGTGCGAGGAGATGGTGCTTTGGCCCATGGCCAGAATCTCCTGCAACTCGGCCACGGAGAGCTCTTCTTCGTGGAGGAGGAGCAGGAGGCGCAGCCTGGTTGGGTCGGCAGCGGCGCGCAGAATTTTGACGATTGACGGCATGGCAGGAATCTGGTTAGCATCAACATATCACGATACGTCGATGATAAGGAGAGAAAACATGGCAGCTACCGCAGTGGAGATCGGAAAGCCTGAGTATCAGGTGGCGGACATTTCGCTGGCCGAATGGGGCCGCAAGGAAATCGCAATCGCGGAGCACGAGATGCCGGGCCTGATGGCCATCCGCAACAAGTACGCGGCGGAAAAGCCGCTGGCCGGCGTGCGCATCTCCGGCTCGCTGCACATGACCATTCAGACCGCGGTTCTGATTGAGACGCTGGTTTCGCTGGGCGCCGAAGTGCGCTGGGCCAGCTGCAACATCTTCTCCACCCAGGACCACGCGGCGGCGGCGATTGCCTTGACCGGCGTTCCGGTGTTTGCCTGGAAGGGCGAAACGCTGGAAGAGTATTGGGACTGCACCTACAAGGCGCTGACCCACAAGGGCGGCAAAGGGCCGCA
>DASVLI010000062.1:0-9406 GCA_036384955.1 Occallatibacter sp.
TCTCTGGTCGGTGATGCTGCCGGTGGTTTTCGTAGGGCTTGCCGCGCCCATCAATCTCTCCGGCCGCGTGATTCAAACCGCGCCGAAACGCGTTGCCATCGCACAATTCCTTCCCTCCTGCTTCAATCGTCCTCCGCCCGCGCTCCGCGCCTGATTTCGACCGCGCCCGAGCCTGCAGAAACGCTGCAATGCCGCGCCTGACGCGCACAGCGTGCGTATGGACTGCAAACCCAACCCATAGACGGAAAGACGGAGAGTCACGTGTTTTTTGACAAGGCACTTACCAAGGTTTTCGGCACGGCCAACGAGCGCGTTATCAAGCGCCTGCTGCCCAACGTTGCCGTCATCAACGCTCTTGAGCCGGAGATCAAGGCTCTGAACGACGACCAACTGCGGGCCAAGACCGCGGAGTTTCGCCAGCGCATTGCGGCAAAGCTTGAAGGGCTGACAGACGCGGATGCAATCAAGGAAGCGGAGAAGGCGGCGCTGGACGAGCTTCTTCCCGAAGCATTCGCCGTGGTGCGCGAGGCCGGCTGGCGCGCGGTGCAGATGCGGCACTTCGATGTGCAGCTTATCGGCGGCATGGTTCTGCACTCCGGCAAGATTAGCGAAATGAAGACCGGCGAAGGCAAAACGCTGGTGGCAACGCTGGCCTGCTATTTGAATGCGCTGGCCGGGCACGGCGTGCACGTGGTGACGGTGAACGACTACCTGGCCAAGCGCGACGCCGAGTGGATGGGCAAGATTTACGAGTTTCTTGGCCTGACGGTGGGCGTGATTGTGCACGACCTGAGCGACGACGAGCGCCGGGCCGCGTACGGCGCCGACATCACCTACGGCACCAACAACGAGTTCGGCTTCGACTACCTGCGCGACAACATGAAGTTCGACATCAAGGACTGCGTGCAGCGCGGGCACTACTACGCAATCGTGGACGAAGTGGATTCGATCCTGATCGACGAAGCGCGCACGCCGCTGATTATCAGCGGCCCAACCGACCAGACGACCGACAAGTACGAGAAGGTGCGGCGGATTATTCCTGCGCTGGAGAAGGGCGAGGAGATCGAAACCCTGGAGAGCAAGACCTTTACCGGCGACTACGTGGTGGATGAGAAGCATCGCACCATTGGCGTAACGGACGAGGGCTGGGTGACGATCGAAAAGGCGCTGGGTATCGACAACATTGCGAGCGCCGAGAACTGGGACCTGAAGCACTACGTGGAAACGGGTATCAAGGCGCACTCACTGTACAAGCGCGACGTGGACTATGTGGTGAAGGACGGCGAAGTGATTATTGTGGACACGTTCACGGGCCGCCTGATGCCGGGCCGGCGCTGGAGCGATGGGCTGCACCAGTCAATTGAAGCCAAAGAAGGCGTGAAGATCCGCAAGGAAGACCAGACGCTGGCGACAATCACCTTCCAGAATTACTTCCGCCTTTACCAGAAGCTGAGCGGCATGACAGGCACGGCGGAAACGGAAGCGGCTGAATTCGAAAAGATTTACAAGCTGGAAATCGTGGTGATTCCGACCAACAAACCTCTGCTGCGTGTTGAGAATGCCGACGTTGTGTATCGCACATCGAAGGAAAAGTACAAGGCGGTGGCCGACGACATTGCGACGCTGAATGAGCTGGGCCAGCCGGTGCTGGTGGGCACCACGTCGATTGAGAAGTCGGAGGTGCTGTCGGGAATTTTGCAGCGCAAGGGCATCAAGCACGTGGTGCTGAACGCCAAGCAGCACGAGCGCGAAGCCGAATACGTGGCCCAGGCCGGCAAGCTGGCCATGGTGACGATTGCCACCAATATGGCCGGCCGCGGTACGGATATTCTTCTGGGCGGCAACCCGGACTTTTTGACCCGCCAGGAGTTGGTAAAGAAGGCGCGGGCGCGGGCCATCAGTGCCAACGAAGGCGCCATCAATCCCACGGCGCCGGCGGGATTTCTGCGTTTCTACTACTCCGGCCAGGAGTTCGAGGTTTCTGACGCGGACTGGGCCGAGGTGAACGCGGTGCACGCGACCGCGGCGAAGGATGAGCACGTGAAGGTGATCGAAGCGGGCGGCCTGTTTATTCTGGGCACCGAACGGCACGAGTCGCGGCGCATTGACAACCAGCTGCGCGGACGCGCCGGCCGCCAGGGCGACCCCGGCGCCTCGCGTTTCTATCTGTCGCTGGAAGACGACCTGATGCGCATCTTCGCCAAGCAGTGGGTAAGCACGCTGCTGGAGCGGCTGGGCATGGAAGAAGGCGTGCCGATCGAGTCGCGCATGATTTCCAAACGCATTGAAGGCGCGCAGAAGGCCGTGGAATCGCAGAACTTTGAAAGCCGCAAACATCTGCTTGAGTACGACGACGTGATGAACAAGCAGCGCGAGGCGGTGTATGGACTGCGCCGCAAGCTGCTGGAAGGCGTGGAGCAGCGCGAGCTGATTCTGGAGGACTATGTCAGCGGCGTTTTGAGCGGGCTGCTGGACGAGTTTACCCCGGAGAACAAGCACCCCGACCAATGGAATACGAAGGGGCTGGAAGAGAAGCTGGTGGACCACTTCGGCTTTCTGGCCGCGCAGGAAGGCGTAAACGCGCTGGAACTGGCTCGGCACGAGTTGGGCGACGCCATCTTTGAAAAGCTGCACGAGCACTACAAGCAGAAGGAGCAGATTCTTGGCGCGGAGACGATGCGCTACCACGAGCGCATGGTGATGCTGAGCGTGATCGACGGGCTGTGGAAGGAACACCTGCTCTCGATGGACCACCTGAAAGAAGGCATCGGACTGCGCGGCTATGCGCAGCAGGATCCGCTGGTGGCCTACAAGAAGGAATCGTTCGATCTGTTTGAAGCGATGATGGCGCGATTCCAGGAAGACACTGTGCGGTTCCTGTTCCGGATGCAGATTATCGGACCGGACGGGCAGCCGATTGGCGCGCCGGTGCAGGAGCGGCGCGAGGTTCCTTCGGCGCCTCCGGTGGCCAGCGCGGCGCAACTTTCGAGCCCCGACGACGAGCCGCGGGAGATTTCGATTCCTACGCGGCAGACCTCGACGACCATCGACGCGCTGGAGAAAGAGTTCCACCGCAAGAAGCAGAAGGAGCTGGAGGCGGCAACGCGCGCGGGCGCGGGCGATGCAAGTGAGACCTCGCAGCGGCGCACCGGCGAGAAGGTGGGCCGCAACGATCCCTGCCCCTGCGGCAGCGGGAAGAAGTACAAGAAGTGCCACGGAAAAGACGAGTAGTGGCGCGCGAAGAAGGCCGGGCCCGCGGGCTCGGCCTTTTTCATTTGCAATGAGGCTTACTGCGGGGCGACGAAGTTGATATCGAGCTCGACGGTGGTTTCGCCTGTGCCGGGCTCGAAGCGCCACTTGCGGACGGCATCAACAGCCGCTGCGGCCAGCATTTGATTGCCACTGACAGGTTTTGCGTCGGTAACTTTTCCCTCGGCGTCAATGGTGACAGAAACCCTGACGGCGCCGGAGATGTGCATGCGCTTGGCAATTTCAGGATAGACGGGCGCAACGCGAGTTTTGATGGCACGGCCGCTCTGCGCCAGGCCAGGGACGGAGACAACTAGACAGAACAACGCCACCGCAACAAACGCGCGGCAGACACGAGAGACATTCTTCGTTTTCGAAGAGAGATTCATTGCAACTCCTTGCAGCCTTGCTACCTGAAATATCGGCGCATACGCGGATGACTTTATGCGAAAGACGCGGCGCCAGGACAGTACCAGGGAGAATGAGTTGTGTACGAAAACCGGACAGATGATTAGTGCGAGGCAGGCTGCGCGCCCACTTCGGCGAAGGTGAGATTCTGCGCATCGGAGTGGTACTCAGCGCGCCAGATGTCGAAGAGGCGGCCGTAACTGAGCGTGATGTAATCGGCAGGCGCAATGCCGAGCTGCGGCGCAACGCGGTCGATCCACTCGGGAGATCCCTCAAGCTCGGCATAGTTGCCGATGGGCAACTCGTCTACAACGCAGTGGCCCTCGCCATCGGACCACTCGCAGCGCCACTTCTCATAGCGAAAGGCGGCGACAAGTCCGAGCGAGAGAAAGATGCCTTCGATGGCGCGCTCGTCGGAGACTTCGGTCTCGGTTTCGACGCGATGCTTGTGGCGATCCTCGCCGACGCCCGAGTCGGGCAGGCGCTTGTGGGTGACGATGATGCGGCCGCCATAATTGCGAATGCGGAGAATCTCGGTACGCGCGCGCATGGAGCGGTCGGGCGTGTCGTAGAGAACATTGCTCTCGAAGGTGCGCGGCGTGTCGATGTGGAAGCCGGCGGCACGCAGACGGGCGTCGAGTGCGGCCAGGTCGTCCACGCGGAATTTAATTTCCGTTTCGATCGGCATCGGTAGCGAGCAGTATACGGCAACTGGCCATGGCCGGGCAGAGCGGCGACAATGGAGAGGTGAAGACGCTGCGGCTGGCTGTGAATCCCGCACAACTCGAGAGGCCGGAAGCGCGTGCGGCATTGGAGCGCGCGGCGGAGATTCTGCGCGCGGGCGGGCTGGTGGCGCTGCCCACCGAGACGGTGTACGGACTGGGCGCGAATGCGCTGGATGCGGCAGCTGTGGCGAAGATTTTCGCGGCCAAGCAGCGGCCGTCGTGGGACCCGGTGATTGTGCACATTGCCGGCGAGGCGACAGCGGAGAACGCGATGCTGCGCGCGGTGGTGCGCGAAGTTCCCAAGGCCGCGCAAAAGCTGATGAAGGCATTTTGGCCGGGCCCGCTGACGCTGCTGCTGCCGCGCACGGACGCAGTGCCGGATGCGGTGACAGCGGGACGGCCGCTAGTGGGCGTGCGCATGCCGGCGCATCCGGTAGCGTTTGCGCTGATTCGCGCGGCAGGCGTGCCGGTGGCTGCACCGAGCGCGAACCTGTTCAGCTATACCAGTCCAACAACGGCGGCGCATGTGCTGGACGATCTGGATGGGCGCATTGACGCAATTGTGGATGCGGGCGCGGCCGAGCATGGAGTTGAGTCGACCGTGCTGGACGCGACGCAAAGTCCGATGGTGATTTACCGGCCGGGCGCAGTGACGGCGGAACAGATTCGCGCGGTAGCCGGCGCCGTGGAGTATTTTGCCGAGCCAGTGCGCGAGGACGCGGAACCGGAGGCGCTTCCCTCCCCCGGCGTGGGGATTCGGCATTATGCGCCACGAGCGCGCGTGGTGCTGGTGGAAGCCGAAGAGGCCGAATTGCAGGACGAGCTGCGCGAGGCGATTGCGGCGCACGCGGGCAAACACGTTGGGGTGATGCTGCCCGCGGAATTTACGGCTCCGCGAGGTGCGGTGGCATTTGCGTGGGGACATTGGGCGCGGCCCGATGAGCTGGCGCATGCCCTGTACGCAGGGTTGCGCGCGTTGGATGCCGAGGGCTGCGACGTGATTGTGTGCCCGGTGCCAGGCGCGGATGGGATTGGCGCGGCTTTGCGCGACCGGCTGCGCAAAGCGGCGCGGTAAGCTCGCTGAAATTACCGCTTACCCAGCGGCCTTTTTCAGTGTCGCCTCTACGGCCCGATCCAGAAGATCCTGAAGCGTTGTCGAAAAGTCGAGTTTGGTTTCGCCAAAGCCGACAATCAACCTGCTGAGGAGAATCTCGAATCCAAAAACGCCCAGCAATGCCGCGGTCAATGGAAGGAAAGAAGAGGGTACCGGTAAATTGGCTATTTTGGGCTGTCCCTGGACGTCAAAGAGTAGAAAGAGCGCAATGGCAGTGGTGAGCGCCATCAAGGCGACCTGCACCACAAGATACAGAACCATCCAGAAGTTGAAAAAGGACTTCCAGGTTACGGCCGGAGTCTTGGTGGCCTTTGCCACCCGCGTAAGACACACGGGCAGCATAACCAGAAGCATGAGAAGGAATGCGGAGGAGTGAGAGGTTGCAGCATCCATGGGAGTGCGGCCTCGCGCACATGCGCTACATGAGTAAGGACATCTGCTCCAGATCGCGGGCTACCTTGAGCCCCTTGGCGGTCACATACACGTTCTGCCCAGAGCTGCCAACCCCGATGAGGTCGGCTTCCTTCAGTGCTTCGATCTGCTTGTCGGCTTCCGGCACGTCCGTCTTCACCGAAGTGGCGTCCGCAATCCTGCTCACAACGATCTTAGTGAAGAGTTTGCGGGCCACGTCCGATGCGAGAGTGGAACTCAGCAGGGTAGCCGTGACTGCATCAATTGCCATGGCCTATTGTGCTCCTATCCAAGTATACCCCTATTGCGATTGACGATTCGCAAAAACACAGACTCGATTGAATGGCTCCGCGGAGGCACAAAGCCAGCGCTGCTACCCGTTTTCGCCGAGCTTGTGCATGTAGCGAATTGCTGATTTGTAGAGGAGAGTGCGTGCGCGCCCGCGGATTTTGATTGCGTCGCGGTCGTACCACTCGATGATGCCTTCGATGCGCTCACCATCCTCAAGCACAAAGACCATGGGCGTCTGCGCCTGAATCTGCTTTTGCAGGTAGAAGAGCTCGGCCGAGTGCTGGGCAGTTTCCTGCGGCTCTGGCCGCGGCGTAAGGCGCACGGAGAAGCGGCGGCGGCGCGGCTGCTGCACGGGCGGCGTGGAGCTGGAGACAAGTTCTTCGCGGGGTGTGTTTTCTTCGCCGTTCAAAGGGACGGAGGCCTCTCTGCGGGCACGCGCCCGCCGGAATACGCAATTGGGTGGTATCGACTCGATTGTACTGAGAAAGAGATGCCCGGCGCAGGGGCTTGGTTGCTCAACGTTCGGCGAGCGCGACGGCCATGGAGTCGAGCGAGAGCGAACGGAGCAGGTTGCGGCGCATTCCCTGCTCGACTTGCGTGACGGCGCGCGCGGCCGAGTCGATCCAGTCGACGGTGAGGCCCTGGGCGAGGCGGCTAATCTCGGCGGTGAGGTCGACGTTGCGCATCAGCGCGGGCGTGCCGGCGACGACGAGCAGCAAATCTTCAAGCAGGCTGCCGAGCGCGCGCAGCAGACTGACGGTTTTCTCCGCGCCATCGGCACCGGCGCGGTACGCCTCCGTGGCGTGGAAGAGCGAGGAAAAGTCGGGCTCGCGTAGAGCGTTATGCAGAATGATGAGCGCGTCCTGGCGGGCAGCAACATAGGCTTCGAGGTCGAGCGAGAGGGCGCGGCCGACAGCGCCTTCAGCAAGGCGCGCGGCAAGCGTGCGCTGCTGCGGCTTCAGCTCCGGGCGGCGTGCGGCCAGCAGCGACTCGAGTTCGGTGGCAGGCAAGGCGCCCAGGCGATGCAGCATGGCGCGCGAGCGGATGGTGGGCAGCAACTCCTGCGGGTTTTCCGCGAGCAAAATCAGTGACATGTGCGCGGGCGGCTCTTCAAGCACCTTGAGCAGGCTGTTCGCGGCCTCTTTCATGAACGCTGCCGAGGTGAAGATAGCGAAGGCGCGGCGGGCTTCAATGGGCGGGCGATAGTAGGCGTTGTGAATGACCTGGCGGACCTGGCCAAGCTTGATGAGAAGCTGCGGCGGGTCTGGCGGAACGACGAGCACATCGGGATGCGTCTGGATGAAGATGCGCGTCTCGCGTTTGTCCGCGTCGCGCATGTCTTCGCGGGCGGCGACGGCCTCGGCCACGCGGTCGTCCAGATTGGCGGACTCTGCGATGCGGGTGCAGTTGGAGCAATGCCCGCAGAAATCGGGCAGGCCATCGGACTCAGTGGGTTCAAGACAATTGACGGCCTGCGCCAGCATGAGCGCGAGAGTAAACTTGCCGGCGCCCTTGGGGCCGGCAAGAATCATGGATTGCGGAAAGCGATTGGCCCGCACGCTCTCGCGCAGATGCGTGACGGTAGCCGTGTTGCCGAGAAAGTTCTGAAAGCCCACGAATCGAGTTTAGCGGATGAGGGCTGACGACCTGCAGCGGGCGACCCGTACAATGGAAACAAGGCTGACGAGGCGGATGGCGGAGCAGGCAGAGAAGCAAACCGACAAGAAGGACGCGCGACCGGCCAAGGTGCGCAAGCGCGAGGTGCGGAAGGCGGACGAGGACCCGGTCGGCCAGGTCTACGACTCGCGGCTAATCCGTCGGCTGGGCGCATACCTGCGCCCGTACTGGCTGCAGGCGATTGTCTCGTCGGTGTCGGTGACGCTGAAGTCGTCGAGCGACGTTGCCGGGCCGTTCCTGGTGATGGTGGGCATTGACCACTACTTCCCTTCCAGCAAAGGCGCCAGCGTGTCGCATGGGTTTGCCTCGGCCGAGTGGCTGACGAAGCACTTGAGCACGGACCCGGTGCGCGGCATTACACAACTGGCGGGCATCTACCTGGTGCTGCAGATTGCGGCATATCTGTTCGAGTTCATCCAGACCTACCTGATGCAGTGGACCGGGCAGAAGATCATGTTCGACATGCGGCGGCAGATCTTCGCGCATATGCAGCGGATGCACGTGGGCTTTTTCGACACGCATGCGGTGGGACGGCTGGTGACGCGGCTGACCTCGGACGTGGACGCGATCAACGAAATGTTCACGGCCGGCGTGCTGGCCATTGTGGACGACTTTTTCACGCTGAGTTTCATGGCCATCGTGATGTTGAAGATCAACTGGTGGCTGGCGCTGCTGGCCTTCAGTGTGCTGCCGGTGATTTTGATTGTGACGCGGCTGTTCCGCAACAGCGTGCGGGAGAGCTATCGGCGGGTGCGCGCGGCCATTGCGCGCATCAACAGCTTTACGCAGGAGCACGTGAGCGGCATGCGCGTGGTGCAACTGTTCAACCGCGAGCAGCGCGCCTTCGACGACTTCGAGGTGGTGAACCGCCAGCACATGGTGGCGTTCAAGGACACCATTTTCGCGTACGCGCTCTACTATCCAGCGGTGGAGCTGCTGAGCGCGATTGCGATTGCGCTGGTGATCTGGCGCGGTGGATTCGGCGTGCTGTCGGGCTCGGTGACGATTGGCATTCTGGCCAGCTTCAATATGTATTCGCAGCGTTTCTGGCGGCCGATTCAGGACCTGAGCGACAAGTACAACATTCTGCAGGCGGCGATGGCGGCCTGCGAGCGCATCTTCAAGCTGCTGGATACGGAGCCGGAGATTGTGAGCCCGGCGCATCCGGTGAAGGGCGACGGCAGCAATCGGATTGAGTTCAGGCGAGTTTGGTTTGCGTACCAGAAGCTGACCGAGGCGCAGACCGCTGCTGTGGAGGCGGCAAAGACATCGGACGATCCATGCAAGGCGCTGGGCGCGCTGACGGACATCGAGTGGATTCTGAAGGACGTTTCATTCACCATTGAGCCGGGACAAACGATTGCGATTGTGGGCCACACGGGCGCGGGCAAGACGACGCTGACCAGCCTGATGATGCGTTTTTACGACGTGACGGCAGGCGAGATTCTGATTGATGGCGTGGATTTGCGGGAGCACGATCTAAAGTTGCTGCGCGAGCACTTTGCGGTGGTGCTGCAAGATCCGTTTTTGT
>DASVLI010000063.1:0-2591 GCA_036384955.1 Occallatibacter sp.
GCAGCAACATCAGAATCATGGAAACCTCGCGCATGAATCGACGACCAGCTTAGCACCACGCACCAAAGCAAAACGGCAAGCTAACTCAAGTTCGCTTGCCGCCCTAGAACCTAGCACCTAGAACCTGCCGTCGGGGTCCCCATCGACAGGTCTTCGTCGATGGGGCGTTCAGTCGTACCGCTCAAACACCACCTGCTTGCGGTGCCAGCCATATCCGGCCAGCTTCTCGCGCACGCCGGAAACCATATTGTTCAGCCCGCAGATGTACGCGTAAATATCGAACGTCAGCTCATTGGCTGGAATCGTCGCGCTCACCTCAGGCACAGGCAGCGCGATGCCCAGCTTGGCCGCGCGCTCCTCCACAATCTTCGCCACGTACTCCTGCACGTAGCCGCGATTGCCCTTCCACTCCTCGCCCGCGCGGCTCAGCGTGGTCACGTAGTGAAAGTTCGGGTGCTTCGCCGCCAGCGCCTCAAACTCCGCGTGGTAGTAGAGCTCGCTTTCATGCCGCGTGCCATACACCAGCCAGATCTGCTTGCCTCCGCTGAGGTCCGGTCCGCCTTCCGGGAACAGGCTCTGCGCAAAACCGCGCATGGGCGCAATGCCCGTGCCTGTGGCGATGAGGATCGAGTCGGTCACCGGCTCCTTCAGCACAAAGTGCCCATGCGGCCCGTGCACCTGAATCTTGTCGCCCGGAGCCATGTCGGTCAAATCGGCCAAATGGTTCGAAAAGAATCCGCCCTCGACACGATTCACGCACAGCTCAAAGCGATTCTCCTTCGACGCGGACGCAATCGAGTAGGCACGCGTCTGCTGCTTGCCGTTCGCATCCTCGGCAACGGCGGAGATGAACTGGCCAGCCTCGAACGGAAAGCTCTTCAGCCCCTCAAGAACGAATTCAAAGTGAAAGCACTGCGCCGACTCGGAGATGCACGTCTTCTTTTCCAAACGTGCCGTATACAGTTCTCGCGCCAAGGGAAGTCTCGCTTATTGAAAGAATGCGGCAAATACTGCGCCGAAGGCAGTATCGCCACCCGCGCGCCCGCATGGCAAGCGCCGATTCCAGCTTGCAGGACGCTGCTAGATGCCCGGATGCGCCAGCGCGTGCCAGAACATCTGCACGCCCAGCGCCAGCAGCCACAGTGAAAGTGCCAGCCGCATGGCCCGCGGCGGTACCTTCGACGCAATGCCCGTGCCCACCAGCGCGCCAAAAACTCCGCCGATAATCAGCTCCGTCAGCAGCGTGGAGTTCAGCCCGCCGTAGCTCAGGTGCATGCCGCCGCCCAGCAGCGACAGGCACAACCCGAAAGCCAGGTCCGTGCCCACAATGCGCGGCGCGTCCAGCGTGGTCAACCCCATCAGCGAAAGCGTGCCCAGCGCGCCAGCGCCAGACGACGAAAAGCCAACCTCCGCGCCCACCGGCAGCATCAGCGCGGCCAGCCAGCCAAAGCGATTGCGGCGCTGCGCACTCTCCGCCTTGGCCGGGCGAAAGTGCTTGAAGATATGCCAGCCCGCGGAGAACGCAATCATCGCGCCCAGCGCCAGGTAAAGCCACAACGTGTTTTTCTGCCCGGCAACAATGTGATGAAACAGAATCGATCCCAGAATCACGCCCGGAATGCCCGTGGCCAGCATCACGCCCAGCGTCCGCCACACCACATTCTTGCGCGCAATCTGCACCGGCACCACCAGCAGCTTCACCGCCGCCGAATACGCCAGCGCCGTGCCCACCGCCTCCGGCACCGGCACGTGCAGAAACAGGATGAGCATCGGCGCGGTCACCGTTCCGGCGCCCACACCCGTCATCGCAATCAGCGCGGCAATCAAAAATCCCAACACCAATTCCATCGCGTGCACTCGTTTCCTACTCGGCCTGAATGTGAATGCCGCATTCAAGCTTGCGGCCTGACCAGCGCCCCGAGCGCGGATCGTTGGCATCGAAAGGCAGGCTGGTGCATGGCGCGCAGCCAATGCTGGTGTAGCCCTGCTCGTACAAAGGCAGCAGCGGAATCCCGTTCTTCTCCGCGTAATGCCACACGTCGCGCGTGGTCCAATCGGCCAGCGGGCTCAGTTTGCGAATCAGCTGATTGCCCGGCAGCTTGAACTCTTCGTCCGCCTGCAGGTTGGCGCGCGACTTCGACTGCTCGCGCCGCAACCCCGTCACCCACACGTCGTGCGCGCTCAGCGCGCGAAACAGCGGCTCCACCTTGCGAATGCCGCAACAGCGGTCCGGCGCGGTCTGGTTCAAAATACCGAACTGCGACTCCTGCTCGGCCACCGTCATCTCCGCCGACACGTTGAGTAGGTTCAGTCCCCACTCGCGCGCCATGCGGTCCCGATACTCCAGCGTCTCTGGAAAGTGATATCCCGTTTCAAGAAAGATCACCGGCACCTGCGGCAACAGCGCGCGCACCATGTGCAGCACCACAACATCCTCCGCCTGAAAGCTGCTGGTCACGCATGGACGCTCCGCGCCCGCAAGGTGCGCTGCCACAAACTGCTGCGCCGCGGTGGCGCGCTCTTCCGCCTCAGATGCCCAGGCCGTTGTCATTCTCTTCTCCATTGGGAATCGCGCCAAGGCGTTCCAGCTC
>DASVLI010000064.1:0-3067 GCA_036384955.1 Occallatibacter sp.
GGCTGCATATGTAACATAGCTCCCGCTCGCGTTCCATGAAACCGCTGTCTGGTACCCTGGAAAATCATACGTGTATTGGTAATTGGCGGGTGGCGCACCCTTTAATCAAGTAAAACACCATGGATGCCCCATTCTTTCCACGGCTTCATCGTGGAAAGGGTGGGAACCACAAATGCAGATGAGATGAAGTTCGTGGTTCCCACCCGTGCTGCACGAAGAACGGGAAGACACGCGCAAAATAAGTATCCACCCTTTGCAGATAATTTCCTCGCCTTGTCGCACAATCATCTTCAAGGGGATTGTGCGTACACATCCCGGCAAGGGCGGCGGGTACCCCCTCCCCCCTCCCCCCCCGTTTTCCACAGGCGAAAACGGGCGAAACGGCAAAATCGCGTCTCGGGAAAGCACTGTCTGCTACCGCCGGGCAGCCCCCATCGGTCAAGCAAAACACCGTAGATGGGACGAGGTTTGTGGTTCCCATCCTTGCTGCGCAAGGATGGGGCATCCATATTCGTGGGAATTTCTTCCCGGGCGGAGTTAGCGCGAGAAGATTTTGGCGAAGAGACTTTTCTTCTTGGTCGAGCCCGGGCCGTGTTCACGATAGGGATTGTGAGTGAAGTCGAGCGGCTGGCCGCTCCACAGGCCTACGGCATCGGGCTGGGCGGGCCAGGGGGCGCCTTCCACGGCGGCTTTTGGATTGGTGACGTAGAGGCGCTGCGCGGTTTCCTCGCCGGCCCAGCGCGCCACATAGTCATAGCCCTTGCGCAGGTGCAGCGGACGCCACTCTGGATGGTGCGCGTCGCTGGCCATGAAGTGAATCCAGTTACGCTCCAGCAGCACGTTGGAGAAGGTTTCCGCGGCGCGGCCAAAGCGGCCGTAAACCGAGCCTGAGGTGACCTGAACCAGGCAGCCCTCCTGCACCCACTCGGCCAGCAGATCGGGGTTGCGCTGCAGGGTCGGGTTGCGCTCCGGGTGGGTGATGATGAGCGTGTAGCCGGCCTTTTGCAGGCTGCGCATGGCGGCCATAATCTGCGAAGGGATGCCCTCGTCGGGGAATTCGATGAGCAGGTAGCCCTTGTTGTCGATGGAGTAGCGCAGCGGGTGCGCGAGCGCGTCCTCAATGTTGCTGGCGCTCATGTGGAAGTCGCAGGCCAGGCTGAGAGTGACGACGCCTTTGAGTTTTTCCGTCAGCTCGGCGTAGCGCTGGTTGATGACGTCGAACTGGTAGGGGTAGCGGTCGCTGGAGTGCGGCGAGCAGACGATGTGCGTCACGCCTTCGTCGGCGCCGGCGCGGGCCATCAGCAGGGAGGTATCGATGTCGGGTGAGCCGTCGTCGACGCCGTAGATCAGGTGAGTATGAATATCAATCATGTGCTTCTCAAGCGCGGCGGCGCTAGCGCGCGGCCAGTGTACCAATCATCGAGGTGAATATCTTCCAGCCGTCGGCCGAGCCAAGAAGCTGCTCGCTGGAGCGGTCGGGATGGGGCATCATGCCCAGCACGTTGCGGCCCTCATTCAGCACTCCGGCGATGTTTGAGAGCGAGCCGTTGGGATTGGCTTCGGCGGTGATGGCGCCCTGCGGCGTGGCATAGCGGAAGGCGATGCGGTCTTCGGCTTCAAGGCGCGCCAGCTCTTCAGCAGTGCAGAAGTAGTTGCCTTCCATGTGGCCGATGGGAATCTGCAGCACTTCGCCCTTGGTGAGCGTATTGGTGAAGGGCGAGTTGGTAGTTTCCGTGCGCAGGTGCACCTGCTTGCAGATGTACTTGAGGCCGGCATTGCGCATCAGTGCGCCAGGCAGCAGGCCGGACTCGGTGAGGATCTGAAAGCCGTTGCAGATGCCGAGCACCAGGCCGCCGGCGTCAGCGAATTTTTTGACCGACTGCATGACGGGCGAGAAGCGTGCAATGGCGCCGGTGCGGAGGTAGTCGCCATAGGCAAAGCCGCCGGGAACCAGCACGGCGTCGACGCCCTTGAGGTCTTCGGAGTCGTGCCAGAGGTAGGTAACGGGCTGGTGCGCGATTTCGGCGAGCACGTTATAGGTGTCGTGGTCGCAGTTGGAACCGGGAAAGACCAGAACGCCGAATTTCATGGATTCAGGGTAACAGGCCAAGGGACGGGGGGACTAGGGGAATAGGGACTAAGGGACTAGGTTCCAGGGGCTAGGGGTGCTAGGTACGAAAATGCACGCGGAGTTGAGTTTTGAAAGGGCACGACTTCAGTCGTGCCGGATTAGGGATTTCGCCCTTATTGAAAGATTCGGCCCGGCGGGAAGGCATAACCTTCCCGCCGGGCCGATTTGTCTTTATGGAGCTGCGATTTTGCTGAGATTGATGTATGGCCTGAACGCTAAAGCCGGGCCCCTTCAAAACTGCGCCGTGGACTTAATACTGCACCACGAACTCCAGGCCCTTCGGGTTGTCGGGCACTGTGGCGGTGATGCTGTGGTGGGCGTCGTCGTAGGCGGTTTCGACGGCTTGGCCGGCGAGCTTTGCCGATGCCGCCGGTTTGCTTGCGCCGTAGACGGTGATGGCCAGCTCGCTCCACCACGGAATGAAGCTGCCTTCGCGCGCATCCACTGTGATGGTGACGCCAGTGGGCGTGGCCTTGCAGTGAAAGTGCTGGCGCAAGAATTCGCCCTTGCGGAAGTTGTAGCTGAGGCCGTCGTCGAGGTAGACGCTGCCGGAGCAGTCTGCGCCCGGCTTGAGCGGCGGATAGACGCGCAGGGTGAGCGGGCCCTCGGGCTTGATGGCCGTGCTTTGCACCACGGGCTGTTCAGGCACAATGGAGCCGGCGCGGACGAAGACCGGCAGGGTGTCAAGGGTGCGATGAATGTCGACTGCGGGCGGGATTGCGGCGTGGTCGTCGCCGACGCTGCCGCTACCGCTTACGGCAGGCGCGCCGGTCCAGTAGTCGTACCAGCCAACGGGCGGCAGAGCAACGGAGTAGTCGTCGACGGTGTCGGGGAAGGGGCTTTGCGCGACGAGCAGCGCGGAGCCGAGCATGAAGGAGCCGCCCTTGAGCGTGTCCCATGGCTCGCCCGCTGCGTCGCCTGAAGGGAACTCAAGGA
>DASVLI010000065.1:0-4491 GCA_036384955.1 Occallatibacter sp.
ACCACGTTCAGGCGGCTGTCGGGCAGTCCGCCAAAGCTGTCGGTAAAGAAGTCGAACTCTTTGGCGGCCGTCTGCGCCAGCGCATTGCCGGAGGACTGGTGCGCCACCGTCAGCCACACCTTTACGTTGCCCGGCCCGGCAACATACGGCCCGGTAAACCGCCCCGCAATCACCGTGCCCGGAAAGCTGGGAGCATCCCACTTGAAGTCGTACTGCTCGCACGGCTTGCCGCTGGCCAGCGTGGCCGGGTGCGTTCCGCCCACCGCGCCGCTGGCAAACACATGCAGTCCCTGCGGCACCTTGATGTGCATCTCGGCGGTGAAGCGGTCGGTCATGAAGCCGGTCATGGGGAACCAGCGAGCGGCGTAGAGCAGATAGGTCACCGGCTCCTGAATGGCGGCCAGCTTCAGCCCTTCGATGGGGCCGTCCTCGCTGCCGGTAATCACGCCCTCGTATTCAAAGGTCCAGTGCGCGGGCGTGTCCTTGGCCAGCGGCGTATCGGGAGTGACGCGCAGGGTGCCGTCGACCAGCCGCTCGCCGGTCAGCAGCTTGCCGGCATCGTCGGTAATTTTGGTTACGCGCAGCGCCGGGTGAAAGCCAAAGCTGATGGAGTCGGCGGCGTCGGGCGGCGTGAAGGTGACAACCGTTTTGGCAGCCAGGTGGTGGGTGGCGGTGTCGATTTCGGCGTCGATCACGTAGCCGGTAATATCGAGCGCGCGCTGGGTGCGCTGGGCGTGCGCGGGCAGGCAGGCCATGGCGGCCAAAACAAGGCAAAGCGCGGCCAGCCGCCCTCTGGCAAGCGCGCGTGGGGAAGTCGAAAAGGTCTGGGCCATGATGTCTCTTTCCTACAGCCTGCGAGCCGGGCCATGCGACGCCGAACGCCCTACCAGAAACTCTACATCGCCGGGGCCAGCCTGCGGCCCGGCGGCAGAGTTACGAGCGAACCGGCTGCGGAACGGCGACGCCCAACTGCTCAAGGACGGCTGCCGCGACGCGCCCGATGGCGGTGACGGGCTCGGCGGCGTCAGGCATTGCAGCCGGACGCAGCAGTTCCCGGATCTTCTCCAGCTCCTCCATCATGGACTGCCGAGCATCGCCATCCGGTAGCAAGGGGGCGGCATTGCGGACGATGGCCTGGGGGGTGAATTCCTGCTGGATGAGCTCGGGGACGACCCGCTTACCGGCGATGAGGTTGGCCATGGCGACATGCGGCACCTTAACCACCTGCCTGGCGATGGCGTAGGTGAGTGCCGAGACGCGGTAAACCACCACAAACGGATTGCCGATGAGGGCAGCCTCCACCGTAGCCGTTCCGCTGGCCACAACGGCGATCCGCGCATGCTTCAGAGCCGCGCGGGCATCGTCGGTAAGGCGGATGGGAAGTCCCGCGCCACGCTTCTTAATAATGGTCTGCGCCAGTTGCCGCTGGGCCGCGGTAAGCGTTGGCGCAAGTGGCACAACAAACTCGAATTTGCCGCGCGGTGAAAGAATCCGCGCCGCCGCCAGCATTGTGGGCAGGTTCGACCGGATCTCCTTCTCCCGGCTGCCCGGCAGCAGAGCAATCCATCGTCCCTTGGGATTCAGTTCCGTGGCGGCGGCAAAGTCGGCGCGGGATATGGTGGGCTCGGGCAGCTCCGCCAGCGGGTGTCCCACGAACTCGACTTTGACGCCATGCTCGCGGTAGAACTGCTCCTCGAAGGGGAAGATGACCATCATCTTGTCCACGTACTGCTGTACCAGCTTGATGCGCTGCTTCTTCCACGCCCAAAGCTGGGGACTGACGAAAAAGATGACGGGGATGCCCAGAGCCTTTAGCTCCTTGGCCAGGCGAAAATGAATGTCGGGAAAGTCGATAAGCACGGCCACCGAAGGGCGGCGCTGGTGCAGCGACTCTTTCAGCTTGCGGAAGCCGCGATAGATGCGCGGCAGGTGGAGCACCACCTCGGTGATGCCCATGACGGCCATCTCCTCGGAGGGAACCACGCACTCCAGCCCGGCGGCAGCCATGCGCGGCCCGCCCATGCCGAAGAACGCGGCCTTCTCGCCGGCGGCTGCCAGCTGGGCGCGCAGCGCATCGATCAGAAGCGCTCCGTAGTGCTCTCCGCTGGCTTCTCCCGCGGAGATAAAAATGCTGAGTGATGAGTCTTTCGTCATGCGGCAGTAATCTCGTACAGGGAAAGCAGTGTCTCTCAGGTCATTGGACGCTAAAAAGCGAAGGCGCGACACGTCATCCTATACTTTTTTGTTGAAACAAGCATTTAGGTAGCCCAAGTATGAACAACGTGCCATTCTTGAGCTATATGGGGGCGATTGCAGGGTGCCTCAGGCCGGGACAGCGGATTCCACCTTGCGACGACAACGAACGGCGGCGGCCAACTCGCCCAGAAGGCCGTAAGTCTCCTGCCAGTCGATACAGGCGTCGGTGATGCTTTGCCCATAAACCGGTACTTTGCCGGGCTCCAGCTTTTGCGCGCCGGCCACCAGATTGCTCTCCAGCATCACGCCAAGAATGCTCCGGTTGCCTTCGGCTACCTGCGTGGCCACGTTGCGGCAGACCGCTCCCTGCTTGCGATGGTCCTTCTGGCTGTTGGCGTGGCTGCAGTCGATCATGATGCGGGGCGGCAGGCCGGCGGTGCGCAGCTTGCGCTCGGTGTCCGCGACCGCCTCCGGCGTGTAGTTCACCAGATTGCGGCCGCCGCGGAGAATGATGTGGCACTCCGAGTTGCCCTTGGTGACAAAAATCGCCGACTGGCCGTGCTTGGTATGGCCCAGGAATGTATGCGAGTGCGAGGCTGACTGGATGGCGTCGATGGCTACCTGAATGTCGCCCGAGGTGGCGTTCTTGAAGCCCACCGGGCAGCTGATGCCGCTGACCAGCTCGCGGTGCACCTGGCTCTCGGTGGTGCGAGCCCCGATCGCGCCCCAGCCGACCAGACCAGCGATGTACTGCGGCGAGATCATATCCAGGAACTCAGTGCCCGAGGGCACGCCCATCTCCGCAAGGTCCAGCAGAAGATTGCGCGCCAGCCGCAGCCCATCGTTGATGCGGTAGGAGTTATCGAGGAACGGGTCATTGATGAGTCCCTTCCAGCCCACGGTGGTGCGCGGCTTCTCAAAGTAGACGCGCATCACAATGCGCAGCTCCGGCGCAAACTCGTCGATGGCGGTTTTCAGCAGCGCCGCGTACTCCCGCGCAGCCTTTACGTCGTGAATCGAGCAGGGACCGACCAGAACCAGAAGACGTGAATCCAGTTGAGCCAGAATCCGGGAGATGTCGAGCCGCGTATTGAAGATGGTGGCTACGGCCTCTTCGCTGACCGGCCGCTCCTCCTCCAGGAAAACAGGAGGCAGAGCGACCGTGGTTTTCTGGATGCGAATGTCTTCAATGGCTACTTGCATCGTTCCGGGTCCTTCAAGGGCGGGCACCGCCAACCCCACACGGCGCAATCCACCCTTTCAGGGAGGCTGGGCGCACGGGGCGTTCTCAGCAGTTTATCAGTTCCTTTGCTTGCACCGTATCGGTTCCCGAACCGCCGGTAGTGGTGCGGCACTCTAAGAGCCATCAAATTGCCGCTTGCCCGTTAGATTTCACAGGAGTTAACCCAGCTGCCAATCCTACCGCTCCCCTACGTGACTTTCTATCAAGAAAAGTTGACACTAAGTCACTCAATGATGCATCTTATAAGACGTCAGACGTATTTCCCAAACACAGGCAGGATTAGAAACCATGGCAAAGATTATCGGAATTGACCTTGGCACGACCAACTCGTGCGTAGCCGTCCTTGAAGGCGGCGAACCCAAAGTGATTGCCAACGAAGAGGGCGCGCGTACCACCCCCTCCATCGTCGGCTTCTCCAAGAGCGGAGAGCGCCTCGTCGGCCAGGTGGCCAAGCGTCAGGCCATCACCAACCCGGAGAACACCATCTTCTCCATCAAGCGCTTTATGGGCCGCCGCTTCGACGAAGTGAACGACGAGATGAAGATGGTGCCCTTCAAGGTTGTCCAGCAGGGTGACCACGTAGGCGTTATCGCCCAGGGCAAGGAGTACACCCCGCCCGAAGTTTCGGCCATGATTCTGCAGAAGCTGAAGAAGAGCGCCGAGGCTTATCTGGGCGAGCCCGTCACCGAGGCCGTCATCACCGTTCCGGCCTACTTTAACGACGCGCAGCGCCAGGCCACCAAGGACGCCGGCAAGATTGCCGGCCTCGACGTGAAGCGCATCGTCAACGAGCCGACCGCGGCTGCGCTGGCCTACGGCCTGGACAAGAAGAAGGACGAGACCATCGCTGTGTACGACTTCGGCGGCGGCACCTTCGATATCTCCATCCTTGAAGTGGGCGAAGGCGTGATTGAGGTCAAGTCGACCAACGGCGATACCCACCTGGGCGGCGACAATCTGGACCAGCGCATTGTGGACTGGCTCATTGCCGAGTTCAAGGCCGAGGAAGGTCTCGACCTGAGCTCGAAGGGCAACGAGATGGCCCTGCAGCG
>DASVLI010000066.1:0-20490 GCA_036384955.1 Occallatibacter sp.
GAAGAAAGGCCCGTCCTACTACGGCACCGCGGTCTCCGCGCCGGTGTTTGCCGAGGTGGCCCAGCAGGTGCTCGAGTATCTCCGCATTCCACACGACATCGAAGTGCGCCCCGCGAAAAGCCTGGCAAAAAAAGAAGCGCCCATGCCGGAAGATGACGGCGCCGGCGATCAGAATGCGGCCAATCAGCTCTTCGCGGCCGTCAACGATCTACCTGCCGACGATCCGCTGCGCGCCCCGGTGCAAGCGGGCGATCAGGCACAGAGCGTTGCATCCACATTCACGGCCTCCGCGAAAATGGCGCCGCCAAACAATACGATTCGTCCCGCGCAGGCCGCTGCTTCCCCGGCAGCGAAGCCCGTAGCCGTGGTGCAAAGCGCTTCCGTGCAGCAGAAGACAGCGCAGGTAGCCGTCAAAGACGGCCCAAAGATTACCGTACCCCCGCTGGTGGGCATGCCCATGCGCAAGGTCATTGAAACGGCAGCATCCTCTGGCATTGAGCTGCAAATTGTGGGCGACGGGCTGGTGCGCGCACAGGCGCCGGCTCCGGGTACGCAAATCTCGCCGGGTACCAAGGTTGTTGTGCGCTGCGGACACTAACCGCCAACAGAACTACAATCGACTTCACATGCTTTGGAAAGAACTTATCTCCGAATTGTCTGCCGTCGAGTTCGCCGGCGACTCCGCTGCGCCCATCACAGGCGTTGAATATGACTCGCGCCGCGTGCGCCCAGGTTCTGTTTTTGTCGCCATGAAAGGCGGCACCACCGACGGCAATCGCTATGTGGAAAAGGCGCTCGCCGCCGGCGCGCTCGCCGTCATCACCGATTCAATACAGACCTACGATCATCTCCTCGTCTATAAATCCGGCACGCCCGTGGCAGAGGTGGAACATGGCCGCCGCGCGCTGGCCGAGGCCTCCGCCGCGTTCTTCGGCCATCCGGAGAAGCAGCTCGCGGTCACCGGCATCACCGGCACCAACGGCAAAACCACCACCGCCTTTCTCGCCGAG
Source organism: Occallatibacter sp. (assembly GCA_036384955.1). Lineage (GTDB taxonomy): Bacteria > Acidobacteriota > Terriglobia > Terriglobales > Acidobacteriaceae > Telmatobacter. The sequence goes on from DASVLI010000066.1 coordinate 1,011, forward strand.
TCGCTGCTGAATGCCGCCGCGCGCAAATCCATTCTCATCGGCACCATCGAGTACCACATCGCTGGCGAAGTGCGCCCTTCTGTGCACACCACGCCGGAGTCGCGCGATGTCTTCGAGCTGCTGGCCGAAGGCGTGGCGCTTGGCGCAACCGAGCTCGTCACCGAGGTGTCGAGCCACGCGCTCGACCAGGGCCGCGTCGCCAGCATCCCCTTCGACGTCGCCATCTTCACCAACCTCACGCGCGACCACCTTGACTATCACCAGACCATGGAGCAGTACTTCGCCGCCAAGCGCCTGCTCTTTGATGGCGCGCGCTATCCAGCTCCGCGTGTCGCGGTGCTCAACGCGCATGACCCGTATACAGCTGATCTGGCCAGAGCTGCAAAGTCCGCAGGCGCCGAGGTGCGCACCTACGGCATCGGCATCGGCGACTGGCGCGCGGAGAGCTACAAGCTCACGCCTTCCGGCGCAACCATCGAGCTTGTCACGCCCCTGGGCACAGCGCGTCTCTCATCGCACCTCGCCGGCGAAGTCAACATTCTCAATCTGCTCGCGGCCTTCACCGCCGCGCACGCGCGCGGCACCGCCTTCGACGACCTGGTCGGCTTTGTGCCGCAGCTCAAGCCCGTGCCGGGGCGCTTCCAGCCTGTCGATGGCGGCCAGCCCTTCACCGTGATTGTGGACTACGCGCACACCGACGATGCGCTGCGCAACCTCACCGCGCTCGCCCGCAAAAGCGCCGCGCAATCCGGCGGCCGCGTGCTCACCGTCTTTGGTTGTGGCGGCGACCGCGACCGCACCAAGCGTCCGCGCATGGGCCTTGCCGCCGGAGAGGGAAGTGACTTCGTCATCGCCACCAGCGACAACCCGCGTACCGAGGAGCCGCTCGCGATTCTCGCCGAGATTGAGCCCGGCCTCAAGCAGAGCAGCGTTCGCTATACCATTGAGCCCGACCGCGCGCAGGCCATCGCACTCGCGCTGGGCGAAGCCAAAATGCATGACATTGTTTTGATTGCCGGCAAGGGCCACGAGAAGGAACAGATTCTCGCCGACCACACCATCCCCTTCGACGACGCCGAGGTCGCGCTTTCCACGCTGCACAATCTGGGATACGGTGAAGGGCAATGAGGCTGTCTCTGGCAAAAGTAGCGGTGGGAGCGGGCGCATTGCTTGAGGCGCCATCCAGCATCAGCAGCGCGGGCGCAATCATTGCCTCGGGCTACTCTATCGATTCGCGCACCGTCGCGCCCGGCGAGCTGTTCTTCGCCGTGCGCGGCGACCGCTTCGACGGCCACGATTTTGTCGCCTCTGCGCTGGAGCGCGGCGCCGCGGCCGCGGTGGTTTCGCGCGCCCGCGTTGCCTCACTGCCCGATCGCGCGTTGGCTTCGCCGCTGCTCATCGCCGAAGATCCGCTCATCGCGCTGCAGGCGCTTGCTGCGCACGTGCGCCGCCAGTGGGGAAAACACGTTGTCGCCGTCACCGGCTCCGCTGGCAAAACCACCACCAAGGAAGCCATTGCCGCGGCGCTCGGCGCAAAATTCAGCGTGCTCAAGTCGCTCGGCAATTTGAACAACGCCTTTGGCCTGCCACTGCAGTTGCTGCGCCTTGAGCCGGAGCACGAGTTCGCCGTTATCGAGATGGGCATGAATCACGCGGGCGAAATCGCCGCGCTGGCGCGTATTGCCGCGCCCAACTGGGGCGTCATCACCAATGTCGGCACCGCGCACATCGAAAATTTCACCGACGGACAAGCCGGCATTGCCCGCGCCAAGTTTGAGCTGGTGGAGGCGCTGCCCGCCAACGGTGTCGTCTTTCTCAACTGCGGCGATGTCTACGCTTCGCAGTTCGGCCGTGACTTTACCGGTCGCGTGGTTTATTTTGGCGCCGGCCCCTGCGGCGATCCGCAGATTCTCGGCGCCAGCGAAGATCTTCAGGGCCTGCACGTCCACTTCCGCGCGGGCCAGCACGATGGCAGCCTGACACTGCACCTGCTCGGCGCGCACAACGCATCCAACGCCATGGCCGGCCTTGCCGTTGCATTGGAAGCCGGCGTCGATCTCGATGCTGCGGTGGCGGCGCTCAGCACGTTGACCGCCGGTGACAAGCGCGGCGAGATTATCGAGCTTGACGGCATCACGCTGCTCAACGACAGTTACAACTCAAATCCCGAGGCGCTCCGTTCCATGATGCAAACGCTGGCTGCGCGCCCGGCCGCGCGGCGCATTCTCATCGCCGGCGAAATGCTGGAGATGGGCGAGCAGGGCCCCGCGCTGCATGCCGCATGCGGCAAGGCCGCGGCCCAAGCGCACATCGATCTCGTCGTTGGCGTGCAGGGCAACGCAGTGCACCTCTCCACCGCCGCATGTCAGGGCGGCGTGGCATCGCTCTTCCTGCCAACAGCTGAAGCCGCAGGCGAGTGGATGAAAACAAACCTCCGCGCAGGCGACGTGGTTCTGGTGAAGGGCTCGCGTGGCGTTCACCTGGAGCGCGCTATCGACATACTCAAAGGAATTTCACCTGCGAAGGAGAGCCATTGAAGCGCACGTTGATTTTCCTGCTTGGCCTCGCGCTGCTGACCGTGCCCGCTCTGCGCGCGCAAGTTGACGCCGCGTGGACCACACCCGCCACACCCTTTCGCATAGCGGGCAATCTCTATTACGTTGGCTCGCTCGATCTGGCAGCCTACCTCGTCGTTACGCCGCAGGGCAACATCCTCATCAACAGCAACCTTGAGTCATCGCCCGCGCAAATTCGCCACAGCATTCAGCAGCTTGGCTTCCGCTACGAAGACACAAAGATTCTGCTCATCAGCCACGGCCACTATGACCACTGCACCGGCAGCGCGCAAATTCTGCGCGAAACGCATGCACAATATGCCGTGATGGCACAGGACGTTTCCGTCGTGGAGTCCGGCGGCCGCACGGACTTCAACTACGCGAACGACAAGTCGATGAGGTTTCCGCGCGCGCATGTGGACCGCGTGCTGCATGACGGCGACACGGTGAAGCTAGGCGGCACCGTGCTCACCGCACACCTCAGCGCGGGCCACACCAAGGGCACAACCACGTGGACGCTCGACGAAGTTGAAAACGGCCGCACGCTCCACGTGGTCATCGTCGGAAGCCCCAACGTGAACCCCGGCTACAAGCTGGTCGCCAACAAGCAGTACCCAACCATCGCCGTCGATTACCGTCATGAATTCGAAGTGCTCAAGCATCTGCCCTGCGACATCTTTCTTGGCGCGCACGGCGGCTATTTCGACCTCGATCAGAAGTACCCACGCTGGAAGGCGGGCGACAAGAACGCCTTCATCGACCCTGCCGGCTACAAGGCCTACATCGCTGATCGCGAACTGGCCTTTAAAACCGAATTGCAGCGCCAGACAGGCGCAAAGCACTAATGTGAGACTGGGAATCCACAAGGCTCCCAGCCTGTAAAATCAAGATGAAATCCGCATCACCGCCGGCTCGGGAGGCCACTTGCTTTACTGGCTGCTCTACCAAAAGCTCTATATTTACTTCCACCCGTTCCGGCTCTTCCGGTTCCTCACCTTCCGTACTGCCTTCGCCTCGCTCACCGCGCTGCTCATCGCGCTCTTCATCGGCCCCTACGTTATCCAAAAATTGCGTGAGTTCCAGATCGGCCAGTACATTCGCGAAGACGGCCCGCAGTCGCATCAGAAAAAATCCGGCACGCCCACCATGGGCGGCGTGCTCATCTGCATCGCCATCCTGCTGCCCACCGTGCTCTGGTCCGACCCCTCAAACCCCTTCGTCTGGGTCACGGTTCTCTCCACGCTCGCCTTCGGCGCCGTCGGTTTTGCCGACGACTACATCAAAATCGTGCAGCGCCGCTCGCTTGGCCTTACCGCACGCGCCAAGCTGTTTTGGCAGGGCGTAGCCGCAACCGGCGTGGCCGTAGCGCTCATTGTTCTGCAGCAGTTCAAGCTCTTCTCCACGCAGCTTTCCGTACCCTTCATCAAGCACTGGCGGCCCGACCTGCAATGGCACCATTGGCCATCCACGCTGCCGCATCTAGCGCTGCTGGCCTTCATCCCGTTCGTCATCTGGGTCATTCTGGTGCTGGTCGGCTCATCCAACGCCGTCAACCTCACCGACGGCCTCGACGGCCTCGCCATCGGCTGCACCATCATCGCCGCCGGCGCGCTCACCGTGCTCACATACGTCAGCGGCCACGTGGTCTTTGCCGACTATCTGGAGTTGCAACGCATGCCGCTTGTCGCCGAGCTCACCGTCTTCTGCGGCTCCATGGTCGGCGCCTCCATCGGATTCCTCTGGTACAACGCCCACCCAGCCGAAATCTTCATGGGCGATGTGGGCTCGCTGGCGCTCGGCGGCGCCATTGGTACGGTTGCCCTCATCATCCGCCAGGAACTGCTGCTGCCCTTCATCGGCGGCATCTTTATCCTCGAAGCAATCTCTGTCGTGCTGCAGGTGGGCAGCTACAAACTGCGCAATAAAAAGCGCATCTTCAAAATGGCGCCGCTGCACCACCACTTCGAACAGATTGGCTGGCACGAGTCCAAAGTCATCGTCCGTTTCTGGATTGGCGCACTGGTGTTTGCACTGTTTGCACTCACTACGTTGAAACTGCGCTGAAGCGCAGGCCGCGCAACGCGAGGCGGTTCACAATAAAATGGTCGCGTAGGCCTCAAGGAAGCTTCCATGATGGATCTGAAGGGCAAAAGAGTTCTGGTCGTCGGGCTGGGTAAATCCGGTCTGGCAGCCGCGTTGTTTCTGCGCAGCCGCGGCGCGCAGGTTACGGTCTCCGACATTCGCAGCGCCGAAGCGCTGGCCAAGGAACTGCCCACACTGCTCGATGCCGGCATTATGGTCGAGTCCGGCGGGCACGGTCTGTTCACCTTTCGCCGTCAGGATCTGATCGTCGTCAGCCCCGGTGTCCCCGTCGACACGCCAGAACTGGTGCAGACCAGGGCTCTCGGCCTGCCCGTCATCGGCGAGCTCGAGCTGGCCGCACGCTTCCTCAAGGGCAAGTCGCTGGCCATCACCGGCTCCAATGGAAAAACCACCACCACCACCCTGGCTGGAGAAATTCTGCAGGCCGCTGGCCTCAATACTCTCGTCGGCGGCAACATTGGTGTGCCCGTGGTTTCGCTCATCGATGAAAGCAGCGACGATGGCTGGTCGGTGCTTGAAGTTTCCAGCTTCCAGCTTGAAACTACCGTCGAATTCAAGCCGGCCATCGCCGTCATTCTCAACATCACGCCCGACCATCTTGACCGCCACGGCAGCTTTGAAAACTACGCCTTCGCCAAGGAGCGCATCTTTGCCGCGCAGGACGCGAACGATAGCCTGGTCCTGAATGCCGACAACGCGCGCGCTGCTGAAGCCGCCCAACGCGCCAAAAGCCGCGTCTACTGGTTCTCGGTGGAGCAGCCAGTCTCTGTCGGCGCCTGGGTGGAGGGCGGTCACATCGTCTTCCGGTCACAGCCCGGCGCTTCGGCCGAGTCTGTTATGCCGCTCAGCAGCATTCCCCTCAAGGGCGAGCATAATGTGGAGAACGTTCTGGCCGCGGTCTGTGCCACACGGCTTGCCGGCGCATCGAATCAGGCCATTCGTACTACCGTCGAAAATTTCAAAGCAGTCGAGCATCGTTTGGAGTACGTGGCCACGCTCAACGGCGTAGAGTTCTACAACGACTCCAAAGCCACCAACGTCGACGCCACTGCAAAAGCTATCGCCGCATTCCCGTCCGGCATTCATCTCATCCTCGGCGGCAAAGACAAGAACTCCGACTACACGCAGCTTTCCGAGCTGTTGCGTGAGCGCGTGCGTGCGGTCTACACCATCGGCTCAGCAGCGGCAAAAATTGAGTCCCATCTGCGCGGCGTGGTCTCACTGCACTCCTGCGAAACGCTGGACAAAGCCGTAAGCGCAGCCGCTGCGGCTGCCCGGCCCGGAGAAATTGTTCTGCTCGCGCCGGCCTGCTCCAGCTTCGACCAGTTCGAGAGCTACGAGCATCGCGGGCGCGTCTTCAAGTCATTGGTGAAAGAGTGGCAGGGCCTGAGCGGCTGGCCGGTGGCGCTGGAGCGCAGCCAGGGCGCATCGTAAACGCGCACGGCAAAACCACGGCGGCGGTTCTGGAGATCGGTCGGTAAGGAACGATGGCAAAACGAGTCGGCGTCGACAAGTGGATCTTCTTCACCACCCTGCTGCTGGTTGTGGTTGGGCTGGCCATGGTCTTTTCCGCGTCGGCCGTTGTCGTCTCCGAGCAGTTCCATTCCCCCTTCGCATTCATCGGCCGCCAGGCCGGCTGGGCCTTCGGCGGCATCCTCTGCATGGTCTTCCTCATGACCGTCGACTACCGCCGCTACAACTCGCCGCGCTTCATCTATCCGGTTGTTGCCGTCACCATGCTGCTGCTGGTCATGGTCTACTTTTTCCGCGACTCGCACCACACCCATCGCTGGATTCGCTTCGGCGGCCTGTTCACCTTTCAGCCTTCCGAGATTGCCAAGCCCGCGCTGATTCTCTTCATGGCCTGGTTTCTTTCCACGCGCCTGGACCGCATCAACGACTGGAAGAGCACGCTGCTGCGCGCCGCCGTTGTCCCCATCGTCTTCATCCTTCTTATCGTCAAACAGCCCGACCTCGGCACTGCGCTGGTGCTGGCCGGCGTTACCGCCATGATGCTGATGCTGGCCGGCATGGCCTGGAAGTACCTCGCCCTTGCGGTCGCTATCGCATTGCCGCCGCTGGCCGCGCTGCTCTTCTGGGTGCCGTGGCGCCGCGCCCGCATGCTGGCCTTCACCCATCCTGATGCCGACCCGATGGGCGCCGGATTCCACATCAACCAGTCGCTCATCGCGGTCGGCACCGGCGGCCTTACCGGCCGCGGATTCATGGAAGGCATGCAGAAACTCTTCTATCTGCCGGAAGCCTCCACCGACTTCATCTACGCCAACATTGCCGAGGAACTGGGCTTCATCGGCGCGGTCGGCATTCTCACGCTCTTTGTCATCTTCGGCGTGCGCGGCATGCGCACCGCGCTGCGCGTCAAAGATCCCTTCGCCCGCCTCACCGCCTTCGGCATCACGTCGGCGCTGCTGCTGCAGGCCTTCTTCAACATCAGCGTGGTGCTTTCGCTGCTGCCCACCAAAGGAATTCCCCTGCCCTTCATCTCCTCCGGCGGTACGTCGCTCTTTGTCACTCTTGCCTCTGTCGGCATTCTGCTCAATATCTCGCGCCAGGTGGAGTAACTCCGCGCCTGACTCACAGGCGATAACTCCCGCACATGCCTCGATTGATAAAATGAGGTGTCTGCATGGGCGCATCAGGCTCCACAGAGAGTCGTCGAATGATTCACTGCAACCTTCGGGAGCGAGGCATTTCTTGGCAGCATTACGAGTACTGATTGCGGGCGGTGGCACCGGTGGGCACATCATTCCGGCGCTTGCCGTGGCCAACGATCTGGTGGAACACCATCGGGCGGAGATTCTCTTCGTCGGCACGCCACGCGGCATGGAAATGCGCCTCGTCCCCGACGCCGGTTTCAACCTTCGCCTCATCGACATCGGCCCGCTCAACAGCGTTCCGCTCAAAACCAAACTGCGCACCGTGATGCACCTGCCGCGGAACTTCTCCGACTGCCGCCGTCTGGTCAAGGAGTTCAAGCCCGACGTTGTCTTCGGCGTCGGCGGCTATGCATCGGGCCCCGCCATGGCCGCTGCCCTTCAACTCGGCATTCCCACCGTCGCATTTGAACCCAACGCCATCCCCGGCCTCGCCAATCGCCTCATCGGCCGCTGGGTGCAGGCGGCTGCCGTCAATTTCCACTCCGCGGTGGGCTGGTTCCGCAAGGCTGAGGTCACCGGCATTCCCGTTCGCCCGGAATTCTTCTCGCTGCAGCCCAATCCGGACGCGCTGCCGCATCTGTTCATCTTCGGCGGCTCACAGGGCGCGCGGCTCTTCAATCAAACACTGCCCCAAATTGCTCCCGCGCTTCTAAGCGCTATCCCCAAGCTCACGATTCTGCATCAGAGCGGCGCGCGCAACTTCGATGCGACCTTGACTGCCTATAACGCCAGTGGAGCCGACCCCACGCGCTGGGAGGTGCAACCCTTCCTCACCGACATGCCGGAGCGCTTCCGCAAGGCCACGTTGGTAATGGCGCGCAGCGGTGCGGCCACCGTGGCCGAACTCGCCGCCGCCAGCAAGCCCTCGCTCCTCGTTCCTTTTGCCGCCGCTGCGGACAATCACCAGATGCGCAACGCCGAGGAAATGGTGAACGTCGGCGCCGCCGTGGTCCTCGAAGAGAAGCAGTTGCAGGATCCATCCGAACTGCGCGACGAGTTGATTCGCTTGCTCGGCTCGCCGGAGAAACTTGCCGCCATGGGCGCGGCCGCCCGCACCCAGGCTCATCTTGAGGCCGCCGAGCGCATTGTCGATCGCTTGCTCGACGCAGCCGCGCGCGGCAAGGCGCGCGCCTAATCCGAGGGCAGGGAAGCATCGCCAACCCGGACCTCGTTCAACTCCGCACCGGCACAAACAAAAGCCCGTTCGCCGAAGCGAACGGGCTTTTTGCAGTTCTGGGGAAATTATCTGTGGCCGCCGCCACCGCCGTGCGAGCCGCCACCGCCGTGCCCGCCGCCGCCAAATCCGCCGCGGGCTCCACCACCGCCGCCGCTAAAGCTGTGCATGCCGCCGCCGGAAGGACCATGGCTGAATCCGCCACGTCCGCCGGAGAAGCCGCCGCTCGGTGCGCTGTGTCCGCCACCTGGGTAGCCACCGCCGTGTCCGCCGCCATTCCAGCCATTGGCGCCACCGGCATAGCCGTTACCGTGTCCGCCGCCAGGATAGCCGCCGCGTCCAGGTCCATAACTGTTGCCGTGTCCGTTGTAGCCGGGCCGGTAGCCGTTATAGCCCCGCGGAGCAGGAATCCGTCCGCCGTAGCCATAGCCGCCGCGATACGCGTAGTGGTCACGTCCCGGGTAACCGCCGCGATAGCCATAACCGCCGCGATAGCCGTAGTAGCCGCGCCCATACCAGCCGTGATACCACGGGCCGGCGCCGATAAACACGCCGCCTGCGAACCAGCTCGGTCCGTAGTAGCCGTAAGGCGCGCACGTGTATGGATAGCTGGGGTAGTAGCCGTAGGGACAAACCGGCGCTGGACCGTAATCGTAGTTGTCGTAGTAACCGTCGTCATCGTAGTACGCTTGCGCCGGCGCCGGGGCAGGTACGCCCACGCCGACTCCAACTGAAACCTGCGCATGCGCTGCGGGTGCAATCGCAAAGGGAATGGCCAGTAACGCAGCCAGCAGAACCAGGCGAGAACTTCTCATTGTGTTTCCTCCCTGTGCCTTGCGGTCCCACTTCTTCCGGGCCCGGCCATTGGATCTCGGCTCCAACCTTGGCACCTGCCGGTAGAGAGCTTTCACTTCCCTCCGGCCACTGTCTTTACAAACCACGACATTTCATCGAAGTTGCGGTTCAGGCTCAGAATCTTCCAATTTTCCGGCTCGCCGCGCAACCACTCTGCCTCCTGCACATATTGGATGCGCGAACAAGCCCCAACGCACCGCGGCCCCTCCAATCAGGAGAGGCCGCCGGTGGAGAAGCCAAGGCAATCATTTCAGTGGCGATAGCCCCCGCGATCTCTGCCGCGGTCAAATTCGTGGCCTCGTCCGCGATCCCGATCCCAACCGCGATCCCGATCCCAGCCGCGATCATTGTCCCGGTAGTGGTCGCGGTCCACGTGTCCGCGAAACTCCCAGCGGCCCGCCATCCAGTAACCGCGGTCATAGTAGCCATTCACCCAGAAGTATCCGGGGCCGGGGCAGGGAGGCATATACGCTGCCGGTCCTGCGCCCACATACACCCGAACCTGTGCAGCCTGGGCCGTGGTCGCTCCCAGGCCCGCTGCGCCCGCCAGAACTGCCGTTGCCAGCATCCACGTCTTCAAGCTGAACATATTTCCTCCGTCCCAATCCCTCCGGCGTCTTCCTCGCCTTGGGGAGTCCGGTTGCACTTGGTTGGGCTTGTCTACTGCTGCCCTACCGGCTCCGGTTATGTCCCTGTTCAACAGCGGCTGTACGCCAAGGTTGCGGTGCCGCGCGCAAAATAAACTCCCGCAACTTTCCACGTCTGCGGTGTTGCCTGCCGCGCCCGCCGTTTACAATCGCGCCATGCATCCAGTGGCCGCAGTCGCGCTCTCAATGGCTTTGTGCGTGCCGTTTGCTTCAGCCCAATCCGCGGAGAAACCTATGACTCACGAAGCCCACGGCGCATTCACTGTAAAGGTTGTGCCGCTTACGCCTGCACCGGCTGAAGGCCTCAGCCGCTTTTCCATCGACAAGGAAATTCATGGCGATCTGGAAGCTGCCAGCAAAGGCGAAATGTTTTCGGCAGGCGATCCCGGCAAGGGCGAAGCTGGCTACGTCGCCATCGAGGTTGTCACCGGCACACTCGCCGGCAAGCACGGCAGTTTCGCGCTGCAGCACATGGCCGTGATGGACAAGAGCGGCCCGCACATGACCATCATCGTCACGCCCGGCTCCGGCACCGGCCAGCTGGCCGGCATCAGCGGCACCTTCAACATCCGCGTCGAAAACGGCCAGCACTTCTACGACTTCAGCTACACGCTGCCCGAGTAGCTGCACCGGCGCGTCTCAGCCGCGCCCCCGCGCGGTGATACATTGGAATTTCGTTCGTCCATGTTTGCCACCTCACAGCACGCGCACTTCATCGGCATCGGCGGAATCGGCATGAGCGGTATCGCCGAGATCCTGCTCAACCTCGGCATGAAGGTCTCCGGCTCCGATCTTCGTCGCGGCCCCGTCACCGACCGGCTCGCGCAGCTCGGCGCCACCATTTACGAAGGCCACCGTGCCGGGCAAATCGCTGGCGCCACGGTTGTCGTCACCAGCTCTGCCGTCTCGCCCGCCAATCCTGAAGTCCTCGAAGCGCACGCCAAGAAAATTCCCGTCATCCAGCGTGCGGAGATGCTGGCCGAGCTGATGCGCCTTAAATACGGCATCGCCATCGCCGGCATGCACGGCAAAACCACAACCACTTCCATGGTTGCCGCTGTGCTCAGCGCCGGCGGCCTCGATCCTACCGTCGTCGTCGGCGGCCGCGTCGATGCGCTCGGCTCCAATGCCCGCCTCGGCACCACGCAATACCTCGTTGCCGAAGCCGATGAAAGCGACCGCTCGTTCTTGAAGCTCTCGCCCATCCTCGCCGTGGTCACCAATCTTGATCGCGAGCACATGGACTGCTACCACGACATAGCAGACGTGGAGCAGGCATTTCTCAACTTCATGGACAAGGTGCCGTTCTACGGCGCGGTCACCGCGTGTCTCGACAACCCGCAGCTCGCCGCAATTCTGCCCCGCGCGCATCGTCGCGTCTTCACCTACGGGCTTGCCGCCGCAGCCGACTATCGCCTCGCCTTCCTCGAAACCGAAGCCGGCTGCTTCTCGCGTTTTTTGGTCAACACCAAAACCGGCCCCATCGGCCCCTTTGAGCTGCACGTGCCCGGCCGACACAACGTGCTCAACGCCACCGCCTCTGTCGCCATCGCTCATCAGCTTGAAGTCACGCCCGGCAAAATCGCCGAAGGTCTGCGCAACTTCCGCGGTGTCGATCGCCGCTTCCAGCAGCGCGGTACGGCCGCCGGCGTCACTGTAGTGGACGACTATGGCCATCACCCCACCGAAATCTGCGCTACCCTTGCCGCCGCGCGCGAGTGCGGCCACAAGCGCATTCATGTCGTCTTCCAGCCGCATCGCTACACCCGCACCCGCGACCTGATGGACGCCTTCGGCGGAGCCTTCGCCGCGGCCGACACCGTCTTTGTCCTGCCCATCTACGCGGCTAGTGAAGAGCCGATCCCCGGCATCAGCGGCGAAACTCTCGCAGCGCACATCAAGGGCCCGCGCACGCAGTATGTAGCCGACTTTCCCGCCGCCATTGCCGCCGTCGCCGCCGAAGCAAAAGAGGACGACCTGGTGCTCACCCTCGGCGCAGGCTCCGTCAGCCAGCTCGCCGCGCAAATCCTCGCCGCGCTCAAGCCCGCATAAACCGCACCGTATAGACACGCTTTTGAAGGGGCACAGCTTGAGCCATGCCGAAACGTGTCCGGGCTTCACCGGCTGCGAAAAAACTCAACGAAGAAAGCTTTGTAACAAGGGCACGGCTTCAGCCGGGCCATAAGGGTCGCAATGTGAATCCGGGACTTTAGTCCCTGCTCTTTTGGTCTGACCGATTTCGCTTCTTCTTCCGGCGATTTCTGTAGCCTCTTCAGCCCCTGAGGAATCACTTCGCAGCGCCAAACTTGGCTGATGCAAGCAACTCCGGGCTCTCGCTGTCATTCATCTGAAAAACCGCTCAAAGGTTTTACTTGAGGGCTCCGCACGGCGCTGCTATCATGCCGCCGGCAATTGATTGAGCTTCAAAGGGAGCACATAATCCTATGAGCACACGCAGAACTTTTTTGAAATCCGCGTCGGCAACCGCTGCCGGATTGGCCCTGACCTCGCGCCTGCCGCTGTGGGCGGCAACCACGGCCAACGGCCCGGTCCGCGCCTGGGCAACATATCGCGACAAGCGCCACACCGCGCTCGATCCGCTGCGTTGGAAGCCCACCTCCACCGTGGCCGCAACCGCCATCATGCTTGACACCGCCGCCACGCGCCAGCAGGTGCTTGGCTTCGGCGCCGCGCTCACCGATGCGTCCTGCTACGTCCTCAGCCAGATGAACGAAGCCGAGCGCGCGCCCGTGATGCACGATCTCTTCGCTCCCGGAGAGATGGCGCTTAACGTCTGCCGCACCACCATCGGCGCCAGCGACTACTCGCGCACCGTCTACAGCTACGACGACAGCCCCACGCCCGATCCCGACCTGAAAAAGTTCTCCATCGATCACGACAAGGCTTACATCCTGCCCATGCTGCGCGAGGCGCGCAAGGCCAATCCCGAGCTCTTCCTTTTCTCCTCGCCCTGGAGCCCGCCGGGATGGATGAAGCCCGACAACACCATGCTGGGCGGCGCCATGCGCAAGCTCAGCTTCGGCCCCTACGCGCAGTACTTCCTCGAGTTCCTTGAGGGCTACAAGGCCGAAGGCGTCGCCATCGATGCTGTCACCGTGCAGAACGAAACCGACGCCGAGCAGGAAGGCCACATGCCCGCCTGCATCTGGGCGCAGGAAGCCGAGATGGACTTCGTGAAGAACTTCCTCGGACCCACCCTGCGCAAGGCCGGCGTCGATACCAAAATCTGGGTGCTGGACCACAACTACAACCTGTGGGGCCGCGCCATTGGTGAGCTAAGCGATCCCGAGGCCTACAAATACATCGACGGCATCGCCTGGCACGGCTACGTTGGAGAGCCCACCGCGATGACCCGCGTGCACGACGCCTTCCCGGAGAAGCACGCGTACTGGACCGAAGGCGGACCCGACATCAAGCAGCCCGACTATCAAACCGATTTCACCAAATGGGCGGAGACCTTCAACGGCATCCTCAACAACTGGGCGCGCTGCATCACTTCGTGGAACGTCGCGCTCGACGAAAACGGCAATCCCAACGTGGGCCTGTTCTCCTGCGGCGGCGTCATCACGGTTGACAGCAAATCGCACGCCGTCACGCGCAGCGGCCAGTACTGGGCCTACGCGCACTACTCCAAACACATCAAGCGCGGAGCGCGCGTCTTTGCCACCAATGGCATTGGTGCGGAGGGCGCACTCGGCGCCGTCTCCCATGCCGGCTTTACCAATCCCGATGGCAGCAGCGTTGTGGTGCTGTCCAATCGCGGCGCAGACACCCGCGCGCAGCTCATCCTCGGCGCGCAAACGCTCGAAGTCGAGCTGCCCGCAGACTCGGTCCTCACCCTGGAGTGGGCCTAGTACACCTTGCCGCCCTGCTGCGTGGAGCGAATCGTGCCTGCCTCCACCGTCAGCGTGTAATGCGTCGCATCGCCGGACCACGTCTTCACATTGAAGGTGTGGCCCGGCGCAACTTTTTGCACCTCGTACGGACCAAACGTCAGCGCCGTCGCCTTCTCCACCGTGCCGCTGGCCTGCGCCGCATCCACAAAGTACGCGCCGCCGCGGCCAATCACCCGCGCCTCGCCATCGGGTTCCAGCAGCACCGCCGCGCGCTCTTCCACGCCAATGCCGCGCACGTGAGCAGCATCAGCGGGCAGCGGCTTTCCATCCGGCTCATTCAGCCGCGCCAGAAATGTCAGCAGCCGCCCCATGCGGTCGCGCTTGGCAAAGTGCGTATCGGTAATTACGTTCTTCAAAATCGGAATGTCGAGAAAATCGCGATCCAAGTCAATGCGCGGCCCATACGGATCGGCCATCGCCGTCTTGCCGTCGAGATTCGGATCGTCCGGCTTGTCGCCCAGCGACGTATAGATAAACTGCCCCAGCACCGCCAATCCCGCGCTGGTTCCGCCAATCGGCACGCCGCGCTTCAGCGCCGCATTCAGCTCGGTCTGCACCGGCGTGCGCATCCAAAAGGTCGTGTACTCGCCCTGGTCGCCGCCCGCAATAAAAATGGCCGAGGCGTGTGCAATCGTGCTCGCCACAAATGGGTCTTCCGCCGCCGTGCGGCTGCCAATCACCAGCGTTGCAACCGAATTCATCTTGCACAGCTTCGCAATGTACGGGTTGTAATCGTTGCTGCCGTGCGAGCGCAGCACCACCAGGTCGCCGCCCGCGCCGCGTTCGCACAGCCACTTGAATGCCTCGTCCAGGTCGCTGCCGCCGCCCATCAGTGCAAAGCCCGGGCGCGGTGTCACCGTCACATTGTCCGGCTTGCCCACGCGCGCATAGCGGTAGCTCTGGGCAAGGCAGGGAAGCGCACACACCGCCAGAGTCGCGGCGGCGCAAAGCAAGGGCCTCATCATCTTCATGCAGGCAGAATAGCCGATAGCCCCCAGGTGCCAGTTACGCAACGGGTTCCCCCTGCCCGCGAAGCGGAAAGCGGACGCGTAGCTGCGGGCTATAGTTGAGGCTGGCGAATTCTATCGCAGCGGCGCAGGCGTGGCGATCAAGACCGATACTCGAACCCGGACCCTTGCTTGGGATGAAGATGCGCCCGCGGAACCTCGGTTCCGCCGCGCGCAAACAGGTGCGCCCATCACAGGCCGCGGTTTGCCCGGCATGCCGCTGGAAATGCCCGATCTCGACGACGACGATCTCCCCGGCCCCAAGTCCCGCCGCAAGTCAGGGCGTCGCGGCGCGTGGTGGAAGCCATCGAGCACCTTCGGCCGCATCGCACTCGGCGTCGGTGTCGTTGCAATTCTCACCGGCACGGCCTTTGCCTGGTACGCCGCCAGGAATTTCCTCGAACGCAACAATCAATTTCGCATCGCCGGCTCGGCCAACATTCAGGCCGTGGGCCTCTCCCAGGTTTCGCGCGCTGAGCTGCTGCCGGTCTTTGGCGCAGACATGGGCCGCAACGTCTTCTTCGTCCCGCTGGCCGAACGCCGCCGTCAGCTCGAACAGATTCCCTGGGTGGAGCATGCCACCGTCATGCGCCTGCTGCCCGACCAGATTCGCATCTCCATCGTCGAGCGCAAGCCCATCGCCTTCGTACATCACGATGGCGAGGTCGGCCTGGTCGACGCCAACGGCGTGCTGCTCGACATGCCTGCTGCCGCCATGGCGCAGCATCATTATTCATTCCCCGTGGTCAAGGGCATCCGGCCCGGCGATACCGCCGCCGCCCGCCGCGAGCGCATGGGCGTCTACCAGCGTCTCGTCGGCGAACTCGACGCCAACGGACAGCACCTCTCCGACCAGCTCTCTGAAGTCGATCTCTCCGATGCCGAAGACGCGCGCATCCTCATGCCCGAGCAGGGCAACGATGTGGTGGCGCACATGGGCACGGACCATTTCCTCGATCGCTTCCAGCGTTACAAGACCCACATCGCGGAATGGCGCCAGCAGTACCCGCAGCTCTCTGAGGTTGACCTGCGCTACGACCAGCAGGTGGTGCTGCAGATGAATCATGGCGGCAGCAATCCGCCCGCGGCATTGCCTGCAACTGCCAACGCAGCCTCTGCACCCGCTCCTGTAACCGCTGCCACAAAACCTGCCGAGAAGGCTCCCGCGAAGGCCGACACCAAGCCGCACGTTGCTGCCCCGCAGGACGCCACGCTGCAGAAGGCCTCGCTGCAAAAGCCTCCAGTGGCCACGCACCAGAAAACCGCTGCGCCCGTGAAGGCAAAAACCTCCGCGCCGGCGAAAAAGACAGCTACCAAGGCTGAAACCGCCAAGTCCGCGGCAACCGCGAAGCCAAAGCACTCCGATATCGCCAAGGCCAAGCCGGCTCAGAGCAAGAAGTCCGCCAAGCCCGCGAAGAAGAATGCCAAGGCGCCCGCGAAAGCCAAGTCCACGCACGCCGCCAAAGAAACCGAAGTTGAACGCAAGGCCCGTCTGATGCGCGAGCGCCGCGAGGCCGCCAAGCACAAGGCAGCTCATCAAAAAGCCGCCAAGTCCAAAGCCAAACCCCATGCCACAAAAGGGCAGGGAACCGCGAGTCCAAAGCCATGAGTGAGAAACAGGACAACCTCATCGCCGTGCTCGACCTGGGCAGCGCATTCACACGCGTGCTGGCTGCAGACATGAACGAGGGCGCGCTACGCTATCGCGGCCACGCCATCCTTGAGTCTGCCGGCATGCGCAAGGGCCTCGTCGCCGACCTCAACCCCGCCGCGCGCGTGGTCAAAGCCGCCATCGAGCGCACCGAGCACATTGGCCGCATCAATATTGACTCCTGCGTCGTGGGCATCGGCGGCCCGCATGTCCGCGGCCTCAACACCAACGGCGGCCTCGACCTCGGCAGCCGCATGCGCGAAATCACCAGCGACGATGTGCGCAACGCCATTGACCGCGCCCGCGCCGTGGAGCGCCCGCCCGACCGCGAAATCCTCCACCTGCTTCCGCGCCAATTTATCCTCGACGATCAGCCCGGCATCTTCGACCCCGTCGGCATGGTCGGCGCACGGCTCGAAGTCGATCTGCACATTGCCACCTGCTCCGGCTCCGCGCTGCAGAATGTTGTCACCTGCTCCAATCGCGCCGGCGTAGAAGTCAACGAGGCCGTGCTTGAGTCTATCGCTGCCGCCGAAGCTACGCTCAGCGGAGACGAGCGCGATCTGGGCATTTGCCTGCTGAACATCGGCGCCCACTCCAGCGATCTGGTGGTCTTCTTTGAGAGCGCCGTGGCCTACACCGCTTCAGTGCCCATCGGTGGCTCGCACTTTACCAACGACCTGGCCGTGGGCCTGCAAATGCCCGTCGCCGATGCCGAGGTGCTCAAGCACCACTATGGCAACGCGGTGGTTACCGCCGTGCCGCAGGAAGCCGAAATTGAAATCGCCAATCCGCAGCCTCAAACGCTGCGCCTGCGCACCATTGCGGAAATCCTGGAACCCCGCGCCCGCGAGTTGCTGTACTTTGTGAAGGAGAGCCTTCGCCAGGGCGGCGTGGTTGAGGCGCTGGGCGCGGGCTGTGTGCTCACCGGCGGCGGAGCCATGTTGCCGGGCATGCTTGACGTGGTGGAAAGCCAGTTGCGTGTTCCTGCCCGCATCGGCATGCCGGTGCGGCTTTCAAACATGCCGGGCGAACTGAACAGTCCCGCCTGGGCCACCGCCATCGGAATGCTCTTGTACGCGCACCGCTCGCGGATTTCGCGCGCGGCCGAGAAAAACAACCTGCGCACCAAGCTGCGCACCATGTTTGCATCCAGCTACTAGCAGGGGAGAATGGGACAAGCCATGACCAAGGAGACAAAACCGGCGCAGGATCAGGATCAGGCAGGCGAGATGCGCATCCAGTTTCACGATCAGGCGCCGCGCGGCGCGCGCATCAAGGTCATCGGCGTGGGCGGCGGCGGCGGCAACGCCGTCAATCGCATGATCCAGGCAGGTCTTGAAGGCGTGGAGTTCATCGCCGCCAACACCGACGTGCAGGCGCTCAAGCTTTCCGAGGCGCCCATCAAGCTCCAGCTCGGCGTGCGTCTCACCTCCGGCCTCGGCGCGGGCGCCAACCCCGACATCGGCCGTCGTGCCGCGCTCGAAGACTCCGAAAAAATCATTGAAGCCCTCGAAGGTGCGGACATGGTCTTCGTCACCGCCGGCCTCGGTGGCGGCACCGGCACCGGCGCCGCGCCGGTCATCGCCTCGCTGGCCAGCGAGATGGGCATTCTCACCGTCGCCGTCATCACCCGTCCCTTCGCCTTTGAAGGCAAGCGCCGCCTGCAGCAGGCCGAGCGCGGCCTCAAGGAGCTGATCGACTCGGTCGACACCATGATCGTCATCCCCAACGAGAAGCTGCTCGCCGTGGCCAAGGACGCCGGCTTCTTCGAGTCCTTCCGCATTGCCGACGACGTGCTCCGCCAGGGCGTGCAGGGCATCTCCGACATCATCACCATCCCCGGCATCATCAACCGCGACTTTGCCGACGTAAAGACCACCATGGCCGGCATGGGACACGCCGTCATGGGCACTGCTGTTCGTTCCGGCGTCAACCGCGCCGCTGAGGCTGCGCAGGCCGCCATGGCTTCGCCGTTGCTTGAGGCCGGCGCCATCGACGGAGCCCGCGGCATCCTGCTCAACATCACCGGCTCCAGCTCGCTCAAACTCTCTGAGGTCAACGAGGCATCGTCCATCATCCAGTCCGCCGCGCATGAGGACGCCAACATCATCTTCGGCGCCGTGCAGGACGAGCGCATGGGCGACGAGGTCAAAATCACCGTCATCGCCACCGGCTTTCGCGATCAGATGCCCGAGCGCCGTGCCCGCATGTTGAGCGTCGAAGAGTCGCCCGTCATCTCCGTGCCCGTGGTTGCGCCCGACTCCTGGATGCGTGAGCCAGCTCAGCCACCCATAACCTCCGCGCCGCCGGCCCCGCGCTTCCTCAGCGAGGAAGACGAAGCCGACACGGAGGACGACGCACAAGGCCCGGTGACTGCCGCTGAGCAGGCGCGTGCCGAGGAGGAAGAGCCAGAGCTGGTGGCCGCCGCGCCGCGCCCCCGCTTTGCCGATGCGGTGGAGGAAGCTGCCACGCGCGTCACCCTCTCGCGCGATTACACCGCTGCCGCCGAAGTGCAGCAGGCCGCCCCGGCCACACCCGCCGCCGACCCTATCAACGACCCGGAGCGCGACCTGGATGTGCCAGCTTTCATGCGGCGCATTCAGTTTTAACCCCGAAACTCTACTGAAATTAGAATTTGCCCGGTTGTAACCCAGTGTCCTTCGCACTACGGTCACTTGGTTACAATTGGGAAACCGTTTTATAGTGATACAAAGCACAGCACCAAACCATAGTGCGGCCTAATGTTGTGCTGCTTTTACTGCCTCTTCCTCCGATACTGGATATACACCGTCAGTTCGGGTTGTGTGCAGGACCAGAAGGGGTACGCCGAGCGCTGCACACGCACCCTAAGAGGTGCGAAACAGTTGCCGAAGATTGGACCAGACACTTT
>DASVLI010000067.1:0-39598 GCA_036384955.1 Occallatibacter sp.
ACCACCCGCATCTCTGATATACTCAATGAGTTCGCCCCGTGCGGGGGTGGCGAAATTGGCAGACGCACCAGCTTGAGGTGCTGGCGCCCACAAGGCATAGGGGTTCAAGTCCCCTCCTCCGCACCAAATTTTGCGCCGCCCTCGTGGCCGCGCCCTCTGAAAGTAGCAACGCAATGCAGATTCTCTTCTACGTAGTCCTCACCATCCACATCATCGTGAGCATCTTTTTGATCGGCGTCGTCCTGCTTCAGCAGGGCCGCTCGGCCGACCTGGCAGGCGCATTCGGCGGGCAGGGCTCGCAGACCGCCTTCGGCCCCCGCGCCGCGGCCAACATCTTTACCCGCCTCACCGGATGGTCGGCCATCATCTTCATGTGCACCTCGCTGTCGCTTACTGTGCTCTACATGCGCGGCACGCACTCCAACTCGGTGCTCGATTCCGGCAGCGCGCCCGTCTCCGCACCAGCCAAGACCGGCAAGTAAGCCTCCATCACCAATTCCTGAAAACATCTGTGTATCCAGCAGCGGCGGGTTCTCCCGCCGCTGTTTTGCGTTTACCCGTGGCCGCGCAGTTTGTTATTGACATTTTGTATCTGACAGATATATCTATAAGCAGTATGAGCCGCACGCGCACCGCCTACACCCTGCTCGGCATCCTCGCCATCCACGACCATCAGTCCGGATACGAGCTGCGCAAAACCATCGAGTCCAGCGTGGGCTTCTTCTGGGGAGAAAGCTACGGGCAAATCTATCCCACCCTCAAGCGCATGCAGGCCGAGAGCCTCGTCACCGCCCGCGCCTTACCCGGTCGCCGCCGAGGGCAGGAGTACTCCATCACGCCCGCCGGGCGCGCCCTGCTGCGCGACTGGCTCGCCGCTCCCTTCCGCATGGACCCGCCGCGTGACGAGTTCCTGCTCAAGCTCTTCTTCGGAGCCGAAGCTGACCCCCAAGTCTCCATCCAGCATCTGCTCGACTTTCAACAAAGGCATCGCTCTTTGCTGCAAACATTCACGCAATTGGAAAGCCTGGCGCGAGTCCATAACGCGCACCTGAAGGGCTTTCCCTACTGGATGCTCACGCTCTCTTATGGCAAGGCGCAGATTGAATCCGCACTGGCATGGAGCGAGAGCGCTCTGGCCAGCCTG
The DNA here is from genome assembly GCA_036384955.1 of Occallatibacter sp. GTDB lineage: Bacteria > Acidobacteriota > Terriglobia > Terriglobales > Acidobacteriaceae > Telmatobacter. The sequence continues at coordinate 1,145 of DASVLI010000067.1, forward strand.
TCGCGAGCCGCAAAGAAGGCAGCATCGCAGCAAGCCTGATCTGTTCGGAGGTCATTCACGCGCCCACTCCCCGCGGCGCCGCACATGGAAGGAAAAGCCATGTTCACCGCCAAACCGCTTACCGCATTGCACCTTCAACTCCGCCGCGCCTTCGCCTGGCTCCTCGTCGCTCTGTTCCTCGCAGGTTTTTTCGTGCCCGCAATCGACAGGTATACCGGCCCGCTGCTCGGACTCTGGTTTGCCGGCACACAACAGCCTTTGCGGGGGCTTGTCGGCCTGCTGCTCTTCACGCTCGTTCCCGGAGCAATCTCGCATGGCGGCGCGCTGCTTCACTGGCCTGAAGGCACGCAGCAGGCCGCCGGGCAGCTGCTTGCGGCCGCACTCGGTGTACTGCCATTTCTCTTTCATCGCCTGCTATCGTCGCGCCTCCGCGGCTTTGTACTTACCCTTGCCTTTCCCTGCGCCGCCGTATCGCTTGCAATCGTCATGGCATCCTTCACCGCTGCGCCCATTCAGCCGGCCGGCATGGCAGCACAGTTCTTCAGTGCCTGGTTCTGTTCGCTTGTTCTCCAGCTGTGGAATCGCACCGGCAGCCCCGCCATACGCCGCCGTGCATACGAAGTTCCTGCTACGCTTGCGGCTCTGGCCGCGCTCTTCGCGCTTGGCGAGTTGGCTCTCTTAGCCCCGCGCCTCTTTGCATGGCTCGCGCAACCGGCTTTCGCAAAGACTCCGTTGGCCGCCTGCGCGGCACTCACCGCGATAGCTCTATTAAGCCGCGGCGCGCGCCAGCAATGGTCCGACAGCGCTCTGCTGCCAAGCCTCCGGAGCCCGGTCAGCGGCCAGCCGCTGCACTGCGTCCGTCAACACCGCAATGAAATTCTCGTCAGCCTCGCAGACGAGCGCTTTCCCATTCGCTACGGCATGCCAACCTTCGTGCTTGAGAACGACTTGTCGGGCAAGAACCGTAAGTATAACCAGCTCTACCAAACCATCGCCGGCTTCTATGACGATACGCAGCGCGTGGGGTCTGCCCTGACCGCCATGGACCGCGACGCTTATATGATGAGCTATCTGGCTCCGCTCGAAGTCAAGCCCGGTGACCTGGTGTTGGAAACTTCGATTGGAACCGGCCTGAACTTCCAGTACCTGCCGCGCGGCATTCGCCGTGTCGGCATCGATCTCTCCGAGCAGATGCTGTGGAACTGTCGCCGCAACCTGCTGCGCTGGCAAATGGACGCCGACCTGATGGTAGCCAACGCCGAGCACCTGCCGTTCGCTTCAAACATCTTCGACGCGGTCTTTCACGTCGGCGGCATCAACTTCTTCTCCGACCGCGCCCAGGCCATCCGCGAGATGGTACGTGTGGCCAAACCCGGCAGCCTTCTGCTCATCGCCGACGAAACCGAAGAGCATGTCCAGCACGCCTATGAGCACATTCCCTACACCGCCGAGTTTTATAAAAATCGCACTGAAACGGTCTCTGCGCCGGTAGACCTGCTTCCGCCAGACATCGAACAGGTCCATCTGGACTATGTGATGCGCAATCGATTCTATGTCCTCTCTTTTCGCAAGCGCGCCACGCCTACAATAGCTCTATGATTCTCGAAACCTTCCCCGTCGGCCCGCTGCAATGCAACTGCACCATCCTCGCCGACGGCCAGACGCGCGAGGCTATCGTCATCGACCCCGGCGACGAGATCACGCGCATCCATCGCCGCCTCGCCGAGCACGGCCTTACCCTCGAGCAAATCCTCATCACCCACGCGCACATTGACCACATCGGCGGCGCGCTCAAGCTCAAACGCCTCACCGGCGCGCCCATTCTGCTCAATGAGAACGACCTTGAACTGCTGGCCATGATGGACCAGCAGGCCGCATGGCTCGGCATCGAAACGCCCGAGGTCGCCCCACCCGACGAGCCGCTCGTCGATGGCAGCATCGTTGGCCTCGAGCACTACCCGGCACAAATCATCCACACGCCCGGCCACACCCAGGGCTCCGTCTGCCTGCACTTCGCGCCGCTCAATGTCCTCTTCGCGGGCGACACGCTCTTCGCCGGCTCCATTGGCCGCACCGATCTGCCCGGCGGCGACTACCCGCAAATCCTCGACTCCATCGCCGCGCGCCTGCTCGTCCTTCCCGACGAAACTCGCGTCGTGCCCGGCCACGGCCCCATCACCACCATCGGCGCCGAGCTCCGCAGCAATCCCTTCCTGCAGGTGAGGCGTTAGCCAGCGCCGCTACTTGATTCCCTTCCGATACACATTCCACCGATAGTCGCGGCACAGCGTGCAGTCGCTCCCGGTAAACGTCCGCGCCGCAACAGCATCCTTGTGCAGTTGCCACGCCAGCCAGTCCAGCTCAATCTTCGTGCCTTCGCTGTTCGGCTCGGCAAAAAGCCCGCCATGCCCCGCCCCCGGATGATCGGCCACAAACACCGGCACGCTTTCAATGTGCTTGAAGTCGTCCAGCCCGTTCGGCTCAGCCATATCCTGCGGCCCGCCCAGAATGTACAGCACCGGCGTATGCAGCTTCACCAGGTCGGCCTTGGTCATCCGGCCCATCAGCTTCATTACTTCGCCCATCTTGGGGTCCGCTCCCATGCCGCCAGGCATCTGCCGGAACAGCCCGCTGTTCTCCAGCACCAGCGCCTTTGCCCGCGGATCCAGCGCCGCCGTCATCGCAATCAGCCCGCCGCAGCTGTGACCAGAAAACGCCACCGCGCCCGCGTCGATCTTGCCGTAGTACGGGCTTCCCGCACGCGCGTTCTCCGCCAATATCCAGTCCAGCGCCGCAATCATCTTCTCTGGCGTGGCGCGCTTGTCGCTGGCTGGCGGCGTCGCAGGCCCCTTGGGCCCGCTGATAATCTCTCCCGGCGCAATCGCAACATAGCCGTGGCTGGCAATCTCAATCAGGTGGAACCGTGCGCTCGTCGCGTCGTATCCGCAGCCCCCATTGCCCCAGATATAGACGCCCAGCTTGCCCTTCACCGCAGCCAGATTCGTGGGCTCGTACACCACGTCTTCCATGCCGTTCGGAGCCATCGCATACGTCGCAGGGTAAGACCCGTTGCCCGGCGAGTCGGGATATTTGCCCAACTGCATCAGCATCGCCCCACGCGCCGCCGCTTTTTCGGCCAGCGCCGACTTCGAATCCTGTGCCGTAAACATCCCGCCCGGTTGCGCCGGCGGCGCGGCCGGTGCTTGCCCCCACGCCGAAACCGCCGTCAACACAACTCCCCCAACCAGCAGACACTGCAATCCACGCCGGCAAAAAATCGATAGTATGCGCATCTCTCTCCTTGGAAAAACCACGCACCATCCTACATGGCCTCTCACACGTTCCGCGCCCGCCGTAGCAATCAAATTTCTAGGCAAATCGCCCTGCCCGGCCTACAATCGCGCCATCCATCCGCGCGGTCGCGCCAACCCCAGCTCACAGGTGGAGTGCCATGACCAAGCTTCTTCCTCTCCTGCTCCTCTGCTTCGTCGCCCTCGCTGCCTCGGCCCAATCGGCCAGCACCACGCGCACCAGCATCCTGCGCACCGGCCCTTCCAAAACCAGCAAGCGCCTCGATTCGCTGCCCCCCGGCACGGCCCTCACCATCATTTCCAAATATCCGCGCTCCGGCTACGTACGCGTGCACACCACCACGGACGAAACCGGCTGGGTGCTCCAGCACAACGTCACAGTGGCCGCCGCACCCGAGCCCTCAACGCCCACAATACCCGCAACTCCCGTAGCCACCAGCAGCGCCCGCCCCGGCGCAGCCGAAATTTACCCTGACGCCACCATGACGCCCGGCAAGCCCGACCCCACCGTCACCCAGGCCAACATCGCCCAGAACATCTGCAACAAAGCCTGGTCCACTAACTCCGTTCGCCCCTCCACATCCATCACCGGCAAGATTAAAAAGCAGACCATGGCGGCCTACGGCTTCACCGACGCCTCCAACCACTACGAGCTCGACCACCTCATCTCGCTCCAGAACGGCGGCTGCCCCGACTGCGTGGAAAACCTTTGGCCCGAGGCCTACGGCGACCGCGCCCACCCTATGACGCAGAACGAGCGCGCCCAGTGGAACAAAGCCCACCCCGGCTCCACTGATGTCCAGCCCGGCTCGCTTGAAAAAGACCTGGTCGAAAACCACATCCATGACGAAATCTGCTTCGGCATCCCCAACCCCAAGCTCAGCGGATACGCCAAAAAATACCCCGCCACCGTCGGCGTCACCCTCCAGCGCGGCCAGCAGATTCTGGCCACCGACTGGTACGCCTGCTACCTCAAAATCATGGATGGCAACAAGCCCTGCCAGTGACTTTTCCACAGGGCCAAACCGGCTCGCCCCACCCCCCAAGGGAATCAACTCTGCAACAGCGGTTTGCACGAAATGGAACTTATCAGACAATCGGATTTATCTATCTATATCAATCACTTAACGTCTAACACATAAACTTGAACTTAAAGCACAACCTTAAAAGTGTTACTTCCTTGATTCCTCCCCAAAATGCTCTACCAGAACCCTCAACCCCTGCTTGAACTCTTCCTCCCTACCCAGCAGACTCACCACCAGCCAGCCCGCTGCCTCCATGCCGAAAAAGTACCCGGGATGCACCCACACACCGCGCTCCAGCAGCCGCAGCACCGTCTGCTCGTCCGGCCCCAGCGCCGGAATCCGCAGCACCGCGTACCAGCCTCCCTCCACCGCCAGTCGCTGCACGGCCGGTAGCACTGCCAGCGCCTCGTCCAACGCCGCCAGGTTGGCCCGCACTCGCGCCGCAATCTGCTGCTGAATCCCTCCCCGCCCCGCCAGCCAATCCGGCATCGACCACTGCACCGGCGCATTCATTGAGAGGAAGGTATCCGCAATCACCTCCAGCCGCTCCAGCGCAGCATCGCTCTGCGCGCCGGTCGCCACAATCCACGCCGACTTCATCTGCGGCAGCCCGGCAATCTTGCTCAGTCCGCTCACCACAAACACGTTCACCTCATCCAAACCCTCGGCAAAACTCCGCGGCGCATTCTCCTCCGCGCCGCCGCCCAGCCCGAAGTCCAGAAACACCTCGTCCACAATCAGCGCGAGGTCATGCTCGCGGCAAATCGCCGCCAGTTCCTCGGCCTCCCACGTCTTGGTAAAGTGCCCCGTCGGGTTGTTGGGATGCACCAGCACAATCGCCCGCGTCGCCGGCGTAATCGCCTGCCGCAGTCCCTCGGGTTCAATCTGCCAGCCGTGGTCGTAGACAAACCCCGCCGTCTGCAGCTTCACATCGTCCAGCACCGCCAGAAAGTCAAACAGCGGATACCCCGGCGCCAGCGTCAGCACCTCGCTGCCGGGGTCGCACAGCAGCCGGAACAGAAAGCTGTACGCCTCGCTGGTGCTTGTCGTCAGCACCACCTGCCCCGCATGCACGTAGACGCCGTGGTCGCCATAATATGCGCACACCGCCTTGCGCGCCGTAGCCAGCCCCCGCGGGTTGGGATCGTAATCCAGCGCCCGCGGGTCGCTCAGCGCCGCCAGCAAATGCGCGTCGTACTCAAACCCGCACCGCGTAGGATTCGATGCCGTAAGGTCCGCCACCGGCAACCCGGCAGCAACCCGCTCCCGATGCGCCCGCGCCAGCTCGCTCTCTTCCGTATTCCAATTCGTCCGTTGCGAAAACTGCATGCGTGCCCTCAAATCCCTTGGCCTCTCCAATTATCCCGTGTGACACTCGACTCAGGTTTCAAGGGTGCTCGTTCCCCCACAGCCCATGGTTGCCCCGGGTGCCTCGCCTTTGGGCACCCGGGAAAGCACTCCCCTCTCCCCGCCACCGCCTTAGTCCCTTAGTCCCCAGTCCCCTAGTCCCCAGCCCCTAAAATATCTCCATGCCCCTTCGTTCCGTCATCTTCGACTTCGGCATCGTTCTCACCGGCACGCCCCTCCAGCACGAACACGACGCCATGGTCCGCCTCACCGGCCTCACGCCCCAGCAATTCGAGCCGCTCTACTGGGCCGACCGCCACGCCTACGACGAAGGCAAGCTCACCGGCATCACCTTCTGGCAAAAATTCCTGGCCGACGCCGCCATCCCCGCCACGCCCGCGCTCGTCGAACAGCTCAACGCCCACGACGCCCGCATGTGGACCACCGAAAACCCGCGCATGCTCGCCTGGCAGCTCGCCCTCGCGCAGCGCGGCCTCAAAACCGCCATCCTCTCCAACATGGGCGACGCAGTCCTGGCCAGCATCGAGAGCGCCTTCCCGTGGCTCAGTCGCTTCGACGTGCTGGTCTGGAGCTATCAGCTCGGCATCGCCAAGCCCGACCCCGCCATCTACTTGCACACGCTTGAAAAACTCGGCACGGCGCCAGCCGAAACCCTCTTCATCGACGACAAACTCGTCAACGTCCACGCCGCGCAAGCCCTCGGCATCCAGGCCATCGAGTACACCACCGTAGAAAACCTCCGCACCCAGCTCACCGCCCTCGGCCTCGCAGACCAAATTCCGCTTCCCGCCTAAGCACGACCAAACCTCCGCCAATTCACTGACCCATGGTTGCCCCACATCCGGGGCCCCACAAACAGGTCTTAGTTTGTGGGGTGGACATCTCCCGTTCTTGGAGATGTGGGAAACCACGAATCCCACCCAGCCTCCTACTCCCTATTTCCTACTCCCTACCCCCTATTCCCTGCCCTCCGCCCGCTGCACGCACTGCCCCCAGCCAGCCCTGCCCCCGGTGCTGTACACTTGCTAGCCGTTGGGCACCATGCCTCGTGCTCAAACGTTTATTTGGCTTGCGGCACCGCCTCGCTCGTCCGCGCGTCCGCAGCCCTTTCAGGGGGAACAGTGATTCACAGTGCCACGCTTCCAGTCCGCATTCCTTGGCGCAATCGTCTGCGCATCGTCGCCATCTCGGGCGCGCTGCTCTGCGCCGCGTCGCTCATGCTTGCGCAGGCCGTCCCGGTCGTCACCGGCGACACCCGTGTCGACAAGCTTCTCAGCCAGATGACGCTCGAGGAGAAGCTCACTCTCATTCACGGCACCAAGGAAGACCCAGCCGTCTATCAGGGCCAGGCCGGCTTCCTCGCCGGCATTCCGCGCCTCGGCATCCCAGGGTTGCGCTTTGCCGATGGGCCTCCGGGCGTGCTCACCCGCCACCCCTCGCAGGCTGAAACCGCCACCATGGGCGTCGCCGCCACCTTCAGCATGAAGGCCGCGCACGACAACGGCGTGGTCATCGGCCGCGAAGACCGCTCGCTGGGCATCGATGTCTCCCTCCAGCCCTTCGTCAACATCGTCCGCGACCTCGAGTTCGGCCGCGCCTACAACACCTTCGGCGAAGATCCCTTCCTCAGCGGCGAAATGGCCGTCGCGCAAATCAAGGGCATCCAGTCGCAGCACGTCATGGCGCAAATCAAGCACTACGTCGGCTACGACTCCAACGGCTCCAGCACCTACATCGACGACCAGACCCTGCATGAGGTCTACATCGCTCCCTTCGACGCCGCCATTCGCCGCGCCGACGTCTCCAGCATCATGTGCTCCTACAACCGCCTCAACGGCACCTTCGCCTGCGGCAATAAGGACACGCTCACCAAAATCCTCCGCGACGAAATCGGCTTCAAGGGCTTCGTCACCTCCGACTGGGGTGCGGTCCATGCCGTCGACTTCATCAACGCCGGCCTCGACATGGAAATGCCCGGCGGCCAGCCCGGCCCCATGGGCTCCTTCATTCCGTCCTTCTTCGATTCCCTGCCTCCGCCGCCTCCACTCAAAATCGATCCCAAGCAGGCCGAGGAAATGAACGCCGCCATGTTCGGCGGCCACATCCCCGAGGAGCCCGCGTCCGCCCGTGAAGGCGGCGGCGACTTCGGCGTCAAGCTCGACCCCAAGAAAATGCCCGATGCCCTCAAGGATGGCACCGTCACCGAAGAAGCCATCACCCGCGCCGCCGGCCGCGTGCTCTATGAGATCGTCCACTTCGGCTATATGGATGGGCTCGCCAAGCACGACGTCACCGAGCAGGCCATCGACGCCAATGCCAAAATCATTGAGAAGACCGGCGAAGACGCAGCCGTGCTGCTTAAGAACGAAGGCCACGTGCTGCCCCTCAAGGCCGCCGAGCTCGACTCTGTTGTTCTCATCGGACCCACCGCGGGCCAGGTCGACGCCATCGGCATCAACGGCGAGCGCTCCGTCGGTCTGCCCTGGCGTCAGGTTGGCCCTCTCGCCGCCATCAAGGCCATCTCCGGCAACAAGCACATCCGCTATGCCGTCGCCGACGACATGACCGGCACCCCGGTCCCCGCCAGCGCGCTCTCGCACGAGGGCAAGCCCGGCCTGGAACGCACCACGAGCGCCGCCACTGAAACCGACGCCCAGCTCAACTTCACCGTCAAAAACGGCAACGCTCTCGCCGGCAACTCCACGCCTTCGTGGAAGGGCACGCTCACCGTTCCGCACGATGGCGAGTACTGGCTCTATCTGCAGGCCCTCGGCACCAACGCCGTCATCAGGCTCGATGGCAAGCGCCTCGCCGCCACCGGCGCATTCCAGGGCGGCGTGCATGGAGACATTCTGCAGGCCAACCAGGACAACGCCATTCCCACCACCGACGGTCTCGACAACGTGCGCCGCGCGGTTGAGCTCAAGGCCGGTGCGCACGCCCTCGAAATCAGCACTTCGCTCGACACCTCCGGCGCGCCCGTCCAGGTTCGCCTCAACTGGTACACGCCCGAGCAGCGCAAGGCCGACCACGACGCAGCCATCGCCGCGGCGCGCAGCGCCAAAGTTGCTGTGGTCTTCGTCTGGACGCGCCTCTCGCCCGTCTTCGGCCTGCCCGGTGAGCAGAACAAGCTCGTCGAAGAAGTTGCCGCAGTCAATCCCAACACCGTCGTCGTCCTCAACACCAGCCAGCCCGTGGCTCTGCCCTGGGTCGACAAGGTCAAGGCCGTGCTCCAGATGTGGTGGCCCGGCGACGAGGGCGGTTGGTCCACAGCCAACATCCTGCTCGGCAAAACCAGCCCCGCCGGCCGCCTGCCCATCACCTGGGCAAAGAACCTGGCCGACTACCCAGCCACCGACCCCAAATATCCTGAGCGTTCGCAGAAGGGCGTCGATGGCAAAACCACCTACTCGGAAGGCGTCAACGTCGGCTACCGCTGGTTCGATAAGGAGAGCATCAAGCCGCTCTTCCCCTTCGGCCACGGCCTCAGCTACACCACGTTTGCCTACTCCGATCTGCAAGTCGCCCCGGCCTCCGATGGCGGCCTGTACGTGACAGCCCTCATCAAAAACACCGGTGCAGTGGAGTCCGACGAAGTGCCGCAGGTTTACCTCAGCGCCCCGGACGCGATTCCCGCCGGCGTTCAGTTCCCGGTGCGCGCGCTCGCAGCCTTCGACCGCATTCACCTGGCCGCCGGCGAGTCCAAACTGGTCACCCTCCACGTCGCCCCGCGCCAGCTCGAGTACTGGTCCACCAAGGACGGCAAATGGCAGCGCGCCGCAGGCAAGCGCGTAGTCAGCGTCGGAGCCTCCTCCCGCGACCTGCGCCTCAACCAAACCATCGTCGAGTAGCCAGCAAGCATCAACTCACAAACACCAACGCCGGAGCTTTATGCTCCGGCGTTGCTCTACTCCCTACTCCCTGTTCCCTCAGCCCTAGTCCCTCAGTCCCCTAGTCCCCTAGTCCCTCAGTCCCCTAGCTTTTCATCCCCAGCCCCACCAGATTCGCCGCCACAATAATGATCACAATCCCCGCGCACAGCAGTTGCAGCGGCCGCCCGCGCACGCCCTTCCACTCGCCCAGCGCCAGGCCCACAATGCCGCCGCACAGTACATAAATGCTCATATGCAGCATCCAGTTCACATACGACATCGATTGCGGAATATTCGCCGCGCCCCACGCATAAAAGAAGAACTGCAGATACCACATGATGCCGCCAGCCGCGGCCAGCACCGCATTCCTGCCCAGCGCCGACGCCGGCAGTGCCAGATCCTGCTTCAGCGAAAGCCGCTTCAGCGCTGCCAGCCGCACAAAGCAATATGTCAGATTCACCAGCGCGCCGCCGCCCATAATCACCACATAACTCGGCAGCGCCGCATACAGTGGATTCACGCCCAGCCCCAGCGCCGCCGTCTCCATCGGCTTGGCCGCATCAATCGCAAACGACATGCCCGAGGAAAAAATCCCGCACAGCACCGCCAGCCCCAGCCCCAGCGCAACGTTAAACTCCCGCGCCTCGCCCGCTGCGGACGCCCCCTTCAGCAGCATCTCCTTCTGGTGCCCGGCCCAGCTCACCACCGCCACGCCCACCAGCGCCACCAGCACGCCGGCCATCGTCAGCAGTCCGCTCGTGGTGGTAAACAGCATCGCCGTCTGCCCATGCATTACAGGAGGCACCAGCGTTCCCACAATCAGCGTTACGCCAATGGCCACGCCAATGCCCAGGCTCATGCCCAGGTAGCGCATGGTCAGCCCGTAGCTCACATTGCCCACGCCCCACATCGCGCCAAACAGCGCCACCTTCAACAGCAGGCTCGCATCCATCGCCGCATAAAACCCGCCAAAATCCGGCAGCAGAAAAAGACTCACGCTGATCGGCAGCAGAATCCACGAGAACAATCCCGCCAGCGCCCACGTCGTCTCCCAACTCCACTGCTTCACCTTCTCAATGGGCGCATAAAACGAGGCCGCCATGCCCGCGCCAATCACGTGCCATCCAATCCCCGCAACAACAGACGTCATGCACGTCTCCTCTAACTCTTCTCACCACAAAACTGGGTGCCCCATCCCAGCTTCGCTTGGGTGGGAAGGCACAAAACCGAAGAGTACGGGCTTGAGCCCGCACATTCTCACTTCAACAGAAATCCCTGGGGCTTTAGCCGCCGAGGGAAAAGATCGCATGCAATCCTCACTTGAGCGTTGCCGTAAACGTGTAACTCCCAGCCGTCAACTTCATCCCCGCTGCGCTCTTCTCAATCCCATCCAGACCTGCACTCGCGAGCTTCCACTTCTCCACTTCTTTCGCGCCAATCTCGCCCGTCGTATTCGCCGGAATCGTCACCTTCCACTCAACGTTGTTTCCCGTCGCCGTCCATGCCGACCTGATCACGCCATACGACGAGGGATAGCTGAACTCCACATGACCCAGCCGCGCATCGAACTGCGGATGCAGCACCACCGTGTGGAAGCCCGCATCCAGCGGCGTCGCATCCACGCCCGCCGCGTAGCGATACATCCAGTCCGCCACCGCGCCATACGCATAGTGGTTATAGCTGTTCATGCTCGGGTCGCTCTTCATCTGGTCGCCGTTCCAGCGCTCCCACGTCGTCGTGCCGCCGTGCTCCACCACGTAGCCCCACGAGGGATATCGCGTGTTCAGCAGCAAATCGAACGCCAGCTTCTCATAGCCCGCCTTCGTCAGCTCCTCCAGCAAATAAGGAGTGCCCAGAAAACCCGTGGCCAGCAGCCCGTGATTCGCCTCTATCTTCGCCGCCAGCTTCTTGGCCACTGCCGCGCGCAGATTGTCCGGCACAAGATTCATGTGCAGCGCCAGCACGTAGCCCGTCTGCGTATCGCCGCCTTTGCTCTTCGCCTCTGGATTATTGATATCTCCGAACTTCGACGGCCCGTTGTCCGCACCCGCAACAAATCCATCCGCGTGCACATATGCCTTCGCAAACGCCGCGCGAATCTTCTCGAACTGTGCCGCGTACTTCTGCTCTTCGGCGGTACGGCCAGTTGCGTGCGCCATCTGGCGCAGCAGCGTCACATCGTAGGCCCACTGCGCGGTCGCCACCAGCCCAAACTCCGTCTCACCGTCAGGAGAAAGCCAGTCGCCAAACGGAATCCCTGACTCCTTCATCCACAACCCATTTGGATTCGCGGCTTCAATCGCCGCCACGTACTTCTCCATCGCCGCCCAGTTCTGCTCCACCACGCGCGTGTCGCCGGTCTGCAGCCAACTGGTCCAGGGAATAATCACGCCCGCGTCGCTCCAGCCCGCGCCCTTGCCCATGTTGGCTTGCGCCGTGCCAGGCGCATAGATGCCGTAGTACGGCGTCCCCGCCTGCGTGCTGCGCATGTCCCCGGCAAACTTGCGCGTAAACGCGGCCAGGTCCATGTTGTAGGTCGCCGTCCGCCAAAACACCTGCGCATCCGCCATCCACCCCAGCCGCTCATCGCGCTGCGGACAATCCGTCGGCACGCCCACAAAGTTCGAGCGCTGCCCCCAAAGAATATTGCTGGTCAGCTTGTTCAGCATCGTGTCGCCGGTTTCAAACTTCGCCGCAAACGGCGCAGCCGTGTGAATCACCAGCGCCGTCACCGCACCCTCGCCCGGCGCAGTGGGCAATCCTGTCAGCTCCGCATATCTGAATCCATGGAACGTAAACCGCGGCGTGAACTCTTCCTCTCCGCGCCCCGCAAGCACAAACGTGTCGGTCGCCTTCGCCGTCCGCAAATTCTCCGTGTAGATCGTCCCATCGTCGTTCACAATCTCGGCAAAGCGCAGTTGGACCTTCGTTCCCGCCGGCCCCGTCACCCGCACCCGCTCCACGCCTGCCAGGTTTTGCCCAAAGTCGTACACCCATACGCCGGGCTTCGGCTCGGTCACCTTCACCGCCTTCACTTCCTTCTCCACGCGAATCGGAGCATACGTCTGCGCCATAATGCGCACCTTCGCCGGCTCAATCGTCTGCACGCGCTGCCAGGCGCCATCCTCTGGCCACTCCAGGTGCCCCACCTGCGCCTCGCCGTCGTACAGCTCCGAGCTCTCTATATACGAGCGCCGCGCTTGCCAGCTCGCATCCGTCTGCACCCACTCCACACTGCCGTCCTCGTGCTCAATGCGCAGTTGCGCCCGCAGCGCCGGAGCCGTCACACCATAATTGTTCGGCAGTTGGAACCACTCCAGCGGCGTCGCGTACCAGCCCGGCGCAAGCAGCGCGCCCAGCACGTTCCCGCCCTGCTTCAACATCTCCGTCACGTCGTACGTCTGGTACATCACGCGCTCGCGATAGTCCGTCCACCCCGGCGCAAGCATGTCGCTGCCCACGCGCTCGCCGTTCAAAAACATCTCATACATGCCCAGCGCCGTCGCATACAGCCGCGCGCTCTTCACCGGCGCTTTCACATCGAATGCATGCCGCAGCGCCTTCACACTATCCGGCAGCCACGGATTTCCCATCTGCGCCATGTCCTGCTTGCTCGCATCGCGGCTGCCGCGCTTGCGCCACACCTCGGCCTGCTTCCAGCCGGCATCGTCGAACCCCGCCTTCTCCCAGCCCTGTGCCGCATGCACCGCGCTCTTCCAGCTCGTGTCGCTTCCAAATGTCTCCGTCGTTCCGTCCGCGTACTCCACCACCAGCGTCTCCATCATCGGCGGCGCATCGTCGGTCGCCATCCCGTTGGGATCCACTACGTAATGCAGTACCTCCACCGCAATCGTGTTCGCGCCTTCCTTCACTTCTCCCGTCACATCCGCGCGCACAAATTTCTTCCACGGCATCTGCTTATACGGCGGCAGCGGATTCTCTCGCATCGCCGCCTCGCCATTCACCCACGCCGCCACCGTGTCCTGCCCGGCCGCATACAGCGTCGCGCGCTTCACTGCTTTACTCAGCGTCACCGTCGCGCGATACGCAAACCGCTGCTCGTCGCTCTTGGTCTGCGACAGCGCATCCGCATCCGCGCTCATCACCCACTCTGCCTTGGCGTGCCGCACCGCGGCCTCTTCCGCCGTCTCGTATCCAATCCAGGCCGCCGTCCACGGATCGCGCTCACGGGTCTGCATCATTGCAGTCTCCCACCAGCTCGCCCCCATCGACTCGTACGCCTTCCCATCCGCTCCCCACACCCGCACCCGCCACTGATAGCGCGTACTCGGCTGCAACGGCTTGCCGTCATACTTCACGTTCTGCGATTGGTCACCCGCCACCTTGCCCGAGTCCCACATATCCGCCTTGCCCGGCTCCAGCAGACTCGCATCGCTCGCCACCCATACCTCGTACGCTGTCTGCCGCGCGCCCGTCGCCGCGTCCAACAGCCACCAGCCAAACCGCGGTGCAGTATCGTCAATCCCCAGCGGAGTGGCCACGTTGTTCACTTCCAGATGCACCGGCCCCGTCACCACGCGCGTCTTCGGCAATGGCCCCTGCGCCGCAACCATCCCCGCCGTCATCGCCAGAAACGCCACACCCGACCACACGCCCGCAGCTTTCGCTCTCATCGCCAATCGCTCCTCATAAACTGCACCATTGTCAGCGCCCACACGCCGGCTTGCAAAGCGCGCACGCGCAGCGCCTGTAGCGCATCATTTCCCCAATGAAACTATTTCCGCCCAGAACACTACCAGCCCCACACTTCCTTGTCAAAACCCCAGCGCCTACTCCCTACTGCCCTCAGTCCCCTTAGTCCCCTCAGTCCCTTAGTCCCTGTTCCTTTACACTCTTCCCATGGCCCAACGCCTGTTCGCCGCCACTTCCAATCAGGGCAAGCTGCGCGACTTCCGCACTGCCGCCGCCGCATGGTCCATTCCCATCGATCCACTCCCCGAGCTCGGCGAAATCTCGCCCCCCGACGAAACCGGCGCAACCTTCGAGGCCAACGCTACCCTCAAGGCCATCTATTATTCGCAGCTCGCGCCCGGTCGCCTCGTCCTAGCCGACGACTCCGGCCTTGAGGTCGACGCCCTCGACGGCGCGCCCGGTGTCCGCTCCGCCCGCTTCGCCGCCGACGCCGGCTTCATCGACTCGCCCGACGCCAACGACAACACCGATGTCTGGAACAACATGGTCGTCCTCCAGCGCCTCGCCGGCATCCCCCAGCCCCAGCGCACTGCCCGCTACCGCTGCGTGCTGGTCGCCGCCCGCGACGGAGAAATCCTGCACACCGCCGAAGGCGCCGTCGAAGGCCTCATCCTCGAAGCCCCGCGCGGCACCGGCGGCTTCGGCTACGACCCCCTCTTCTTCCTGCCCGACCTCGACAAAACCATGGCCGAAATCGACCTCGAAACCAAACTCACCCTAAGCCACCGCGGCCGCGCCCTGGAGTCGCTGCTCGCCAAGCTTGCCGCTAACTCCGAGCCATAGCCCGGGCGACAAACATCACCTGACCCACTATCATCCTGAGCAACCGGAGCGCAGCGCAGGCTTGAATACGTGCGCATCAAACATAGGATGGTTGCCCCAGGTGCCTCGCCTTTGGGCACCTGGGAAAACAACCCCGCATCCCAGGCACAGTCCCATAGTCCCTGGTCTCGTAGTCCCTGTCGGTGTAGCGCCGGCCTCCCGGCCGGCTGTCGCGTGGACCTCCCGGTCCACGCCGAATACCCTGCCCATCAAGTTCTTCGCCACGAGCAGGCGGGTAAGTCTAGGATGAAATGCAGCAAGCACCGCGGATTTCCATCCAAGCTGCAACAACGCGGCTTGCATGGACACGGAAAGTCATCAGGCCATGCAGTTGGATGACTTTGACCGGGCTACTTGCGGTCTGGAAAGCTTAGCTTAATGAGTTCACCCATGTTCATAAAAAGGACGTGCAACTGCTTAACCAGATGGTCCGAGATTACCGCCGGTCGCAAGGGGCGCACTGATATGGGTAAAGCTAACCATGAGCCGGTTCGTCCGGGAATCTGCCCCGCATGCCTGAAGCCAATTACGCGCGAACAGCGGAAGGTAGCGAAGGCGTTTAAGTGTCCGCACTGTCAAAAGCTCGTGAGGACATCCAAGCTCTTTCGAACCTCTTTGTATCTAGTCAGCTACGGAATCCCAACTGTCATCGTTTTCTGTTCCTGGAGGTCTTTAATAGAAACTGTTCTGTTGTGGCTGCTTCTAGCGTTTGCGTGCGCCATGATTTATATCGCAATAGCGACGGCCATCAGGCCTCCACAATTCGAACTCTTTCTGGAGAAGGAAGATGAGTTCCAGTCTCTGGACCTGACGAAATAGTCGGCAGGTGGCCCTGTCAAAGCACGTAACAATCTGCGTGGGTCGAGAAGAGCCCGTGCCATTCATCTCGTTCTTCGCCACGAGCAAGCGGGCCGGTTCTATGATGAAATACAGCAATCGGCCGCAGATTCCCACCCAAGCCACAAACGACGGGGCTTGCATGAGGCACGGAAAGTCATCCGGCCACGAAGCGTGATGATTTTGACCGGGCCACCTGCCAATAAAAACACCTCTGAGATCAGCCGCCGAAGCGGCTAGCCTCGATTGACCTCATGAAGCGCAGGACGCTGCTGATTGAATCGAAGATGAATCGCGCCTCGTGCAGGCCCACAATCTCATTATCGTGAGCGAACGATTTGTTGTTCCGGATATTGTTGAATTCCTCGAAGATGCTAATGCTGCTCTTCATGATCCGGACTGAGATTGGCTGCAGCGCACCCTCGGTTTCCAGGAGCTTGATGTATTTGCCGGCGCGGCTGTGCAGGGGATCGTCCTTGCCGCACGCGCCGCCGCGTCCCTCGATTAGGTAAGCGAATTTCTTCATGCAGTATGTGTGCAGGCGGTCGAGGGCGGCCTGCGGTTTGTTGGCGCCGATGTCCCGCTGGATGGCGGCCACCAGTTCATCAAGGGTTTCATTATTACTGAACCGGTCTATGGCATCGGTGCTTGAAATGGTGGTGTCGCCCTGCAGCCGATGAACGATCTGAAAGAAGCGATCCGACAATCCCGACGCTTCCTCGCGGCCCTGCCGCGCGAGAATCGCTGAGCGCTCATCCCACAATGCACGGAGGACGCGTGCCGCCAGGACGCCGTCCTCCACGGTCAGGAACGTCCGGAGGCGTTTTCCCTTGGAGCTTCCTCCGCCGCGATAGCGCTCGTGGTCAATGTCGATCCCGAATTCATCCTGAAAGTAGGCGGCGAACGTCCGGTCGGAAAAAGTCAGGACGTAGCCGGCTCCGTTCCCAGTGTTCATCGCTTCGTCGATGGTTTCGATTTCGGATAACTTAAGACGCGGCATAATGGCGGCTCTGCTAGCAATGATGCTGATTAGCATTTTATGGAAATAGCGTCCGCCAGACCACCAGCACTTGTTGAACGAAATCCAGGCAGGAAATCCGGGTGCCGTCGTTAAGCTCCACGGTTATCTTTTCTTCGCCGATGCCGTAACCGCCATGCCCATAGCGGCCGAGACCCCAACCCTGCGCCGACGAGGCCGACTTTGTTATTGGGACCCGCTTGTCAAGTTCAAAATGCTTGCTTGCGTTGGCGAGGTCTCCACATACCTTCAGCGTGGGATCGGACCGAAGAGCCTGAATGTCGACGCCGGCGAGGGCGGGGTCTCGGCCGACCCAATCGACAAGCGAATAGCCGGTGATTACGAAATTGAAGAACCGATCAGTTGTGACTTCTTCATCCAGCAATGCCGCATCTCTTTTTAGTTTTTCAAAGAGATCTCGGGCTGAGGACAAGGGCAGTGGCAGGCGTATGGGCAAAGCCAGCTTCCTTTCTCGGGCTGCAACGTAACATAATAGGAGGTTATGCCGCGTGAGTCTTCAGAATCATTCTCCCTCCGGAACCAGTTCAGCAGCGGGGAGAAGGAAATCACCGTTCGGGAGGATGCGCCCGAACCCCTTCGGGTAGCGGTCCTTGAGATCATGCGTGAACTGGGGTGGACACCCACGAAGCTGCGAGGCTTGGAAGGTGGCCCGGTCATCAGGCCGGCGGCCCAGTCAATGACCGTGAGTCCGTGCCCCATTCATCGCAGCTTGATCGCAATCAGCCGTCTGCCTGATCGTTACCCAAATCCCCACCTTCGGCAGCCCGGGCCGTCTTGAGCCGCTCGTCGCCCACCCCTCACCCACCGCACCATCCGGGACAAATCCTCACCCCATCCCAAATCAATTTCACCCTGTCGTAAATAACCGCCCCCGCGCCTTGACGCACCTCATCTCGGAATCGAATAATGCAGTTGAGATAAGACTTACGCGCCGTTTTCCTTCCGGCAACTAGCCCTTCTCTTCAGCCTGTTTCAGGAGCCGCGACACGCATGGCCACCACCCATCAACCTGCCCCGACGCTGCGTCCGGGCGTGCAGCCTCTCCGCGCCGGCCAGGGCACTTCCTTCTTCTGGCGCAAGCTCCACTCGCTGCTCGGCATCGTTCCCCTCGGCGCTTTCCTCGCCGAACATCTCCTCTCCAACTTTGAGGCCACCAAGGGCGCCATCGCCTATGGCCAGCAGGTCCGCTTCCTCAACTCCCTGCCCATGGTCCGCGTGCTGGAGATCGTCTTCATCTTCCTGCCCATCCTCTATCACGGCTGCTACGGCGTCTATATCTGGATTCGCGGCAAATCCAACCTCGTCTACTACCCCTGGGCCGGCAATTGGATGTACACCTCCCAGCGCTGGACCGGCCTCATCGCCATCGTCTACATCACCCAGCACGTGCTGCGGCAGCGCTTCCTCGGCATCAGCCTGCCAGAGAATCCCGGCGCGGCCTTCCACAAGGTGCAGATGGAGCTGGCCAACCCCTTCATGCTTGCCGTCTACGTCATCGCCATGGTCGCCATCTGCTGGCACTTCTCCTACGGCGTCTGGCTCTTTGCAGCCAAGTGGGGCATCACGCCCGGCGTCAAGGCCCGCAGGCGTTTTGGATGGGTCTGCCTGGCCGGCGGTGTCCTGCTCTGCCTCATGGGACTGGTCAGCATCTGGGCCTTCATCAATCCCGCAAACGCCAACGCGCCCGCCAATGCATTGCCCGCCGTCAGCCAAATCGTTTCCGCCGCTTCCCCACTCTGCTAACCCGTGAGGTCTCCATGTCCGAACCGCGCTTGAGCAGTCAGGACTTTCAAAAATTCGCATCCGTAGGCCAAAACGCCATCCTTGAGCTGGGCAAGGCGCTCAGCGCCTCCGGCCTCGACCCCGAATTGCAACAGCTCGTCAAGCTACGCGCCTCGCAAATCAACGGCTGCGCCTTTTGCACCCAATTGCACTTGAACGAGTCGCGGCACATGGGCATCGCCGCTCCCAAGCTCGACCTCATCGCAGTCTGGCGCGAGGCCGGCGTCTTCAGCGAAAAAGAGAAGGCCGTGCTGCAGTGGACCGAGCTGCTCACACGCCTCTCCGAGCACCACATCTCCGATGCCGACTTCGCTGCCGTCTCCGCGCACTTCTCCCAGCAGGAGCTGGCCTGGCTGGCCATCGCCATCGGCCTCATCAATCTCTGGAACCGCATTGCGGCTCCCTTCCAATACACGCCGCCCATTCCGCGGCATCCCATTCAACCCGCGGTGTCGCACTGAAGTATTGCTGATAGCTGACGGCTGAAAGCTGAAAGCTGCTCTTCCGAAAGGAACTTGAAAACAAATGGCAGCACCCAAAATCATCGTTATCGGCGGCGGCCTGGCCGGCCTGGCCGCGGTCATCAAAATCGCCGAGGCGGGCGGCTCCGTCGATCTGTTCTCCATCGTCCCGGTCAAGCGCTCCCACTCGGTCTGCGCACAGGGCGGCATCAACGCCGCCAAAAACCTCAAGGGCGAAGGCGACACCACAGACAAGCACTTCGACGACACCATCTATGGCGGCGACTTCCTCGCCAACCAGACTCCCGTCAAAGCCATGTGCGAGGCCGCGCCCGCCATCATCGATCTGCTGGACCGCATGGGCGTGCCCTTCAATCGCACTCCCGAAGGCCTGCTCGACTTCCGCCGCTTCGGCGGCACGCTTTATAACCGCACCGCCTTCGCCGGCGCAACCACCGGCCAGCAGCTTCTCTACGCGCTCGATGAGCAGGTCCGCCGCCACGAGTCCGAAGGCAAGGTGACCAAGTACGAGGGCTGGGAATTCCTCTCCGCCATCCTCGACAGCAAAGGCGTCGCCCGCGGCATCACCGCCCTCAACCTCCGCACCATGGAGTTGCGCGCCTTCCAGGCCGATGCCATCATTCTGGCCACCGGCGGCGTAGGCGCCATCTTCGGCAAATCCACCAACTCCGTCGTCTGCACCGGCTCCGCGCAGTCGGCCGTCTTCCAGCAGGGCGTCTACTACGCCAATGGCGAGTTCATCCAGGTGCATCCCACCTGCATTCCCGGTGAAGACAAGCTGCGCCTCATGTCCGAGTCGGCCCGCGGCGAAGGCGGCCGCGTCTGGGTGCCCCGCACCGCCGGCGACCCGCGTCCCGTCAAGCAAATCCCCGAGTCCGAGCGCTGGTACTTCCTTGAGGAGTGGTACCCCAAGTACGGCAACCTCGTCCCCCGCGACGTGGCCACCCGCGCCATTCACAAGGTGGTCTATGAGCACGGCCTCGGCATCGATGGCCAGCCCATGGTCTACCTTGACCTCACCCACATCGACCGCGCCACCCTCAATCGCAAGCTCGGCGGCATCCTCGAAATCTACGAGAAGTTCGTCGGCGTCGACCCCCACGACAACCCCATGAAGATCTTCCCCGGCATGCACTACACCATGGGCGGCCTCTGGGTCGACTTCAACCAGATGACCAATGTCCCCGGCATCTTTGCCGCCGGCGAGTGCGAGTACCAGTACCACGGCGCCAACCGTCTCGGCGCAAACTCGCTCGTCAGTTGCATCTTCGGCGGCTTCCAGGCCGGTCCCAACGCCCTGCGCTACGCCAAAAACCTGCCCGCCGCGGAAGGCGATGGCGGAGTTGCGGCCGAGTTGAAGCGTCAGTCTGAAGCCAACAAGAAACTCGTGGACAATCAGGGCGGCGAAAATCCTTTCAAGCTGTGGCGCGAACTGGGCAGCACCCTTACCGAGCACGCCACCGTCATCCGCTACAACGCCGGCCTCAAAAAGGCCGACGAGAAAATCGTCGAACTGCTCGATCGCTCCAAACGCATCAATCTCTCTGACAAGAGCCAGTGGGCCAACACCTCGTTCGCCTTCGCCCGCCAGCTCTACAACATGCTCGAGCTCTCCCGCTGCGTCGTGCAGGGCGCGCTGCTCCGCGACGAGTCGCGCGGCGCGCACTACAAGCCCGACTTCCCTGACCGCAACGACGAGAAGTTCCTCAAGACCACCAAGGCCAGCTTCACCGGCCAGCCCAACGGCCCTAAGCTCGAGCTCGAAGATGTCGATACGCAATACATCAAACCGCGCCCGCGCCGCTACGACGCCGCGAAGTGACAGCGGCGCTTTTGCCGCTGTCATCCTGAGCGAATGGAGCGCAGCGGAATGAGTCGAAGGATCTGAATTTGGGATTTGTCGTTGAGTTGGAATCCGGGTGCCCCACATCTCCCGCTTTTGGAGATGTGGGAAAGCACAAACTCAACGGTTGGGATTTGTCGTTGAGTTGGAACCTGGGTGCCCCAGGTCTCGATTTTGAGACTTGGGAAAACACAAACTCAACGATTTTGAAAGGGCACGGTTTTACGCTAGGTCCGGACTGGTAGGTCCGGGCTTTAGCCCGGACAACAACCGGGCAGCAATTTCCGGGGGGCTTTAGCCCCTGAGGGTTTTGAAAGGGCACGGCTTCAGCCGTGCCGAAACAGGCAGCAAGAAGTTCCGGGGCTTTAGCCCCTGAGGGAATCATGGCTGAAAAATCCGTCGTACTCGAAATCAAGCGCCAGGCCAGCCCCGACGCACCTGCCACATGGGAGCGCTTCGAGCTCCCCTGGCGTCCCGGCATGAACGTCATCTCCGCCATGATGGAGATCGCCGCCAACCCCACCACCGCCGAAGGCAAGCCCACCACGCCCATCACCTACGACTCCAATTGTCTGGAGGAGATCTGCGGCTCCTGCGCCATGCGCATCAACGGCAAGGCCCGCATGGCCTGCTCCGCGCTGGTCGACAATCTCGAACAGCCCATCAAAGTCGAGCCGCTCTCCAAGTTCCCGCTCGTGCGCGATCTCCAGGTTGACCGCAGCGTGCTCTTCGAGAACCTGAAGGCCGTCAAGGCCTGGGTTCCACTCGACGGCACCTATGACCTCGGCTCCGGCCCGCGCGTCTTCCCCCAGGTGCAGGAAGCCAACTACCCGCTCTCGAATTGCATCAGCTGCACCTGCTGCATGGAGGTCTGCCCACAGTTCAACGACGTCACCGGCTTCGTCGGCGCGGCCACCATCGCCCAGGTCAAGCTCTTTAACAACCACCCCACCGGCAAGGTTCTCAAGGAGGAGCGCCTGCGTGCTCTGGCCGGCGACGGCGGAGTGCAGGAGTGCGGCTACGCGCAAAACTGCGTCGAAGTCTGCCCCAAGCAAATCCCCCTCACCACCGCCATCTCCGACGTAAGCCGCGACGTCTTCGTCCAGAAAGCCAAGGACCTTCTCCGCGGCTAAGCGCTCGCGGCCCATCATCAAACCGGGTGCCCCAGGTCTCGATTTTGAGACCTGGGAAAGCACACACCAAGGCCATCCGCCAGCGGATGGGCCTTGCAGCTTTTCGCTGGAAGCTAGTAGCTAGCAGCTAGAGGCTGCTTCCTCTATCCTTCCCCAATGAGGCATCTCACACACTTCGTCGCCGCCGGCATCCTCGCCGCCTTCGCGACAATCCTTCCACCGAAGTCGTCGGCCCAGCAGCCGCTCGCAACCGTTCCCTCCGTCGACCTCAATCGCTACATCGGCCGCTGGTACGAGCTTGCCCGCTACCCCAACCGCTTCGAGCGCAACTGCGACCGCGACGTGACTGCCACCTACGCCGTGCGGCCCGACGGCAAAATCTCTGTCGTCAACGCCTGCTACTCGGCTGCGGGCAAACTGAATTCAGCCAACGGCTGGGCACGGGTCGTTGAAGGCTCCTCCAACACCAAACTCAAAGTCACCTTCTTCTGGCCTTTCTTCGGCGACTATTGGATCATCGACCTCGACCCCGCCTATCAATACGCCGTCATCGGCGAGCCCAGCCGCAAATACCTCTGGATACTCAGCCGCAGCCCGCACATGGACGACGCGCTCTACGCGCAAATCCTTGCCCGCATCGCCCAACACGGCTACGATCCGGCACGCATCGAACGCACGCGCCACACTCAATAACGCCCGTCACGGCGCGGCGTTGCGTTATCCTTCGTCCATGAAGAATCTGGCTTACTTCTTTGTTGCCTGCGCCCTGCTCGCCGCCGCCCCCGCCGCACTCCCGCAAACCTACGAGCAGCCGGAAGTCTCCAAATCCTCCGCCGCGGCCCGCGCCGAGTGGAAGGAGCTGATGCACGCCGTCGCCGAAGCCGTCACCGCGCAGCGCGGCTGCACCGCCGACGAAAGCCAGCTCACCATCCTCGATGCCGCCATCTTCTCCAAGCACGGCCCCTCGGTCGCTCTCATCGGCGGCTGCCACGGCAATGCCAAGCAGGACGCGCTCATCGCCATGCGTCTCGAAGCCGGCCAGCCTGTCTTCGTCGAATTCCGTGACGCCGACGGCGCACCCGTCACCCCCGAGCTCTACCGCCGCTCCACCGCCACCAGCATCGACGACACCCAGCTCTCGCCCCACACCAAGTCCATCGCCACCACCTCCGACCGCCGCAACGACCACGGCCAGGCCCTCGGCTGCTCGGCCAGAGTCTACGTCTGGAACTCCAAAACCAATACCTTCAACTGGGGCTCCCGCCGCACTAAACTCGCGAACATGGCCTCCTGCAGCAACCGCGACTTCTAACCCACCGAATCGATGGAGCGCCGGCCTCCCAGCCGGCTGTCGCGTGGACCTCCCGGTCCACGCATCTTCTCGCAATGCGTCCTCAGCACGAAGATGGTTTTCCAAGGTGCCTCGCATTAGGGCACCTGGGAAAGCACAAACTTCAACGGTTGGGATTCTTCGTTGAGTTGGAAGATGGTTGCCCCAGGTCCCTCGCATTTGGGCACCTGGGAAAGCACAAACTTTAACGGTTGGGATTCGTCGTTGAGTTGGAAGATGGGTGCCCCAGGTCCCTCGCGTTTGGGGACCTGGGAAAGCACGAACACAACGGTTGGGATTCGTCGCTGAGTTGGAAGATGGGTGCCCCAGGTCTCGCTTTTGAGACCTGGGAAAGCACAAGCACAAACACACCAAAAACACGACGGCCATCCGCAAAGCGGATGGCCGTCGTGTCAGTCCCTTAGTCCCCTGGTCCCTAAAATCCCGCGATCCAATTCTGCAGCATCACCGGGAAGCATCCCAGCGCCACCACCGCCGCGGCAATCGCCACCAGCACCAGCGTAGTCACTGCGCCAGCCTTCACCGGCACATCGTCTGCGGCCGGCATCACGTAAGCCCGCTTCAGCACCTGCAAATAGTAGTAGAGACTCACCGCGCTCATGGCCAGCGCCAGCGCCACCAGCCCAAACGGCACCGCGCCCGCGCCCACGCTCAGCACCGCGGCAAACAAATTGAACTTCGCCCAGAAACCCACCAGCGGCGGAATCCCCGCCAGCGAAAGGAACAGCACCAGCAGCACGCCAGCCAGCAGCGGATTCTTTTTGCTCAGACCCAAAAACGCGTCCATCTTGTCCGAGCCCGTCGCGCGTTCCACCACACTAATCACGCCGAACGCGCCGACGGTCGTCAGCCCATACGTCAGCACGTAGTACAAAATCGCCTGCGCGCTGCGCTGGTCCTGCGTAAAGTACGCCAGCCCCAACACCACGTAGCCCGCATGCGCCACGGCCGAGTAGGCCAGCAATCTCCGCACGCTCGTCTGCGCCAGCGCGGCCAGGTTGCCCACCACCATCGACACGCCCGCCAGCACCGCCAGCAGCAGCCCCCACTGATGTGCCAGCCCGACAAGCGGCCTTGGGCAGCACGCCATGGTCGGCGCAACTGCATGCGCCAGCGCCGAGCTGAAGCTGATCAGCAGCGCAAAGCTCGCCACCTTCGACACCGAGGCAATGAACGCCGCAGCCGGCGTCGGTGCGCCCTCATACGTATCCGGCGCCCACAGGTGGAACGGCGCCGCCGCCACCTTGAAGCCCAGCCCCGCGGCCACCAGCACCAGCGCGACATAGAACAGCGGATTGCCCGCGCCGAAAGAACTGATCGCGCCCAGCGCAATCGCATGCAGATTGGTCGAGCCCGTCAGCCCATACAGATAGCTGAACCCGAACAGCAGAAACGCCGCGCTCATGCCGCCGAACAGGTAATACTTCAGCGCAGACTCCGCGCTCTTTTCCGAGCGCTTGGCAAACGCCGTCAGAATGTAGAGCCCCAGCGACAGCAGTTCCAGGCCGATGAAGATGACCAGCAAATCCTGCGCCGCCGCAATCAGCAATCCGCCCGCGGCCGACATCAGAATCACCGCCACAAACTCGCCCACATGCTTGGTAAAGCTCGCATCGGCCAGCAGCAGCAGCGTCAAAATCGTCAGCGCCAGCACGCCCATCTGCGCCACCGCGGCAATGCCACCGTTCGTCAGCACCAGCGTGTCGCCCAAAGACAAGCCCGCGCCCGTCTGCACGCCAATGGCGAACATCGACGCCACGCAGCCCGCAACGCCAACCGCCGCGGCCACTGCCGTGCGCACACCGCACCCGGCCTTGCGCAGAAACACCAGGTCAACCAGCAGCACCAGCAGCGCGGCAAGTTCAAGCGCCGTCTCCGGCAGCGTTACATGGAAGAGGTCCGCGTAGTTCATTGCGCACCTCCTGCCAGCAGCGCCTTCACCGCCGGCTCAATAGCGGACAGCAGCACGCGCGGATACAAGCCCACCAACAAGCTCACCAGCACCAGCAGCGCCACGCCGCTCACCTCGGGCCAGGTAATCGCCGCAAACTCCGGCCAGCCTTCCTTCGGATGCTGCTCCAGCGTTGGATGCTTGTCGCTGAAGAAAGCCTTCTGCAGTGCGCGCCATGTGTACGCCACGCCCACCACGATTCCAACTGCCGCGCCCACTGTCCACAAGGGATTCGCGGCCCACGCGCCCGCCACCACTTCCAACTCCGCCACAAAGCCGGAGAAGCCCGGCAGCCCCATCGACGCCATGCCCGCAATCACAAATGCCCACGCCGCAAACGGCATGCGCCGCGCCAGGTGCATCTCTTCAAGCTCGGCCAGTTGCCGCGTGTGCGTGCGCTCGTACACAATGCGGCCCACAATCGCGAACAGCAACCCGGCAATCACGCCGTGCGAAAACATCTGCATCACCGCGCCGGTCATGCCAATCTGGTTCAGCGTCATCAGGCCCAGCAGCACAAAGCCCATGTGGCTCACGCTGCTGTAGCCAATCACAAATTTAAAGTCCGTCTGCACCAGCGCCACCAACGCGCCATACACAATGCCGATAATCGCCAGCAGCGCAAACACATCGCGCCACGAGCCAATGCCCAGGAACGCAAAGCCCCACGCATCCATCCCGTGCGGGAACAGCCCCATCGCCACCCGCAGGCAGCCATACGCGCCCAGCTTCATCACCACGCCGGCCAGCAGCATGCTTGCCGCCGTCGGCGCGGCCACGTGGCCCGTCGGCGCCCAGGTGTGGAACGGCCACATGCCGGCCAGAATGCCAAAGCCCACAAACACCAGCGGGAAAAGCCACATCTGCTCATGCACCGGCAGCCCTGCATGCATCAGCGCCGTAATGCCCGTCGAGTGGCTCCCTGCCGAGGCATACGCCGCCAGCAATCCAATCAGCACCATCGCCGAGCCGACGAAGGAATACAGCGCCAGCTTCATCGCTCCATACTCGCGCCGCGTCGAACCCCAGATTGCGATCAAAAAATACTTCGGCACGATGGCGATTTCGTAGAACACGAACAGCAGAAACAGGTCGTAGCTTAAGAAGACGCCGTACACGCCGCCAATCAGCGCCAGAAAGAATGCAAAGAACTCGTTCGTCCGCAGCTCGATGTTCCAGCTGAACAGCACGCCTGCCACCGCCGCCAGACCCGTCAGCAGCACCAGCACCAGGCTGATGCCATCGGCCGCCAGCGTAAAGCGAATCCCCATCGACGGCACCCATGCCGCATCGGTAATTGTCACCAGCCCCTGGCCTGCATGCGCGGCAAAGCCCGCCACTGCCAGCGCCAGCCCCGCCACCGCCACCAGCAGCGCAACCACGCGCGCCAGCGCGGCATTGCGCCTGGGCAGCAGCGCCTCCAACAGCGCGCCGGCAAACGAGAGATAGATCGTCCACGCAAGCATCTAAAATCTCCAGTGCGCCAGCAGGTTCACAACCGTGGAGTTCACGCTGTCCACAATCACTTGCGGCAGCAATCCAATCAGCATCATCAATCCAATCACCGGCGCCATCGCCAGCCGCTCGCCGCCATGCAGGTCGGCAAACTCCTTCCAGTTCTCATTCACCGGTCCGGCAAACACGCGCTGAATCACCGTCAAAATCACGGCAGCCGTCACCAGCAGCCCAAGCACGCTCACCGTCGCGCTTATCCAGGACAAAGAAAATACTCCGCGGAAGATAAGGAACTCGCCCACGAATCCGTTCAGTCCCGGCAGCCCCAGAGACGAGAACAGCGCAATGCCCATCAGCCCCGCAAACACCGGCGCAGGCTTGCGCAGTCCGCCAAAATCATCAATCCCGCGATGCCCGCCCGAGCGTTCCTGAATCATCGCCACAAACCAGAACAATGCGGCCGCAGTCAGCCCGTGGTTGAACATCTGCAGAATTACGCCGTTCAGCGCCGCGGCCTGGCTGGCGCGCACCGCATCGCCCGCCGCCGGCACCGCCAGCGCAAAAATGCCCAGCATGCAGTAGCCCAGGTGATTCACGCTGCTGTACGCAAACACGCGCTTCAAATCCTTCTGCGCCGCCGCGGCCCATGCGCCCATCACCACCGTCAGCACTGCCAGCGCCAGCAGCGGCGTGCGCATCGCTGCAAGCTCGTGTCCAAACAGCGGCACCGCAATGCGCAGCAGGCCGTACACGCCCATCTTCGACATCGCGCCGGTCAGCAGCATCGTCACCGGCGAAGGCGCTTCGCTATACGCCTCCGGCAGCCACGTGTGGAACGGCATCAGCGGCACCTTCACCGCGAAGCCCGCCAGCACGCCCACCGCCAGCCACGGCATCACCGCGCCCAGATGCGCAGTCACCGCCTGACCCAGCGCTCCGGTTGAAGCCATCTGCGCCAGGTCCACAAAGTCCATGGTGCCGGTCGAAAAGAACACCGCCAGAAAACAGATCAGCAGCGCGGCCGAACCGGCCATCGTATACACAAAAAACTGCGTCGCCGCCGGCCCGCGATTCCGACCGCCCCACAGCTTGATCAGGAAGAACGCCGGAATCAGGCTGATCTCCCAGAACAAGAACCAGTGGTAAAAATTCAGCGCGGTAAACGCGCCAAATAGTCCCGCCTCCAGCAGCAGCACCAGCGCAAAGTAAAGTCCCTGCTCGCGGCGCAGCCGGTGCGCGGCATCAATGCTCATCAGCGTCACGATGGAGGAGAGCACCAGCATCAGCGCGCCCAGCCCATCCACGCCCAGGTGGTAGTCAATACCCAGCGAAGGCGCCCACGCAAACCGCTCCACCAAACCAATCGACCCATCGGCGGGCAAATGCGTCCACACCACCAGCGCAAGCGCCAGCCCCAGCAGCGTCGTCACCACCGCCACCGCGCGCGCATGCTTGCCGCTGAAGAGCGCAATCACCGCGCCCACTACAGGCAGCAGCGTCAGCACGGTCAATACAGGCATTCCGTTCATCGTGCGCTGCTCCAAATCAGAATCGCGGCCAGCACCACCACGCCCAGGGCCAGCAGCCGCAAATAGGTCTGCACACGCCCGGTCTGCACGCTCGCCGCCAGTCCGCCGCCTGCCGCAATCTCGTCGCAGCTCTTGTCAAAGCCGCCGTTCACAATCTGCTCATCCAGGAATTTGTTCAACTTCGCCCACAATCCAAAAACCCACGTCACCAGCGCCACGGCCCCGCCCCACACGCGGCGATCCATCCAGTCGGCCACCTTCGCCCACCACAGATAGAACGCAATCACCGTCGCGCCGTACAGCTCGTCGATATAAAACTTGTCGCGCAGCACCGCCCACGCCCACGGCACGGCCTTCTCCAGCGCATCGGGCGCCTCTGCCTCGGGCGACTTGTTGCCATACATCAACCAGCCAAGCCCCAGCCCCAGAAAGACCACCAGCGAAGAGCTCGCCATCAGCGTCAGCAGGCCCGGCTCGTTAAAGCCCGCCCACTCAAAGTGCAGCGCGTGGTTCCCGATAAACGCGCGGAACCACGGCCACGCCGGCGTGCCCAGCACGCCCAGCAGCATTGCCATCAGTGCCAGCACTGCCAGCGGTGCTGTCATCACCTTCGGACTCTCATGCGCATGCCCGTGGCCGCGCCACTTGCCAAAGAAGACGTAGCTCACCTGCCGCGTCATGTAGAACGCCGTCAGCAGCGCGCCCGCCACCAGCATGTAGAAGGGCGCCTTGGCCACTTCCCAATGCTGCGCCGCCTCAAGAATCGCGTCCTTCGACCAGAAGCCCGAGAAGAAAATCGGAAATCCACTCAGCGCCAGCATGCCAATGGCATACGGCACAAATGTGCGCGGCATCTCCTCGCGCAGGCCGCCCATCTTGCGCACGTCCTGCTCTTCGTGGCAGCCGTGAATCACCGAGCCCGCGCCCATGAACAGCAGGGCCTTGAAGAACGCATGCGTGATCAGGTGGAACATGCCCACCGCCACGCCGCCCATGCCCAGGCCGGCCATCATGTAACCCAGTTGCGAAACCGTCGAGTACGCCAGAATCCGCTTGATGTCGTTCTGCGCCACCGCAATCAACGCCGCGAACAGCGCCGTCGCCGCGCCCACCCACGTCACCACGGTCAGCGCAACCGTTGATCCGTTGGCTCCCGCGCCTGCCGCCATCAGCGGATAGACGCGCGCGATTAAGTACACGCCCGCGGCCACCATCGTCGCCGCGTGAATCAGCGCCGAAACCGGCGTCGGGCCTTCCATCGCATCCGGCAGCCAAACATGCAGCGGAAGCTGGCCGCTCTTGCCTGCCGCGCCCGCAAAAATCAGCAGCCCAATCGCCGTCGCCGCCGTCAGCCCAAACGCCGCATGCGCGCTCAGCAAACCTGCCAGCGCCATCGGCTCCATTGAACCCGCGCCGCCGTTATAGAACAGCAGCGTTCCGGTCTGTCCAAACAACCACACGATTCCAAGCAGAAAGAAAACATCGCCGACGCGCGTGGTCAGGAAGGCCTTCTTCGCCGCCGCCGCCGCCGAGGGTTTCTGATACCAGAACCCGATCAGCAGATACGACGTCAAACCCACCAGCTCCCAGCACATGAACAGCAGCAGCAGCGAGTTTGAAATCACCACGCCCAGCATCGCTCCGGCAAACAGCGAGAGGAAGCAGAAGAAGCGCGTGAAGTTCTCGTCCTGCTCCATGTAGCCCACGGAGTAGATGAAGATCAGCAGGCCTACAAACGTCACCATCAGCGCCATCGCCGCAGACAGCGGATCCAGCACCCAGCCCAGTTCCACCTGGCCCCCGCCAAACTGGAACCACGTAAAGCTGAAGCTCTCGCGCACCACGCCGCCATGCGCCCAGCCGGCCACCACGTACACAAACGCCGACAGCGCAATAAATAATGACGCGGTCATCGAACCAATCGCCAGCGCCGCCGCCGTCTTGCGCTTCGGCTGCTTCAATAGCGCGGCCACGCCCGCCGCCAGTATCGGCAGCGCCGGCACCAGCCACAGCCATTGCGTCAGCGCGCTCGGCCCCAGGTGTCGAGAGAGTTCCATCGTCGACTGCATCACCCTCTCACCCCTTCATCCTGTTGATCTGGTCCAGATCGGTTGTCTGCGCGTGGCGATACATCTGAATCACCAGGCCCAGTCCCACCGCGGCCTCGGCCGCCGCCACCGCAATCGAGAAGATTGCGAACATCATCCCCGTCAGCGCCTCTGGATGCGGCCCAAAGCGCCAAAACGCAATCAGATTCAGGTTCGCCGCATTCAGCATCAGCTCAATGCCAATCAAAACCAGAATCGCGTTGCGCCGCACAAGCGCGCCGGCCAGGCCAATGGCGAACAGCAGCGCGGCTACCAGCAAATATCCAGCCAGCGGACTCACCGTGCGCCCTCCTTGTCATGCATGGCCACAATCACCGCGCCAATCAGGGCGCTGGTCAGCAGCACCGCAACAATCTCCAGCGGCAGCACGTACGGCCCCATCAGCGCAATTCCAATATCCTTCACCGTCACGCCCGGCTCCGGCTTGGTGCCCTCCAGCGCCAGCGGCGAATTCAAAATCGCCCAGCCCAGCACCGCAAACACCGCCGCCGCAATTGCCAAGCCAGACAGCCACGTCTTGCTGAACACGGCATCCCTCGGCGTCTCCGAGCCGCGCGTCAGCAGAATCGCGAACACCACCAGAATCGCCACCGCGCCGATGTACACCAGAATCTGCGCAAAGCCCGCGAACTGCGCGCCCAGATTCAAAAACATCAGTGCCAGTCCGCCAAAGGCCACCGTCACCGCCAGCGCCGCGTGCACCACGCTGCGCAGCATCATCGCCGCCACGCCGCCCAGAATCGTAATCGCGGTAATAATCCAGAACGCCGCCGTCATCGCCCGCTTCCCTTCTTCATGCGCGCCTTACTCCGCATAGCGATAACTCCTCGGCCCAAAGTGCTTGCGCCGCATGCCCACCCGCGCCATCAACACATAGGCCGCCAGCAGAATGCCACTGCACACCACCCAGCGCAGCCAGCCCTCGCCCATAAAGCGCCACATCCCCGTCACCAGCAGGTTCAGCAGCGTAAACGGCAGCACGAATTTCCACGCGAAATTCATCAGCTGGTCCTGGCGCAGCCGCGGCAGCGTTCCGCGCATCCAGATAAAAACGAAGATCGACATCATCATCTTCGCCAGGAACCAAATCCATGAAGGCACCCACTGCAGCACCGCCAGCGGCGCCGTCCATCCGCCCAAAAACAGCGTCGTGCCCAGGCCCGATACCGAAAACATCGCCAGATACTCGGCCATGAAGAACATCGCGAACTTGAAGCCCGAGTACTCCGTAAAATATCCCGCAACCAGCTCGCTCTCGCCTTCCGGCAAGTCGAACGGTGAGCGGTTGGTCTCAGCGGTCGCGGCAATCGCGTACATCACAAAGCCCGCCATGCCCCACGGCGTAAAGATGAACCAGTGCGGCAGCCCATAGCTGTAGTGGTTCTGCGCCTCCACAATCTTCACCAGCGAAAGCGAACCCACCATCATCACCACGGCCACGCTCGAAAGCAGCAGGATGATCTCGTAGCTGATCATCTGCGCCACGGCGCGCATCGCGCCCAGCAGCGAATACTTGTTGCGGCTCGACCAGCCGGCCATGAAGATCGAAACTTCGCTCGACGCGCCCATCGCGAAATAAAACAATAGCGCCGCGTCCATATCCGCCAGCACCATGTTGCGCCCCATGGGCAGCACCGCAAAGCCCATGAACGATGCGGCCAGCAGCGCCACCGGCGCCAGAAAGTGCACCGCGTGATCGGCACTGCGCGGCACCACGTCTTCCTTGGTCAGCGCCTTGATGCCGTCGGCCACCGGCTGAAAAATGCCGAACCAGCCAGCGCGATTCGGTCCAATGCGGTTCTGGATGCGCGCCAGACCCTTGCGCTCAAACACCGTGGTCAGCGCGAATAGTGCCGGGAAGAAGCAGATGATGACCACCACCGCCAGCAGCGCCGCGGCCACCGGCTGCAAAAACTCCGGCAGAAAGCCCACCAGCCAGTGCTGCAGCCAAACAAAAATCTGATCCAGCTTGTCGAACATGGCCTACGCTCCCTCCCCGCCCGCTTTGGGAGTCTCGACCGGCTTGGCCGCAGCAGCTGCTGCCGCCTTCGCCGCCGCGGCTTCGGCCGCCGCCTTGGCCTTGGCTTCCACCTTGGCCTTCTCCTCGGCCAGCCGCGCATCCACCTCCGCGGCTTCGGTCGGGTGAATCTGGTGGTAGTATTCGTTCGAGTGCGCCAGCTTGTGCCGGTCCAACAGCAATCCGCCAAAGCGGTCGTCGGTGGCCAGCTCAAACTCGTTATTCATTTTGATGGCCTCGAACGGGCAAACCTCCACACAGATCTGGCAGCTCATGCACACCGAAATGTCGATATCGAACCGCGCCGGATAGATCTGCTGCTTGCCCACGTAATCCGGCTTCTTGTCCTTCGACTTCTCAATAAAGATGCACTTGGGCGGGCACTCCTTCTCGCAAATCTGGCAGGCCACACAGCGCAGCCCCGCCTCCCAGTCCGAGCCGTCATACACCAGAAACGGAAACACGCGCGCGTTTTCGATGGTCGGAATCCGCTCCTCCGGATACTCCACCGTCGTCAGCCGCTCTTTGGACACGAAGCTGCCGGCGAAATTCCTCGCCGTCTCCACCATGCCCTTCAGTATTCCCTCACCCAGCAATGTGTCTTCCTCCGGAACAGCTTCGAGCTTCTAGCTCCTAGCCTCTAGCTCGCTACCTGCCCAACTGCTTTCACAACTCCCGCAACTTCCGTACTCGCACGAAAAAAGCTAAGAGCTGGAAGCTAGCAGCTAGAAGCTATCTGTCTACCTCTCCCAGCACAATATCCACGCTTCCAAAAATCAAAACCACGTCGGCCACATTGTGCCCCAGGCACATATCCTCAAGCACCGTCAGGTTGATCAAACTCGGCGGCCGCACCCGATACCGGTAAGGATTCGGGCTGCCATCGCTGATCAGGTAAAAGCCCAGCTCGCCCTTCGGCGACTCGATGCGTCCATAGGCCTCGCCCGGCTTGGGCCTGAAGTTGCGAATCTTCGCCTTCGGGTCCATCACCGGCCCGCCCGGAATCTCCTTCAGCGCCTGCTCCAGAATTGTTACCGACTCGCGCATCTCCAGCATGCGCACCATGTAGCGGTCGTAAATGTCGCCGTGATCGCCCAGCGGCACCCGGAACTTGAACCGGTCATAGATGCCGTAGTGGTCCACCTTGCGAATGTCGTAGTTCACGCCCGAGCCGCGCAGCATCGGTCCGCTGATGCCCGCGTTCACCGCCAGGTCGGCCGTCAGCACACCCATGCCCTGGGTGCGCGCCATCAGAATTTCATTCGATCGCAGAAAACGCTCAAACTCGTCGATGAACGAAGGCAGTCCTGCAACCACCTTGCGCGCCTCATTCAGCCACGCAGAAGAGGCGTCCACCCGGCAGCCGCCAAAGCGCATGTAGTTGCACATCATCCGCGAGCCGGTCAGCGACTCGAAAAGATCCATGATCTTCTCGCGCTCGCGGAAGGCGTACATCAGCGGTGTGCCGCTGGCGCCCATCTCCTGCAGCAAAAACCCAACCGTCGAGGCGTGATTCTGAATGCGCGTCAGCTCGGCCATGATCACGCGCAGATACTCGGCCCGCTCCGGCACTTCCTGCCCCACCAGCTTCTCCACCGCCAGCGCGTACGCCCAGTTGTTGGTCATCGAGCAGAAGTAGTCCAGCCGGTCCGTATACGGCATCGACGCCAGATACGTCGTGCCCTCGGCAATCTTCTCGTGGTTGCGGTGCAGGTAGCCAAAAATCGGCCGCAGCTTGATCACCCGCTCGCCATCCAGCACCACGTCCATACGAAAAACGCCATGCGTCGACGGGTGGTGCGGCCCCATGGCCACTTCCAGCAGCTCGCCTTCGCCATCCGGCTCAATCACCGGCGGACGGTTCCACCCCTCCTGCCGCGCCAGACGCGCGGAGAAGTCCGTCATCGGATTCTGCGCCGGCATGCTCACTGCGCACCTCCGCCAGCACTGTGCACATTGCTCACTGGACTTCCAGTCCCCTGGTCCCCTGGTCCCGTAGTCCCTGTTTCCCGTGCTCCGTGTTCCTTGCTTTTATGCTCCTGCGCCCGCATCAGCACCTGATCATGCGGCGTCGGCTCGTACTCAAAGTCGTCCGGCTCCACGTAATCCTTGCGCATCGGGAAGTCGGTAAACTCGTCCCACATCAGCAGCCGCCGCAAGACCGGGTGCCCGGTATACACAATCCCATACAGGTCGAAAACCTCGCGCTCCTGGAACTCCGCCGAGCGCCATACCGGCGTCAGCGATGGCAGCGTCGCATGCTCGCCCCGGTCCGCGGTCCGCATGCGCAGAATCACCGGCCCATGCTTCTTCTCCACGGAAAACAGGTGGTAGACCGTCTCCAGATACCCCGGCTCCACGCGCTTGCGCGTCTCTTCCACGGTCTCTGTCACCTTCTCGGTCTCGCCGGGCTGGCCGCCTTCCACGGGCTTCTCAACCTCACGTGTTACTTTCACTTTTTCCGCTATCTCTTTGTCCGGCCAGTCCACTCCGGTCACATTCGATAGAAAATCAAGCGCCAGCTCCCGGTCGTCGCGCAGAAAAGTGGCCACCGCCACGGCGTGCGCCGGGCCCACCCGCAGCGAGTGCTGTGCTGACGGCCCGGGGTTGGAGACAATCTCCACCTCGGCGCCCGCCACCGCCGCCTCTATCGCCGCCTTGATCTCCTCGACCGTCTTCAACCCTTACTCCCTTGGCCTTTAGCTAGCGGCTAGAAGCTGCTTTACCGAATAATCGTCGGCACCGTCCACACGCCCTTGTTCGCCGTCGGCTCCAGGTCGTGCGCGCCCTGCACCGGCACCGGGAACTCGCCCTGCGCCTCGGCATCCAGATGCCGTGGGCGTCCCTCGCCGGTCAAATGCTGTCCTTCAATCTTCTTCTGCAGCGTCATAAACGCCTGCAGCAGCGCCTCGGGCCGCGGCGGGCAGCCGGGAATGTGCACATCCACAGGAATGTAGCGGTCAATCCCCTTCAACACGTTGTAGCCCTGCTTGAACGGCCCACCCGAGATGGCGCATGCGCCCATCGCAATCACGTACTTCGGCTCGCCCATCTGGTTGTAAAGCCGCACCACCTGCGGAGCCATCTTCTTGGTCACCGTGCCGCTGATGATCATCAAATCCGCCTGCCGCGGCGACGGGCGAAACACCTCAGCGCCAAATCGCGCCATGTCGTAGCGCGCCATCGTGGTCGCAATCATCTCGATCGCGCAGCAGGCCAGGCCGAACTGCATCGGCCACACAGAGCTCTTGCGCCCCCAGTTGTACAGCTCCTGGAGCGACGTCACCAGAACGCCCTGCTTGCCCATCTCGATCTTCAGTTGCTCGTCAACCGCCATGTCGCTTTGCTCCGGTGATCAGTGACCAGTACTGCCCAGCCGCAATCTACTGTCGTGCCTCTTTCCCGCTAGCAGCTAGAAGCTAGCAGCTAGAAGCTGGGCATAGGCCGCTCCGCGGCCTATGCCCACGTCAACACACCCTTCACCCAGGCCCACGCCAGGCCCTCAATCAGCAGCAGCACAAACACCAGCATTGAAAGGCACGCCGCCAGTCCCAGCCCGGTAAACGCCACCGCGAACGGCAGCAGAAATACCGCCTCCACATCGAAAATAAGGAACATGATGGCGTACAGATAATAGGCCGAGCGGAACTGCACCCACGCGTCGCCCTTCGACTCCAGACCGCACTCGTAAATCGAGTTCTTGATCTCGTTCTGCTTCTGGGGAGAAAACACACGGGCCCATAGCCACGCCAGCCCCAAAGGAGCCAGACCGAAGCCCAGGGCCACCACAAACAAAACGGCCAATGAAAGGTATGGATTGCTGCCCATTGCGCGCACGAAACCTACTCAAACACCGTACCAGTTCCGACCCGCTTTTGGCTAAGTCCAGCGTGATCTGCGGCACACGTCAGACCCTTTTTATTCCCGTTTATCCCATTCTGTGAACCGTTGAATGCAATTTGGACTCTCCTTTTGCCCAACCCCAAAAATTCTCCTCATTCCTTCGTCCTCACACACCGCTCCATCCTTCGGTGGAAGACAGATTCCGCCCCGCCCCTGCTATCGTGTTGGCTGTATCGCTGCGGCCCCGTGCGTGCTCGGGTTGCAGCGCCCCGTTTCCCCGGAGATCACTGGCCGATGTCCCCCTTCCGTTTGCGCCCCCTCGTGCTGGCAGCCTCGCTGTTTGCCCTCCCTCTCGCCTGCACATGGGCGGTCCGCGCCGCCAGTGACTCCACTCCGCCGGAGAACCCCAAACCCGCCGCCGCTCCAGCTGCCGCCACCGCTCCGCCCGCCGCCGACGCGCCTGAGCCCAATCTCGCCCCGCAGCCCGGCTACTCGCTCCAGATACCCATCTCCGGCCCCACCTCCTCCTTCCATAACTCGGTCGCCGCCCGCTACAACTACGCCTTCGGCAAAACCACGCCCTTCCTGCCCTCCAACGCCACCAGCTATAACGGCCAGTTCCTCAGCCCCAAAGCCTTCCCCACCGCGGCCTACTGCGGCCACTGCCACCAGGAGTCCTACCGACAGTGGCGTCAATCCGCCCACTCCAACAGCTTCCGCGCCCTCTGGTACCTCAAAAACGTCAACGCCCTCATCGACGAAAAAGGCGTTCAGTACTCCCGCCATTGCGAGGGCTGCCACAACCCCGTCGCCCTGCTCTCCGGCGATCTCACCCAGGGCATGCCCAAAAAGCGCCCCTTTGAGGACGAAGGCATCACCTGCTCCACCTGCCACTCCATCCAGCAGGTCACCACCATCGGCACCGGCAGCTACGTCATGGGCCCGCCCGCCGTCCTGGTCGACGAAAACGATCAGCCCATCACCCGCCCCGTCTCCGACGCCGAAATCCTCGCTCACCTCGACCGCCACTCCAAGGCCGTCATGCGCCCCCTGCTCAAATCGGCCGAGTTCTGCGGCGCCTGCCACAAGGCCGCCATTCCCCGCGAGCTCGACAACTACAAGTGGCTCCGCGCCATCCCTCTCTATGACGAGTGGCAGGGCGCCAGCTTCACCAAGCAGTCCCCGCTGCCCTTCTATCGCAAACCCGAGGTCTCCACCTGCCAGACCTGCCACATGCTCCGCCAGCCGCTCGCCGCCGGCGCCAAAGACCCCGGCGCCAAGAACGATCAGCTCGTCGACCACCGCTGGGCAGCCGGCAACTCCCTCATCCCCGCCTACTACAACTTCCCTGAGCAGATGGCCCGCCTCCGCGACTTCTTCCGCAACGGCCCCGACGGCAAGGGCGTCCTCAACGTCGACATCTTCGCCCTCGAACGCGACACGGAGAACGCCCGCGAGAACTCTTCCGGCTCCGATCCGATCATCGCCCCACTCGGCCTCACCGCGTTCTCCCTCCAGCCCTCGGAGACCCTCATCGCCGATGTCGTCATCCAGAACAAAGGCATCGGCCACTCCCTGGTCCCCGAGCAGCGCGACTTCTACGAGGCTTGGGTCGACTTCGTCGTCAAGGACGGCTCCGGCAAAATCCTTGGCGAAAGCGGCTTCATCCAGCCCGACGGCCACCTCGACCCCTCGGCCCACTCCTTCACCAATCGCCTCATCAACAACAAGGGCGAGCTGAACGGCATCCACGAGATCTGGCACAACCGCGTGCTCGCCTACAACAACGTGCTCCAGTCCGGCCGCTCGCAGTTGGTGCGCTACCGCTTCCGCATGCCGAAGCAAATCTCCGCCGGGCCCGTCACCCTCACCGCCACCGTCAAGTACCGCCGCTTCGACCAGCACTTCATCGACTACGCCATGGACCAGAAGCCCGGCCAGCATTACCCCATGCCGATCCTCGAATTCGCCTC
>DASVLI010000068.1:0-2821 GCA_036384955.1 Occallatibacter sp.
AATCTGGTCAAAGTCGTACGGCAGTCCCCACTTGTAGGGCCCCAGCGCGGTCACATACTCCGGCACCTGGTGGTCGGCGATTGAGGAGCCTTCGTCGTTCACCTTTGTGAGCACATACGCGCACACGATGCGCTGCCCTTCTGCGTACTGCGCAATCTCGTCGGGCACGCTCACATCCACACGGCCGGCCAGCAGCCAGCCCATGCGGCCCTGCGTGTCACGCACCAGCCACCAGTCTTCCATCGGCGGGGGCGGCGGAGGCTCCGGTGCGGCATCCTTCGCATCGTTGGCGGGCGGGGGCACGGCAGGGGCCGTGGCTGCCACGGCCTTCGGCATGGAGGCGCGCACCAGCAGATCCACCTTGGCATTTTCCGCCAGAAGGTAGAAGCGGTCGGAGTCGCGGCCCGGCGTCACGTGCAGATAGATGTCGTCGCGTACCGCGCCGTGCGCCACCACCGGATCGTCTTTGTGCGCAGTGACAAGTTGCGCGAACTCGTCGTAGGTTTTCTGGTCAATAACTGCGCGGTCGGGAATCCATCCCACCACGCCCTTGTCGGTCTTCACATGGATAAAGCGCCTGGCGCGCTCCACCACTTCCAGCCGCTGGCCATTGTCCACCTGGGCCACGCGGTTGGAGACCGCGGCAACCCGGTCGCGCAGAAACATCTGCCGCGTCCATACGTAGACATACTCATGCTTTTGCAGGCGCAAATGCGAGCAGCCGGAAACGGCTAGGAGGCATAGAAGCAGCGCCAGTGCGCGGCACGCAGTTTGGCCAGGTTGTAAGCAGGAACGGAACGGGATGCGCGTGGTAACAGACACTGTTCGACTCTTCAGAGAATAGCACCGGCACAGCGCGCACAGCTCTGCATGCAATGCTCTTTGGCATAGGCGTATTCGATCGGGAAATGCGTGCAGCGTGCTAATGCGCGGCCGCAATCGCCGTAGCCTGCACCGGGTCAGTGCCGGTCGTCGACTTGATTACCGTGTCCAGGTAGCCGGCGTTGGTGGAGTCGAAGACGTAGCCCATCAGGTCGTAATTGCCGCCGTAATTCACCGCAAAGACAAACTGCTTGGTGCTGTCCTGCGCCAGCCCCACCGGGTTGGTGCCCGCGGTAAACGTGCTGCCCAGCGCCGTCAGCGAGTAGGTGCTGCCAGAGACGCCAACCGAGTAGCCGGCAATCACGCCGGTCGAGCTGCCGCTGACCTGCCGGTTGGCCACATACACATAGCTGCCCGCCGCCAGCGGCAAAATTGAATACGGCGCAAGCCCCTTGGACGCAAAGGGCGACCCGCTCAGCTCCGTGCGCGTGCTCAGCACAAAGGCGCGCACGGCGCCGGAGTTCGACCCGGAAATCGCCGAGGTTTCGCCGATGTAGAAGAGCCGGTCAGAAGGATCGACCGCGACCGAGATGGCCGCGCCGCTCGCGTTCACCGTGGCAATCGTGGTCACCGTGCCGAAGGGATTCGAGTTGGCCGCGGTAAATGGAATGACCGCCGTGCCGCCTGTGCCCATCGCCACATACGCATACGAGTTGTCCGGCGCCAGCGTTACCTGCTGCACGGTAGAGACGGGCAGCGCCTGGTATTGTTCTGTGGTCGAGGTCGGCGCACCGGTCGTCGAATTCACAGGAATGGCAAAGATGTTGGCCGCGCCGCTGACGCCCTCAATCAGCCATGAACTCGTCGCGTCCACCTTCATGCTCTGCGCCGGGTCGCTGCTGATGGGCGCCGAAGAATTGCCCAGCGTCAGCGTGCCGTTGGAGGCGATGGTGTACACATAAATGCCGCCAATGGTGCTGACGTAGAGAAACTCATTGTTTGGCGCAATGGTCATGGCAATCGGCGTTGAAGACAGACCGTAGGTGCCAACGGTCGTCAGCGTGCCGGCGTTGACGTAGTAGGCCACAAGCTGCGCGGTCTCGGCATTCAACACATAGAAGACGCCGCTGGTGAGCGTGGTGCTGCCACCGCCGCCGTTGTCCGGCGCGTCCCAAAAACCCTTGCAGCCGGAGAGGCCTACGGTCAGCGCCATGAGCGCCACAAGCACACCCTTCAACTTCGCCATCGCTGCTCCTTCGCGCCTGCCGCTGCAAGCCACAACTAAGGTTACCGCCTCGGGGTTATGAGTCGGCTCGTCGATTCAAAAGACGCGGCAGGGTGCTGGAACGCTTGCGCGGGCACGGCTCAGGCCGTAACGGCCTCCGGTGCGCTCATCGGCGCCAGCGCGCGGGCCGCATCCAAAGCGCAACCAATGGCGTGCACCACGGAACTGACGCGAATCACGGCCATCACCAGCTCCTCGGTGGCGCCCTTCTCCCGCACCACGTGCTCGTGCGAGTCCACGCATTTGCCGCAGCCGTTCACGGCGGAAACCGCCAGGCACCACAGCTCGAAGTCCAGCGCATCCACGCCGTGCGCGCGTAGTCCGTTCATGCGCAGCCGCGCACCCATTGTGGAGTACTTCTCGTTCGTGGTCAGGTGCTGAAAGCGGTAAAAAATGTTGTTCATGCCCATGATGGCCGCGGCGGTTTTGGCCGCCTCCACTGCCTCAGGCGAGATTTGCGCGGCGGCCGCTTCCACCGCGGCGGCCGTCAGCTCTCCATTGCGCGTGGCAATGGCCGTGGCCACCACCGTGCCCCACAACTGCTGCGCCGTCAGCTCCATGTTGTTGCGGACCAGCGACGAGTAGTTCAGCTTCAAATCCTTGGCAAAGCCCGGCAAAGAATCAATGAGTGCGTCGAGAGACATGAATGGCTCCTGAGAAATACGTTGTGCATGAAATGGAAAAATCGGAAGCGATGCTGCCCGCGGCGTTCCC